>NZ_QLJK01000013.1:0-138898 GCF_003950715.1 Sphingomonas sp. S-NIH.Pt3_0716 | reverse complement strand
CGACGCCGCGCGCTATTATGCCGATTATGAAAAGGCGATCCACGCCATCGGCAAGGCGTCGGCCGGGCGCGGCATCTATGCCGGCCCCGGCATCTCGATCAAGCTGTCGGCGCTCCACCCGCGCTACGTTCGTGCGCAGGCCGACCGGGTGATGGACGAATTGCTGCCGGCGGTGAAGCAGCTTGCGCTGCTGTCGAAGCGCTACGACATCGGCCTCAACATCGACGCGGAGGAGGCCGACCGCCTCGAACTCTCGCTCGACCTGCTCGAAAGCCTGGCGCTTGATCCCGACCTTGCCGGCTGGGATGGCCTGGGCTTCGTCGTCCAGGGCTATGGCAAGCGCTGCCCCTTCGTCATCGACTGGATCATCGACCTCGCCCGTCGCGCCAATCGCCGGATGATGGTGCGCCTGGTCAAGGGCGCCTATTGGGATGCGGAGATCAAGCGCGCGCAGGTCGACGGCCTCGCCGATTTTCCGGTCTATACCCGCAAGGTCCATACCGACGTCGCCTATGTCGCCTGCGCCAGGAAACTGCTGGCCGCACCTGATGCCGTCTTCCCGCAATTCGCGACCCATAATGCCCAGACGCTGGCCACCATCTACCAGATGGCCGGGCCGGACTTCGCGATCGGCAAATATGAGTTCCAGTGCCTGCACGGCATGGGCGAGCCGCTCTATGAACAGGTCGTCGGCAAGGACAAGCTCGACCGTCCGTGCCGCATCTATGCGCCGGTCGGCACGCATGAGACCCTGCTCGCCTATCTCGTCCGCCGCCTGCTGGAAAATGGCGCGAACAGCAGCTTCGTCAACCGCATCGCCGATCCCGATGTCTCGATCGAGGAGATGATCGCCGACCCGGTCGAGATCGTTCGCGCCATGCCGCATCCCGGCGCCCGGCACGACCAGATCGCCGCGCCCGCCGGCCTCTATCCCGATCGCCGAAATTCCGATGGCATCGACCTCAGCGATGAAGGCGCGCTAGCTAAGCTGACACAGGCGCTGCAGCACAGCGCCACCATCGCCTGGACCGCCGCGCCCGAGGGCGGGGAAGGGGAAGCCCGCCCGGTCTGCAACCCCGCCGACCATCGCGACATTGTCGGCACCGTCTGGGAAGCGAGCGCCGATCACGCCCGCGCCGCCGCGATTCGCGCGGCCAACGCTTGCTGGCCCAACACGTCGGTCGCCGATCGCGCCGTCCTGCTGGAGCGGGCGGCCGACGCGATGCAGGACCGGATGCCGGTGCTGCTGGGCCTCATCATGCGCGAAGCGGGCAAGTCGCTGCCCAACGCCATCGCCGAAGTGCGCGAGGCGATCGATTTCCTGCGCTATTATGCGGCGCAGGCACGCGGCACCTTCGGCCCGGATCAGGCGCCGCTGGGGCCGATTGTCTGCATCAGCCCGTGGAACTTCCCGCTCGCCATCTTCACCGGACAGGTCGCGGCGGCACTGGTCGCCGGCAATCCGGTGCTGGCCAAGCCCGCCGAGGAAACCCCGCTGATCGCGGCCGAAGCCGTGCGCCTGCTGCATGAAGCCGGCGTGCCCGGCGATGCGCTGCAACTGCTGCCCGGCGACGGCCGGATCGGCGCCGCGCTGGTCGCTGCGCCGGAAACGGCAGGCGTCATGTTCACCGGCTCGACCGAGGTCGCCCGGCTGATCCAGCGCCAGCTCGCCACCCGCCTCTCGCCCGCGGGCAAGCCGATCCCGCTGATCGCCGAAACCGGCGGCCAGAATGCGATGATCGTCGACAGTTCGGCGCTGGCGGAACAGGTGGTGGCCGACGTCATCGCCTCCGCCTTCGACAGCGCCGGCCAGCGCTGCTCGGCGCTGCGCATATTGTGCCTGCAGGAGGATGTCGCCGATCGCACCCTCACCATGCTGAAGGGGGCGCTCAGGGAATTGCGCATCGGCCGTACCGATCGGCTGGCGGTCGACACCGGCCCGGTCATCACGGCCGAGGCGAAGGCGGGCATCGAACAGCATATCGCCGCGATGCGCGCGCTCGGCCGCAAGGTCGAGCAGCAGGAACTGCCCGAAGAGGCGGCGCACGGCACCTTCGTCGCGCCGACCATCATCGAACTGGACAGCATCGCGGACCTCAGCCGCGAAATATTCGGCCCTGTGCTGCACGTCATCCGCTTCCGCCGCGAGCGGATGGATGCGCTGGTCGATGCGATCAACGCCACCGGCTATGGCCTGACCTTCGGCCTGCACACCCGCCTCGACGAGACGGTGGCCCGCGTCACCGCGCGGGTGAAGGCCGGCAATATCTATGTGAACCGCAACGTCATCGGCGCGATCGTCGGGGTTCAGCCGTTCGGCGGGCGCGGCCTGTCTGGCACCGGGCCAAAGGCGGGCGGACCGCTCTATCTCGGCCGCCTGACCCGCACCGCGCCGGTCTTTGCCGAGCGGGTCGGCTATCTCGCTTCGCCGATCCATGATTTCGTCAGCTGGCTGGAGGCGCAGGACGATCATGAAGCGGCGGCGGTCGCGCGCCATTATGGCGATGCGTCGGCGCTCGGCGTCGAACTGGCGTTGCCCTGCCCGGTCGGCGAGACCAACCTCTATGCGCTGCATCCGCGTGGCTTGCTGTTGCTGCGTCCGGGCACGCGGCGCGGCCTGCTGGCCCAGATGGCCGCCGTGCTGGCGACCGGCAATCGCGCCGTGATTGAGGGCGCTCCGCTGCCGCAGGGCCTGCCCGCCAGCGTCGCCGCCCATTTCCTCGCCCAGCCGGACGCGCCTTTCGCCGCGATGCTGGTGGAGGGGGATGTCGACCAGATCCTCGCCGCAACCCAGGCGGTGGCCGAACTGGATGGGCCGATCGTCACCGTCCACGCAGCCGCGCCCGGCGACGAGCGCGCCTGGCATCTCGACTGGCTGCTGGAGGAGGTATCGACCTCCATCAACACGACCGCCGCGGGCGGCAATGCCAGCCTGATGATGATCGGCTGATGATGAAAAGGGCGGCCCGCACGGGCCGCCCTTTTTCTTTGTGGCAGGTCGCCGCGCGTCAGGCGACGCTGAGGCGCACGTCGATATTGCCGCGGGTGGCGTGCGAATAGGGGCAGATCGTGTCCGCTTCGGCGACCAGCGCCTCGGCCGCAGCCTTGTCGACGCCCGGCAGGCTGATTTCCAGCGCGACGTCCAGGCCAAAGCCCTTGTCGCTGCGCGGGCCGATGCCGACCGTGGCGGTGACGCTGGCGTCGGCGGGCACGCGGGGCAGGTCCTTGTCCTGGCTGGCGGCGAACTTCATCGCGCCCAGGAAGCAGGCGGCATAACCCGACGCGAACAGCTGTTCGGGATTATTGCCCTGGCCATTGCCGCCCAGTTCCTTGGGCGTGCCCAGCGTCACCGCGAAGCTGCCATCGGTGGTTGCGGCCTTGCCGTCGCGGCCGCCGGTTGCGGTGGCGCTGGTGGAATAGACGATCTTGCTGCTCATCGATCGGTCCTTTCATTTAATCATCTGCGATTAAATCGCGTGCGATCTATATGTGCCTGCCGATCTGAGTCGTCAACCCTTGCGATCATATCGCGTGCGATTTATATTTCGGGGCAAGGAGTATCGCCATGACCACCCCCGCCATGACTGCCCAAGATACCGCGCGCGGCGCGCTCGACGATTTTCTCTGCTTCGGCGTCTATTCGACCGGGCTTGCCTTCAACCGGCTCTACAAGCCGCTGCTCGATCGCTACGGCCTCACCTATCCCCAATATCTGGTGATGGTGGCGCTGGCCCGGCGCGATGACCAGACGGTCGGCGCGCTGGGCGGTCAGCTCTTCCTCGAATCCAATACGTTGACCCCGCTGATCAAGCGGCTGGAGGCGGCGGGCCTCGTCACCCGCCAGCGCGACACGGCCGACGAACGGGTGGTGCGGGTGCGCCTGACGCAGCAGGGGCAGTCGGTGGCACAGGACGTCTCAACTTGCGTCCCCGCCGAACTGATGGAGGCCGTCGGCATCTCGATCGAGGAAATCGCCGCGCTCAACCGGTCGCTGGTGACGTTGCGGGAGAAGCTGCAGCGCGCGGCCTGACCGCCCCGTCATTCACATGGCTCCAGATACGCGAGATCACGACCGATCCTTCGCCTACGGCAGAAGCGACGCGCTTCACCGATCCGGCACGCACGTCGCCGACCGCGAAGATGCCGGCGCGTGAGGTTTCATAGGGGGAGGGGGCCTCGACCGCATCGCCGGTCAGCACGAACCCCTTGTCGTCCAGCGCCACCAGTCCCGACAGCCAGCCGGTATTGGGCGCCGCGCCGACCATGATGAACAGGGCGCAGCAGGCGATCTCGCGCGCGCTACCGTCGGTCTTGCGGATCGTCACCGCGTCGAGCTGCGCATCGCCATGCAATGTGTCAATTTCGGTGTCATAATGAATGGTGATCGCCGGGTCTGCCTCCAGCCGGCTGGACAGATAGCTGGACATCGACAAAGCGAGCGAAGGCCCGGGCACCAGCAGATGGACATGGCGCGCGCTGCGGCTGAGGAACATCGCCGCCTGGCCGGCGCTGTTGCCGCCGCCGACCACCACCGCTTCGGCCTGGCGGCAATAGCGGGCCTCATTCTCGGTCGCGGCATAATAGATGCCGGCCCCTTCCAGATCGGCGAGCCGGTTGATCGGCAGGCGCCGATATTCCACGCCGGTCGCGACCAGCACCGCGCGGGCGCAGATGCGCTGGCCATTGTCGAAGACGCCGCAATAATGGCCGTCGCCGGTTTCCTCCAGCGCCGTCACCCGGCGCGGCATCAGGAAGCGGGTGCCGAACTTCATCGCCTGCACCTCGCCGCGCCAGACGAGGTCGGCGCCGGAAATGCCGGTGGGAAAGCCCATATAATTTTCGATCCGGCTCGACGTGCCGGCCTGGCCACCGATCGCGATATCCTCCACCACCAGCGCATTGAGCCCTTCGGCCCCGGCATAGACGGCGGCCGCCACGCCGGCCGGCCCACCGCCCACGATCAGCAGGTCGACCGTCTCATTCTCGGTAAAGCCGCGATCGAGGCCGAACAGCCGGGCGACCTTCTCGGGCGTGGGATCGGCAACGACATTGTCGCGACCGAAGATCACGGCAGGCTGGTCCGCCTGCGCGCCGCAACTGGCCGCCACCCGCCGGGCATCGTCGCTGCCCAGGGTGTGCGATGTGTAGGGCAGGCGGTTGCGGCTGGCGAACTCGGCGATGCAGCGCACCGCCCGGTCCTCATCCTCGCCGATCAGCACCAGGGTGCTGTCGCCCATGTCGAGCTGTCGCCGGCGTCGCGCCGCCAGCACGGTGATGATGATGTCCGACATCTCCGGGATCGCCGCCATCAGCCGCAGCATCGCCGGGCGCGGCACTTCCAGCACGCGGGTGTCACGCGCCGCACGCATCGGGATCGACCAACTGCCGCCGCTCAGGAAGGATATCTCGCCCATGAACTGGGTCGGCCCGATGGTGGAGGGAACATGCCGTTCCTCGCCGAACGGATTGACCACCTCGATCTCGCCATCCTCGACATAGATGAAGCGGTCGACCGGGTCGCCGGGCCGGACGATATAGGTGCCGGCGGGATAGATGGCCTCGCTGCCTTCGGCGCGCAGCGCCGCGACATGCTCGGCCGTCAGCGGCACACGCTGCATCTCCCGCAGATCGCGCCCGATCGTCTCCATCCCCGGCCTCCCGCCACTCCGTGTCGCGCGATGATGGCGATGGTGCAGCCTGTGCGCAATGGTCGCGGGTGCTCGGGATGCGATCAGGCGCATCAATAGGTTGATCTCGATCAGCCCTGGCGCTCCGGCGCAAGGTGGCGCTTGCTTTCGTGCGGAAATGCCCCTTAGTCGGCACCTCCGTCACGGCAACGACAACAGGATGATAATGGGCAAGGCGAAATTTGGCTCCGTCAGCGGGCGCACGGATGCATGGGCGGCGCTGGGCCTGTTCCTCGGGATTGCCTTCTTCCTGGTAAGCGGCGCTGTCGCCTATCTCAATATTCAGGGCCTGGGCGAGAGCGACCGGGCGATCCGCCATACCCATAATGTGCTGATCGCGCTCGATGAACTGCTTTCGACCGCGCAGGATGCCGAGACTGGCCAGCGCGGCTATCTGCTGACCAGCGATCGCGGCTATCTGGAGCCCTATGAGAATGCGGTGGCGACCATGCCCGGCCGGCTCGATGCGCTGGCCAGGCTGACCCGCGACAACCCGACCCAGCAGAATAATCTCGCCCGCCTGCGGCGTCATGTCGATGCCAAGTTTGCCGAACTCAGGGAAACGATCGAGGCGCGGCGCAACCAGAGCATCATCCAGGCACTGACGATCGTTACCACCGGCCGCGGCAAGCAGGAAATGGACGCCGTCCGGGCCCAGCTCGACACGATGGCGCGTGAGGAATTGCGACTGCGGGAAATCCGCCTCGCCGACATGGCATCGGCCTCGCAGACCGCGATCATGTCGGGCCTCGTCACCGGCCTTCTGGGCGTGGTGCTGACCATCGCCGTCTATCTGCTGGTACGCCGCAACAGCAAGGCGCGCGCGCGCCAGGCCTGGTTGCAGGCGGGGCATCTGGGGCTGGCCGACGCCATGCGTGGCGACCAGAGCGTCGAGCAGCTGGGGGAGGCGATCCTCGCCTTCCTCGCGCGCTATCTCGGCTTCCAGGGCGGTGCCCTGTTCAAGGGCGAGGAAGGCCAGTTCAACCGCGTCGCGACGCTCGGCGTGCCGGCCGATGCCGACATGCCGCAGCGCTTCGTCGCCAAGGAAGGCCTGCTGGGTCAGGTCGCGGCTGAAGGGTGGGCGCAACTGCTGCATGATGTGCCCGATCATTATCTGACGATCGGCTCAGCCTTTGGCCGCGATCGTCCCCGCCATCTGCTGATCGTGCCGACCGTGACCGACGGCGTCGTCAATGCGGTGCTCGAACTGGGCGCCTTCGATCCGGTCGATGACCGCGTGCTTGAACTGCTGGAGGAAGCGAGCGCCGGCATGGGCATCGCACTGCGCTCGGCCCGTTTTCGCGCCCGGTTGCAGGACGCGCTGGAGGAAACCCAGCGCCAGGCCGAGGAATTGCAGGCCCAGGGCGAGGAACTGCGCGCCAATAATGACGAGCTGGAAACCCAGAGCCGCCAGCTTCAGGACTCCGCCTCCCGGCTGGAGGCGCAGCAGAGCGAGCTGGAACAGACCAATGTCCAGCTGGAGGAGCAGGCCCGTCACATGCAGGCGCAGCGCGACGATCTCGCCCGCGCCCAGCTGTCGCTCCAGCAACAGGCCGCCGAGCTGGATCAGGCCAGCCGCTACAAGTCCGAATTCCTCGCCAATATGAGCCATGAGCTGCGCACGCCGCTCAACTCGCTGCTCATCATGGCACGGCTGCTGGCGGAAAACCGGGCCGGCAATCTCAGCGCCGATCAGGTGCGCCATGCCGAGACGATCGAGACGTCGGGCAATGATCTGCTGACCCTGATCAACGACATTCTCGACATTTCCAAGATCGAGGCGGGCAAGCTGGAATTGCAGCCGCGTTCGGTGCGGATCGCGCCGATGCTGGACAAGCTGCAGGCGATCTTCGCGCCCTCGGCCCAGGCCAAGGGCCTGTCCTTCCGCCTCGCCGCCGGCGCCGATCCGGTCGAGATCGAAACCGATCCGCAGCGCGTCGAGCAGGTGCTGAAGAATTTCCTGTCCAATGCGATCAAGTTCACCGATCGGGGCGAGGTCGCGCTGACCGTCGGCCGGCATGCGGATGGCCGGGTCGCCTTCACCGTGCAGGACAGTGGCGTCGGTATTGCGGAAGCGCAGCAGAAGCTGATCTTCGAACCCTTCCGCCAGGCCGATGGCACGATCAGCCGCAAATATGGCGGCACCGGCCTTGGCCTATCCATCTCGCGCGAACTGGCGCGGCTGCTGGGCGGCGAACTGCGCGTCGAAAGCCAGCCGGGCGAGGGCAGTGCCTTCTCGCTGCTGCTGCCCGATCGCTTCGATCCCGCGCTCAGCCATCTGCCTTCGATCAGCCTGGCCGAGGCGCCGCGGCCCCAGCCGGTGGCGCCCGCGCGCCAGCGTGTCGCCAGCCTGGTCGATACCCAGGATGATCGCGAAACCCTGTCCGGGGATTCGCGCCTGATCCTGATCGTGGAGGATGATCCGGTCTTTGCCCGCATCCTGTGCGACATCGCGCATGAACAGGGCTTCCAGTGCCTGATCGCCGGCACCGCCGACGAAGGCGCGCTGATGGCTCGGCAATATCTGCCCCATGCCGTGATCCTGGACATGAACCTGCCCGACCATACCGGCCTGTCGGTACTCGACCGGATCAAGCGCGACATGCGCACCCGCCACATCCCGGTCCATGTCGTGTCGGTCGATGATGACAGCCAGGCGGCGCTGGCCAGCGGCGCGATCGGCTATCTGTTCAAGCCGGTGAAGCGTGACGCGCTGATCGACATGCTCGAAGGGCTGGAGGCGCGCATGGCTCAGCGCATGCGTCGGGTTCTGGTGGTCGAGGATGACGCCCAGCAGGCCGAGAGCATCAAGTTGCTGCTCGCCTCGCGGGAGGTCGAGACGCTGGAGGCCCATTCGGCCGCCCAATGTTTCGAGATGCTGGGCCGCGAGACCTTCGACTGCATGGTGCTCGATCTCAACCTGCCCGATGCGTCCGGTTTCGACCTGCTCGAACGGTTGAGCGCGGACGACAGCGTCGGCTTCCCGCCAGTCATCGTCTATACCGGCCGCGACCTCGGCGCGGAGGAGGAACTGCGCCTGCGCCGCTATTCCAAGTCGATCATCGTCAAGGGCGCCAAGTCGCCCGAACGGCTGCTGGATGAAGTGACGCTGTTCCTGCATCAGGTGGTGTCGGAGCTGCCCGAACCCCAGCAGCAGTTGATCGCCCGTTCGCTCAGCCGCGACGAGGCGCTGGAAGGCAAAAATATTCTGGTTGTCGAGGATGATATACGGAACGTTTATGCCCTCACGAGCATTTTCGAACCCCATGGGGTTCATGTCCGTATCGCACGCAATGGCCGCGAGGCGCTTGTCGCGCTCGAAGAGGCTGCGCGCGCCGATGCGCCCAAGGTCGATCTCGTGCTGATGGACGTGATGATGCCCGAAATGGACGGGCTGACCGCGATGCGCGAAATCCGCAAGCAGGGCTGGGGCGTGGGCCTGCCGATCATCGCGCTCACGGCCAAGGCGATGGCGCAGGACCAGCAGGAATGTCTGGCGGCCGGTGCCAACGATTATCTCGCCAAGCCGCTCGACGTCGACAAGTTGCTCAGCCTGGTGCGTGTATGGATGCCGCGCTGATGGAGGAGCATTTCGGGCCGCGGGACGAGCTGGAGCTCGACCTGCTGCTCGAAGCGATCTTCCGCCATTATCATTACGACTTTCGCGGCTATTCGCGCGGATCGCTGCATCGCCGACTGGCTCGTGCCCAGCATCAGCATGGCTGCGACAGCCTGTCCCAGCTTCAGCATCTGCTGCTGCGCGATCCCGCCGTATTCGCCGACCTGATGGGCTTCCTCACCATCCAGGTGAGTGAGATGTTCCGTGATCCCGCCTATTTCCGGGCATTGCGCGAGCAGGTCGTGCCGCATCTCAAGACCTATCCCTCGCTCAAGGTGTGGATCGCCGGCTGCGCCAATGGCGAGGAATTCTACTCGCTCGCGATCCTGTTCCGCGAGGAAGGGCTGGAGGATCGCACGATCTTCTACTGCACCGACATCAGCCCGGCCGCGCTCGAAAAGGCGGAAGCGGGCATCTACGCGATCGATCGCCTGCCGCAATTCAGCGAGAATCATCGGCTTGCGGGCGGGAAGGCCTCGCTGTCCGATTATTATACTGCCGCCTATGGCGCTGCCGTCTTCGACAAGACGCTGCGTCGCCGCGCGGTCTTTGCACAACATAATCTGGCGAGCGACCAGGTCTTCGGGGAGGTACAGCTGGTGTCCAGCCGCAATGTGCTCATCTATTTCGATCGCGAATTGCAGGACCGCGCGCTTGGTCTGTTCGGGGAATCGCTGGTCCGCGGCGGCTTCCTCGGGCTGGGCTCGAAGGAAACGCTGCGCTTCTCGCGCTATTCCGATGGCTTTGCCGATTTCGACGAGGGCGAGAAAATCTATCGCCGCAACCTGCAGGATCTGAAGGCGCTCGACCATGCAGCCTGAGCCCACCAAGATCCTGGCGGTCGACGATGTCGAGGAAAATCTGACCGCGCTTGAAGCGCTGCTGGCGGACGAGGGCGTGACCCTCATCAAGGCGCGGTCGGGCGTGCAGGCGCTCGAACTGCTGCTGGTGGAGGATGTCGCGCTGGCGCTGCTCGACGTGCAGATGCCGGGCATGGACGGGTTCGAGCTGGCGGAACTGATGCGCGGCACGGAACGGACCCGGCGTGTGCCGATCATCTTCCTGACCGCCGTGGCGACCGACGAGCGACGCCAGTTTCGCGGCTATGAAAGCGGCGCGATCGACTATCTGTTCAAGCCGGTCGACCCCCATATCCTGCGGCACAAGGTCGCCTTGTTCGTCGAACTGTTCCAGCAGCGGCAGGAACTGGCGCGGGAACGGGACAGCCATGCCGCGGCGCTGGCCCGCATTCAGGCCCATGGCGACAACAGCCCGTTGGCGATCGTAGAAATCGACGCCCAGCGCCATGTCGTCGCCTGGTCCAAGGGAGCGGAGCGGCTGTTCGGCTGGCGTGCGGCAGAGGTGGCAGGCTTTGGCGCGTCCGAACTCAAATGGCTGGACGACAGCCAGCGCGGCGACTTTGCCGGCCTGATGGACGAGATGATCGCCGGCACCGTGCCGCGCACCAACCGCCTGCTGCGCTTCCACACGGCCGAGGGACTGACCCTCGATTGCGAATGCTATTGCTCGGCGCTGCGCGATGCCGCCGGCCGGCTTTTCTCGATCAGTCTGCAGATCCTCGACGTGACCGAACGCAAGCGGGCGGAGGCGACGCAGAAGCTGCTGATCGGCGAGCTCAACCACCGGGTGAAGAACACGCTGGCGTCGGTCCAGGCGATCGCCACCCAGACCTTGCGCCATTCGTCCGGCCCGTCCGATTTCGCCCCGACCTTCATCGGTCGCATCCATGCGCTGGCCAGCGCCCATTCGCTGCTGAGCGGCGAAACCTGGCAGGCCGCGCGGCTGGGCGATCTGATCGAGGGGCAGGTGACGATCGGCGCGATCGACGGAGAACGCTTCCATTGGAACGGGCCGGAGGTCGATCTGCGGCCCGAACCGGCGCTGCACCTGGCGCTGGTGCTGCACGAACTGGTGACCAACGCCCATAAATATGGTGCGCTGTCGGCCCCGGCCGGCCGTGTCGAGCTGGAATGGCGCCTGACCAATGACCAGTTGGTTCTGGATTGGCGCGAACGCGGCGGCCCCCCGGTTTCGCCGCCCAGCCGTCGCGGCTTCGGCACCGCGCTGATCGAGCGCAGCCTGCGTTCCGACGGCGGCAGTGCCCAGCCCCATTACGGCGCCGAGGGCATGGGATGGACGCTGACGCTGCCCTATGCCTCCAGCCCGCGCCTGCGCAAGAAGGCGCGTCCGGCGCCCCGCGAACAGGGCGCGAGCGCCAGTGGCAGTGACGGCAAGGCGCATCTGGATGGCCGCCGGCTGCTGCTGATCGAGGATGAGCCGCTGGTCGCCTTCGAACTGGCCGCGACGCTGGAGGATGCCGGCGGCCATATCGTCGGGCAGGCTGCGACTGTGGCCGATGCGCTGGCCCTGATCGATCAGGCGGAATGCGACCTGGTGCTGCTTGACGGCAATCTCCAGGGTGAGGGCGTGGAGCAGGTTGCGCGTGTCCTGGCGGACCGGGCCATACCCTTCCTGTTCGTCAGCGGCTATGGGCGCGATCATCTGCCCGAGGCGTTCGATGCGGTGCCGGTGATCGAAAAGCCCTTCAAGGTCGCCGACTTGATCGACGCGATTGCCAAATTGGCGGTGCCGGCAACCGAGAAGTAATAGGCTCTTGAAGTCAGGACAGGGGGCGTACCGAACCGGGTTCGTTATGCCCTCGGTCGGTCCGCGGTCCAAAGGGCATGCAAGGAAACAGAACGCAAATACCCCGGACTTCCGATGGAAGTCCGGGGTATTTCTGCTTATCGTCCCGAACCGAAGTCCGAACGAATAAGTTGGTCGGGGAAAGAGGATTCGAACCTCCGGCCCCTGCCTCCCGAAGACAGTGCTCTACCAGGCTGAGCTATTCCCCGACCGGTGCCGAAGCCGCTTTTGGGGCGGCCCCGTAAGGCAGGAGTGCGCCTATAGAGAGGGGTTTGAGGGCTGGCAAGCCACCTGATGCGCTTTTTTGAAAATTCTACAAAAGACCCGCATCGCGGAAGCTGAAACAGCCGCTCGGCGTGTCGATCCGATGGTCGGCCAGGTGGATGTCGAGCGCCCGCAGCCGGCGGTGCAGGCTGCGGGTCAGGGCGATATCGACCGGCTGCGGCGCCGCAGTGTGCCGCCGCTGGTGCAGGATGACCCGTCGCGCATCGCTGGCCAGCAGATGCGCGACCAGGCAGGGCCAGTTGCCATCGGGGTGCAGCCGGTCGCGCGGCTGGCCGTCCTCGTCGAGAATTATCAATGTCAGCATCGCACCCCCTGGGCACGCAGCCTGTCAGCAATGCGCCGGGAGCGGAGACGCGGAATGATCCGTAGTGGCGGAACGGGGCAGGCCGGGCCGGCAGTCGCATCCGTTATGGTGCGACCTTTGGTCGGGACAGCGGGGCAGGGGGGATGCTACATGGACGGGACGCCCAGATTCATTCCCATCCCAGGATCATCGACCTTGCACGCCATGTCGCCGCAGCCGCCCCATTATGAAGAGCAATATCTCGACCTGATGCGCCATATCTGGCGCCATGGCGACGAGCGGATCGACCGCACCGGTGTCGGCACCCGATCGATCCTGGGCGCGACTTTGCGATTCTCGCTGGCGGACGACGCGGTGCCGTTGCTCACCACCAAGCGGGTCTATTGGAAGGTCGCCGCGCGCGAGATGCTCTGGTTCCTGACCGGCGACACCAATATCCGCGAGTTGGTGAAGCAGAATGTCCATATCTGGACCGACTGGCCGCTCGACAGTTACCGCAAGGCGACTGGAGAGGATATCGACCGCGACGCGTTCGAGGCGCGAATCATCGAGGATGAGGCCTTTGCCCGGCAATGGGGCGATCTTGGCCCGGTCTATGGCGCCCAATGGGTGAACTGGCCGCGCTACGAGCCGGCCGGGGACGGCCTGTTCCGCCGGGCGGCGCAGGGCCACAACCAGATCGCAGCACTGGTCGAGGCGATTCGCACCAACCCCGGCTCGCGCCGGCTGCTCTTCACCGGCTGGAATGTCGCGGAAGTCGCGCAGATGGCCTTGCCGCCCTGCCACATGACCTATCAGTTCCAGGTTTCGGACGGCCGCCTCAACGGCCTGCTCTTCCAGCGCAGCTGCGACCTGGGATTGGGCTTTGCCTTCAACATCTTTGGCCTGTCGATGATCACCCGGATGCTGGCCCAGCAATGCGATCTGGAACCGGGCGAGGTGGTCTGGCAGGGCGGCGACGTCCATCTCTACCTCAACCATGCCGATCTGGTGGAGGAGCAGATCAGCCGCACCCCGGCTGGCGCGCCGAAGCTGCGGATCAATCGCCGGCCTTCGAGCATTTTCGACTATGGCATCGAGGATTTCGAGGTGCAGGATTATGCGCCGCAGGCCCATATTTCCGCGCCTGTCGCTGTTTAAGGAGACAGCGAAGGCGACAGGCGAAAAGGAATTGGGTCAGTAAGGCTTGCCTTGCGCGGCGTTGAAATATAATAATTGCCACAAGCAATATTATTGCAACGCACAATAGGAGGCAGGATGACCGATTCGATCGAATCCGGCGCTGTGACGGACGGGCAGGGACGCAACCTGCCGCCGCTGCAGCTGCATGTGCCCGAGCCGCCCGCGCGGCCCGGTGAAAGCGCGGACTTCACCCATTTCGACATTCCCGCGGCCGACGCGGCACCGCGCCCGGATGAGGCGACCCACCCTTCGCAGATGCGCGACTTCGCCTATGGGCTGGTCCGCGTTCTGGATGAGGATGGCCATGCGGTCGGCGCCTGGGATCCCAAGCTGCCGGCGGACACGCTGCTCAAAATGCTGCGCTACATGGCGCTGACCCGCGCCTTTGACGGCCGCATGTTCCGCGCCCAGCGCCAGGGCAAGACCAGCTTCTACATGAAGTCGACCGGCGAGGAGGCGGTGTCGATCGGCGCCGCGCTTGCCCTGTCGCGCGACGACATGTGCTTCCCCTCCTATCGCCAGCAGGGCATATTGATCGCGCGCGACTGGTCCATCGTCGACATGATGAACCAGATCTATTCGAACAAGGGCGACCGGATGAAGGGGCGCCAGCTGCCGATCATGTATTCGGCGCGCGAGGCCGGCTTCTTCTCCATCTCCGGCAATCTCACCACCCAATATCCCCAGGCCGTGGGCTGGGCGATGGCGAGCGCGGCCAAGGGCGATACCCGCATCGCCGCCACCTGGTGCGGCGAGGGCTCCACGGCGGAGGGCGATTTCCATTCGGCCTGCACCTTCGCCAGCGTCTATCGCGCCCCGGTCATCATGAATGTGGTGAACAACCAGTGGGCGATCAGCAGCTTCTCCGGCTTTGCCGGGGCGGAGGCGACCACCTTCGCCGCGCGCGCGATCGGCTATGGCATTGCCGGGCTGCGCGTCGACGGCAATGACGTGCTGGCCGTCTATGCTGCCACCCGCTGGGCCGCGGATCGCGCCCGCGCCAATGGCGGCCCGACCCTGATCGAACATTTCACCTATCGCGTCGAAGGACACAGCACGTCCGACGATCCGACCGCCTATCGCTCCGCCGAGGAAAGCAGCAAATGGCCGCTCGGCGATCCGATTGCGCGGCTGAAGCAGCATTGCATCACGCTGGGCATCTGGGACGAGGAACGCCACGCCGCGATGGACCAGGAACTGGCCGAGATGGTCCGCGACGCCGCGCGCGAGGCCGAAAAGAACGGCATATTGGGCCATGGCCTCCACCATCCGATGGAAAGCATGTTCCAGGACGTGTTCGAGGACATGCCCTGGCACCTGAAAGAACAGCAGCAGCAGATGCTGGACGAATGGAAGGCGGCAGGGCTGTGAACGACATGCGCATGGAAACGGTCGCCGCCGGCGGCCAGGACGAACCCGTCCAGATGAACATGATCCAGGCGATCAACAGCGCGCTGGACGTGATGATGGGCCGCGACCCCGATGTCGTGGTAATGGGCGAGGATGTCGGCTATTTCGGAGGCGTGTTCCGCGCCACCGCGGGCTTGCAGCAGAAATATGGCAAGAACCGGGTGTTCGACACGCCGATCACCGAATGCGGCATCATCGGCGTCGCGGTCGGCATGGGCGCCTATGGCCTGCGGCCGGTGCCGGAAATCCAGTTCGCCGACTATATCTACCCCGCGCTCGACCAGTTGGTGAGCGAGGCGGCACGGCTGCGCTATCGTTCGGCCGGCGAGTTCATCTCGCCGATGACGGTGCGCTCGCCCTTTGGCGGCGGCATCTTCGGCGGCCAGACCCACAGCCAGAGCCCGGAAGGCATCTTCACCCATGTGTCCGGGGTCAAGACGGTGATCCCGTCCACCCCCCATGATGCAAAGGGCCTGCTGATCGCCGCGATCGAGGATAATGACCCGGTCATCTTCTTCGAACCCAAGCGCATCTATAACGGCCCGTTCGACGGCCATTATGACACGCCGGCCAAGAGCTGGGCGGGCCATGCAGATGCGCAGGTGCCACAGGGCTATTATCGCATCGACCTCGGCAAGGCGCGGATCGCCCGACCCGGCGAGGCGCTGACCATCCTCTGCTATGGCACGATGGTCCATGTCGTTGAAAACACCGTGGCAAAGCTGGGTATCGATGCCGAAATCGTCGACCTGCGCAGCCTGGTGCCGCTCGACATCGAGACGATCGAGGCGTCGGTCAGGAAGACCGGCCGCTGCCTGATCGTGCATGAAGCAACGCGGACGTCCGGCTTTGGCGCCGAACTGTCGGCGCTGGTGCAGGAACGCTGCTTCTACCATCTCGAAGCGCCGATCGAGCGCGTCACCGGCTTCGACACGCCTTATCCGCACAGTCTGGAATGGGCCTATTTCCCCGGCCCCGTGCGCATCCGCGAAGCCATCAACAAGATCATGAAGGACTGAGGGCTATGGTCGTTATACCTCCCTGTTCCGTTCGTGCCCAGCACGACATTTGCCAGATCATTCCTACGCCCCTGCACGAACGGGGGAGGATGTAATGGCTCTTTTCACATTCAAGCTGCCGGACATCGGCGAAGGCATTGCGCAGGCGGAGATTGTCGGCTGGCACGTCCAGGTCGGCGACCGGGTCGAGGAAGACCAGCCGATCGCTGACATGATGACCGACAAGGCGACGGTCGAGATGGAAAGCCCGGTCGCGGGCACCGTCGTGCGTCTGGCGGGAGAGCCGGGCGATCAGGTGTCGATCGGATCGATGCTGGTCGAGATCGAGACGGAAGGCGAGGGGGCGTCTGCCGCACCCGCGCCGACGGTCGAAACGGTCGAGGCCTCCATTGATGCTCCCCTCCCTTCCAGGGAGGGGCCGGGGGTGGGTGGCGAGCAAAGCGAGCTGCCTGCCGTTGAGCCAGAAGCACCGGCTTCGCCGGTACCCACCCCTAACCCCTCCCGGGAAGGGAGGGGGACTGATTCTGCCGCCCCCATCCTTGCCTCCCCTGCCGTCCGCGCACGCGCCAGGGAACTGGGTGTCGATCTCGCGCTGGTGAAGCCCAATGGCGACCATATCCGCCATGCCGATCTCGACGCCTATCTGCTCTACGGCTCGGGGCAGGGCTATCGCCCGGCCGGCCGCACGGCACCGCGCGCCGACGAGCAGGTAAAGGTGATCGGCATGCGCCGCCGCATCGCCGAGAATATGGCCGCGTCCAAGCGCCACATCCCGCACTTCACCTATGTCGAGGAAATCGACGTCACCGCGCTGGAGGAGGCGCGGGCGCAGCTCAACGCCCATCGCGGCGATCGGCCCAAGCTCACCATGTTGCCGCTGCTGATCGTGGCGATCTGCAGGACTCTGCCCGACTTCCCCATGCTCAACGCCCGTTATGATGACGAGGCGGGCGTGGTGACGCGCCATGGCGCCGTCCATCTCGGCATGGCGACGCAGACCGACGCGGGCCTGATGGTCCCGGTGATCCGCGACGCGCAGGACAGGAATGTCTGGCAACTCGCGACCGAGATCCGCCGCCTCGCCGACGCCGCGCGCAGCGGCAAGGCGACGTCGGCCGAACTGTCGGGCTCCACCCTGACCCTGACCTCGCTCGGCCCGCTCGGCGGCATCGCCACCACCCCGGTCATCAACCGGCCCGAAGTGGCGATCATCGGCCCCAACCGCGTGATCGAGCGGCCGATGTTCCGGGGGAAGGAGATCGTCGCGGCGAAGCTGATGAACCTGTCGATTAGCTGCGACCATCGCGTCGTCGACGGATGGGACGCCGCCAGCTTCGTCCAGGCGGTGCGCAAGCTGCTGGAAACGCCTGTCCTGTTGTTCGAGGGCTGGTGAATGCACGGGATCGGGGCGGCCATTGTCGCCCCGATCCAGCCTGCGTCAGCGCACCTGCGCTCGATAGGTCAGCCGCCCCGATTGTCCCGGCGCCACGCTGTCGGGCAGGCGCCAGCGTATATGGGTAATATCCTCGGGCGTAGCGCGGCGGACACCGCCCAGCGGCGTCGGCAGCCATAATTGCTCCAGTCGGCCCCAATGGGCGCCGCCATCGACCGATGCCTGCATGGCGGGATCGGTCAGGTCGAGCAGGGTGCCGCGCGGCACCTGGCGAACCACGGTCAGCCCATGGGCCGTCCGGCTGCCTTCATGGCGCCAGTCGACCACGACGATCAGCTGGTCGCCCGACATGGCGCGTTCGGCATTGGCGACGGTGCGGCGCGGGCGGCCATTGATGTCGGTCTGCACCCGTTCGACGAAGGTCCGGCTGTCGAGCCGCATATCCTGCGCCCCGGCCTGCCAGGATGCGGCCATGCCTGCGATCAGGCCCAGTCCCGCGATCAACCCTCTTGCCATGCGATATCCCCCTTATCGAATGTCCGCATCTCCTACGGCCAGTCTCCCCAATATTTGGTTAAGCCCCTGTTTGCCGTCTTCCTGATGCGATTCGCCGATGGCATTTGACCGGCCGGAGCGCCGGGTGCAGAGCAACATGGCGAATGCACAGGGGACGGATCGGGCGTGACCACCAACGAGGAACTGGAAGTCAATCGGCGGCGCGACCGTTTGCTGGCGTCGATCGCCTTGTCTTCGGGCGTCGGCCTGTTGCTGGCCTTGCCCTTCGCCCTGCGCGCCGGGGCCGAGTTCTTCCTGCCGCTGACCGCCGCGCTGGTGATTGCGATCGCGCTGGTGCCGCTGCTTGAATGGCTGGAGCGGCGCGGGCTGCCCTCGGGCCTGTCGGCGCTGCTGGCGGTCGTCGCTTTCCTCAGTGTCGCCAACACCGCGCTGGTGCTGATCGTGGTGCCGGCGACCGACTGGTTCCGCATCCTGCCCCAGCGCCTACCCAAGATTCAGGCGACGCTGGCGCCGCTCATCGATTTTTATTCCCAGGCCCAGCGATTCGTCGACGAAACCGTCCAGATGCTGGTCGCGGGGCCGGCATCGGTCGCGCACCGGGCGGCGGTGGAAACGCCCGGATCGCTGCTGCAGTTCGCGGCCGCCGCCGCTCCGTCGGCGATCATCCAGATGGTGTTCGCGCTGCTCATCATCTATTTCTTCCTTGCCGGCTGGACCCGGCTGCGCCGCCGCACGATCAACAGCCGGGGCAGTTTCGACGGCGCCATGGCGGTCGCGCGGGTGATCCAGAATGTGGTCGACGCCACCTCCGCTTATGTGATGACGATCGCCACCATCAACCTGTGCCTCGGCCTCGCCGTGGCGCTGGCGCTCTGGCTGATCGGCATGCCATCGCCCTGGATGTGGGGCGGCATCGTCGCCTTGCTCAACTTCATTCCCTATTTCGGGCCGATGCTGGCCGCCGTGCTGCTGGCGCTGGGCGGCCTCATGGTGTTCGACGATGTCTGGACGGCGCTGCTGCCCGCCTTTCTCCAGATCGGTTTCCATCTGGTGGAGGCCAATGTCATCACGCCCACCATCCTTGGCCGTCGCCTGACGATGAACCCGCTGCTGATTCTCGTTTCGCTGACCTTCTGGGGCTGGGTCTGGGGCACGCCTGGTGCGCTGCTCGGTGTGCCGTTGCTCATCATCGTGCAGACCGTCGTGGCCGCCGCCGGCACGCCCGACATCGCCGGTTTCCTGTTCGAACAGGGGACGCTGACGGTCAGCCGTCGCAAAGAAAATGCAACAAGTGAAGAAACTGATGGCGAGGACGGTTGACAGCTTGGCCGGACCCGCATAGACGGCCGCCCACACCGAACGCGGGTGTAGCTCAGTTGGTTAGAGCGCCGGCCTGTCACGCCGGAGGTCGCGGGTTCGAGCCCCGTCACTCGCGCCACTTTCCTTGACCGGAAAGTCGGAAGGTAAACAGATTTGCATCATCTGGTGACCATGGGTCACGATAGGATGCCGCCCTGCGCGGGTGTAGCTCAGTTGGTTAGAGCGCCGGCCTGTCACGCCGGAGGTCGCGGGTTCGAGCCCCGTCACTCGCGCCACTTCATTCTCGAAGTGACCCGATCGCCAGGCGATCCTTTTTTCCCTCACATCGATACAGGCCAGCGGGCCGACACCAACGGCATCGGCCCGTGACGATTCGTCTCAGAGATGCTCGCCCGTCACGTGCGGCGGCAGCGGTTCGTTGGCGAGCCAGCGATAGACGCCGCCGGCGGCCAGCGCACCGATGATCGGCGCCACCCAGAACAGCCAGAGCTGATGCAGCGCCAACCCGCCGACCAGCAGGGCAGGACCGGTGCTGCGCGCCGGATTGACCGATGTGTTGGTGACCGGGATGCTGAGCAGGTGGATCAGCGTCAGCGCCAGGCCGATCGCGATCGGGGCAAAGCCCGCCGGCGCGCGGCTGTCGGTCGCACCCAGGATCACGCTCAGGAAGCCAAAGGTCAGCACCACCTCGATCGCCAGCCCTGATTCGAGCGTGTAGCCGCCCGGCGAATGCAGGCCATAGCCATTGACCGCCAGGCTATTGGGCGCCAGCTCATAGCCCGGCTGGCCGCTGGCGATGAACAGCAGCAGGGCGGCTGCGATCACCGCGCCCACCAGTTGCACGACGATATAGGGGGCGATGTCGCGGGCCGGAAAGCGGCCGCCGGCCCACAGGCCGATCGTCACCGCCGGGTTGAGGTGGCAGCCCGAAATATGGCCGATCGAAAAGGCCATGGTCAGCACCGTGAGGCCGAAGGCCAGCGCCACGCCCAGCAGGCCGATGCCGACATCGGGAAAGGCCGCCGCCAGCACGGCGCTGCCGCACCCGCCGAACACCAGCCAGAATGTGCCGAAACATTCGGCAAACAATCGCTTGCTCAATGGAACCATCAACGCCTCCTGTTGCACTGTGCGCCTGCCACCGGACATGGTTTGAGACCGGTGCGGGGTGGCGCCGCCCGGAGAATGCAGGATGATCGAAGGGAGCGGTCCGCGGCATGGGCGGCCGATGCTGGTGACTGGCGCATGGACATGCCGTTGCCCCCGTTTCCGGCGAGCCGCCGGCATCGCGCATGGCCGCGATGCGTCCGCTATGGTCGCCTAACGCTCAGGGATAAGGCGAAACACCATGGGCTGGGCATCGGGATTAACCCTGACGCCAGCGCCCCGTTTCCATCCAGGCGAGCAGCCGCCGCAGCGGCAGGATCCAGATCCAGATCAGGCCCAGGAAAATATAGACCGGCACCTGGCCCCACATCGGCAACTGGCCGATCAGCGGCGACAGGCTGCCGACCAGCACGGCCCAGCCCAGGATCAGCCCCAGGATCGCGAACATGCCGGCCGGCTTGCGCCAACTGGGCTGATGATAATGGCGCGGGTCGATGCTCATCGGAGTCAGGTTGCCTCGATCACGGCGGTTTCGGTCAGGATCATGTCGAGCGGCAGATCCCATGGGTCGGCCGGCACATCATCCAGTTCCTGCGCCGACCAGGCAAGGCCGACGCGCAAGGCATCGGGATGGCGGGCAAAGGCGCGGTCATAATAGCCGCCGCCCTGGCCGAGGCGGTTCATCCGCTGGTCGAAACCCAGCAGTGGCGCGATGATGACATCCGGCGCCACCGCGCCGCCTGATGGCTCGGGGTGGCTGGTGCCGAACAGGCCGGGGAACAGCTGGTCCTCCGGCCGCCACAGCAAGAAATCCATGCTGCCGAGGCGATCGAGCACGCGCGGCAACGCCACCTGCTTGCCCATCACGCCCAGTTGCGGGGCCAGCCGCTGCGCTGGCGCCTCGTCATCCAGCGCCATGTAGAGCGCAATCACCTGCGCGTCGGCGATGCGCTGGGCGAGCGGGGAGGGGATGGCCTTGAACGCCAGCCTGTGGGTCAGCGCGTCGAGCGAGGCGACGAAGTTGCGCCGCCGCTGCCGGGCGATTGCGCGCAGGGTCGACTTGTCGGCGGCATCACTGTCGTCGGGCATGGGGTGCCTTTGCTGGTAGGGGAGGGGTGACGGGACCGCCTTGGCCGTTTGCTGGAATATCCTCTGACGCCTCAACGTCAGGTGGGGACCATGTAGATCGGGCCAGAGCCCGCCCAGGGACAGCCCCCGTGGATGTGATTATCGCCTCAGGGATGTTCGCTAAAGCTCGCACCAGGCAGTGCCCGTCTCCGCCAATCTAGGCGTCGGCGGCGCGGGCGGCAAGAGCCTCGCTCAGCTTTTCTACGCGGGCGGCCAGTGCCTCGACCGCGCGGGCGGCCGGCTCGTCGTCGCTATCCAGCGCCAGCTGCTCCTGTCGGCCTGCCGCGGCGCGCTTCAGTTCGTTGAGTTCGTCCGCCATGAACAGCGCCGCGAACAGCAGCGTGCGCACCTCGGTCAGGCCCGGCGTGCTGCGCTGCGCCTGATAGGCCTTGTCCTCGATGATTTGGGCCAGATGCGCCATATGCGCTTCCTCGCCATCGCGGCAGCGCAGCTGATAGGGGCGGCCGGCGATCTGCAGCATGATTTCAGCCATCGGCGCGCCCCCGCAATTCCCCGATCAGATCGTCCAGCGATTGCAATGCCGCCTGGGCGGCTATCTGGTCGATGCCGGAATTGGCGTGGGGGACAGCCTGCGAAAGGCTGGCCACATTCTGTTCAAGCCGACTGATCGCGCGCTCCAGCGTGCCGATCGCCTGCATCATGCGGTCGCTTGCCATATTTTCTGCATAGCCAATGTTTTCGCCTTGCAAAAGCGCTGTTTGGACGGCTTGCCGCGCACCACGCCCCGCCTGCGGTTGACGCATGGGGATTGACGCGACAAAGGGAACCCAAATCGACTCGCCCGTTCGCGCGGGCCGTTCCATGCCAGTCATGAAAGACATCTTCCCGCTATGACCGTTTCCGACACGCAGCTCGCCAACGCCATCCGGGCGCTTTCCATGGACGCCGTGCAGGCTGCCAATAGCGGCCATCCCGGCATGCCGATGGGCATGGCTGACGTCGCCACCGTGCTGTTCAAGGATTATGTGAAGTTCGATCCGGCCGCGCCGAAATGGGCCGATCGCGACCGTTTCGTGCTGTCGGCCGGCCATGGCTCGATGCTGATTTACTCGCTGCTGAACCTCACCGGCTATGCCCGTCCGACCATGGACGACATCCGCAACTTCCGCCAGCTCGGTTCGCCCTGCGCCGGCCACCCGGAGAATTTCGAGCTGGCAGGGGTCGAAGCGACCACCGGCCCGCTGGGTTCGGGCCTTGCCACCGCCGTCGGCATGGCGATTGCCGAGCGTCACCTGAACGCCGAGTTCGGCGACGATCTGGTCGATCACCGCACCTGGGTGATCGCCGGCGACGGCTGCCTGATGGAAGGCATCAACCATGAGGCGATCGGCCTTGCCGGTCACCTCAACCTCTCGCGCCTGATCGTGCTGTGGGACGACAACAAGATCACCATCGACGGCGCCGTCGACCTGTCGAGCAACGAAGATGTCCGCGCCCGCTATGCCGCCACCGGCTGGCATGTCGTGTCGTGCGACGGCCATGACGTTGCCGACGTGCGCCGCGCCATCGACGAAGCACTGGCCGATCCGCGTCCCTCGCTGATCGCCTGCGCCACCAAGATCGGTTATGGCGCGCCGAACAAGGCTGGCACCTCGGGCGTCCACGGCTCGGCGCTGGGCGAGGCCGAAGTCGCCGCCGCCCGCGAGTTCCTCGGCTGGACCGCCGAACCCTTCGTGGTCCCCGCCGACATCGACGCCGCCTGGAAGGCGATCGGTGCCAAGGGCGGTGATGTTCGCAAGGCTTGGGAAGGTCGCCTGGCAAATGCCGCGGAAGGCGATGAATTTTCGCGCCGCATGGCGGGCGAACTGCCGGCCGGCTTCTCGCTCGACGCCTATATCGACAGCCTGATCGCCAATCCGCAGAAGGTCGCCACCCGCAAGGCCAGCGAACTGGCGCTGGGCGCGATCAACGATCTGCTGCCCGAAACCGTCGGCGGCTCGGCCGACCTTACCGGCTCGAACAACACCAAGACCAAGTCGACCGGCCCGCTGACCCGCGACGATTATTCGGGCCGCTATGTCTATTATGGCATTCGCGAATTCGGCATGGCCTGCGCGATGAACGGCATGGCGCTGCATGGTGGCGTGATCCCCTATGGCGGCACCTTCCTGGTCTTCTCCGACTATATGCGCGCCGGCATCCGCCTCGCCGCGCTGCAGGAACAGCGCGTGATCCACGTCCTCACCCATGACTCGATCGGTCTGGGCGAAGACGGCCCGACCCACCAGCCGATCGAGCATGTCATGTCGATGCGCATGATCCCGAACCTCGACGTCTATCGCCCGGCCGACATCGTCGAGACGGCGGAGTGCTGGGAATTGGCACTGAAGGATGCGACCGGCCCGTCGGTGCTGGCGCTGACCCGCCAGAACCTGCCGCAGCTGCGCCTGGAAAAAGCTGAGAATCTGTCGGCCAAGGGCGCCTATCGCCTGGTCGCCGCGACCGCCGATCGCAAGGTCGTGCTGCTCGCCACCGGTTCGGAAGTCGAGATCGCCGTCGCCACCGCAAAGGCGCTGGAAGAGCAGGGCATCGGCGCCGACGTCGTCTCGATGCCCAGCTGGGCCCATTTCGACGCGCAGGACGCCGCCTACAAGGCCGACATCCTGCCCGCCGGCGTGCTGCGCGCCTCGATCGAGGCCGGCACCACCTTCGGCTGGGAACGCTATACCGGCCTTGACGGCCTGCGCTTCGGCATCGACAGCTTCGGCGCGTCGGCTCCGGCCGAAGTGCTCTACGACCATTTCGGCCTGACCGCCGCCAAGATCGCTCCGCAGATCAAGGCCGCGCTCGGCGCCTGAGCCCAAGACCTACACGCAAACCGGGAGACAAGTGCAGTGGCAACGAAGGTAGCAATCAACGGTTTCGGCCGCATCGGTCGTCTGGTGGCGCGTGCCATCCTCTCGCGCACCGACCATGATCTGGAACTGGTGAGCATCAACGACTTGGGCGATGCCAAGGCCAATGCCCTGCTGTTCAAGCGCGACTCGGTCCATGGCAACTGGGCTGGCGAAGTCAGCGTCGACGGCGATTTCCTGGTGGTCGACGGCAAGAAGATCAAGGTGACGGCAGAGCGCGATCCCGCCAACCTGCCGCACGCCGAACTGGGCGTCGAAATCGCCCTGGAATGCACCGGCATCTTCACCAGCAAGGACAAGGCCGGCGCCCACCTGACCGCCGGCGCCAAGCGCGTCGTCATCTCGGCACCGGGCACCAACGTCGACAAGACTGTCGTCTTCGGTGTCAACCATGACGAGCTGACCGCCGACGACATCATCATCTCGAACGCCAGCTGCACCACCAACTGCCTGGCGCCGCTCGCCAAGGTGCTGAATGATTCGATCGGCATCGAACGCGGCTTCATGACCACGATCCACAGCTACACCAACGACCAGAACACGCTGGACCAGATCCACAAGGACATGCGTCGCGCCCGCGCCGCAGCCCTGTCGATGATCCCGACCACCACCGGTGCCGCCCGCGCCGTGGGTGAGGTTCTGCCGGCGCTCAAGGGCAAGCTGGACGGTTCGTCGGTCCGCGTGCCGACCCCGAACGTCTCGGTCGTCGACCTGAAGTTCATCCCCAGCCGCGCCACCACGGTCGAGGAAGTCAACGGCCTGCTTAAGGCTGCCTCGGAATCCGGCCCGCTCAAGGGCATCCTGGGCTATTCGGACGAGCCGCTGGTCTCGATCGATTACAATGGCGATCCGCGCAGCTCGACCGTCGACAGCCTGGAAACGGCCGTGATCGAGGGCAACCTGGTCCGCGTGCTCAGCTGGTACGACAATGAATGGGGCTTCTCGAACCGCATGATCGACACCTCGGGTGTCATGGCGAAGTTCCTCTAAGCCTTCTCAGCCCCGCCGGACCAACCGGCGGGGTTTTTCTTCTGACATAATTCCAAATTCTAGGAGCGATCATGGCAAAGCCGTTCAAGACACTCGACGACATGGGCGACATCACCGGCAAGGTGGTGCTGGTGCGCGAGGATCTGAACGTGCCGATGCAGGACGGTTCGGTCAGCGACGACACCCGTCTGCGCGCGGCGATGCCGACCATCCTGGAACTGGCCGATCGCGGTGCCAAGGTGCTGATCCTCGCCCATTTCGGCCGGCCCAAGGGCCAGAAGAACCCGGAATTTTCGCTGAGCAAGATCACCCGTCCGCTGACCCAGGTGCTGGGCCGCGAGGTGCAGTTCATTCCCGACTGCCAGGGTGAGGCCGCGACCGACGGCATCAAGGTGATGCGCAACGGCGACATCGCCATCCTCGAAAATACCCGCTTCCATGCCGGCGAGGAAAAGAATGATCCCGCGCTGGTCGACGCGATCGCCGCGATCGGCGACCTCTATGTCAACGACGCCTTTTCCGCCGCGCACCGCGCCCATGCTTCGACCGAGGGACTGGCCCACAAGCTGCCCGCCTTCGCCGGCCGCTCGATGGAGAAGGAACTGGACGCGCTCGAAGCTGCGCTCGGTGCCCCGGTCAAGCCGGTCGCGGCCGTCGTCGGCGGCGCCAAGGTGTCGACCAAGCTCGACGTGCTCAACAATCTCGTGACCAAGGTCGATCATCTGATCATCGGCGGCGGCATGGCCAACACCTTCCTCCACGCCCGCGGCGTCGATGTCGGCAAGTCGCTGTGCGAAAAGGATCTGGCCGACACGGCGGACGCCATCTTCGACAAGGCGGAAGAAGCCGGCTGCATCATCCATCTGCCCTATGACGTGGTCGTGGCGAAGGAATTTGCCGCCAACCCGCCGTCGGTCCGGACCTGCAACGTGCATGAAGTCGCGGAAGACGAGATGATCCTCGACGTCGGTCCGGCCGCGGTCGAGGCGCTGGGCGATGCGCTCAAGAATTGCCGCACCCTGGTGTGGAACGGCCCGCTCGGCGCGTTCGAGATCGCGCCCTTCGACGCGGCGACCGTCGCCCTTGCCAAGACGGCAGCGGCGCTCACGAAGGAAGGCCAGCTGGTCTCTGTCGCGGGCGGTGGCGACACCGTCGCCGCGCTCAACCATGCCGGCGCGGCCGCCGACTTCACCTTCATCTCGACCGCCGGCGGCGCCTTCCTCGAATGGATGGAAGGCAAGGAACTGCCGGGCGTGAAGGCGCTCTACGCCTAAGTCTTTTGACGGCAGGGGCGTCAGCGCGTGGCGCTGGCGCCCCGATCGAACAGGATGAAGACCAGCGCGGCCACGCCGCCGATCGCCGCACCGGCGATCGCGCTCAGGCTCCAGCCGCCCGCTTCATAGGTGGTCGATCCGATCACCGATCCGAGCGCGCCGACCACGAACATCACCGTCATATAGGCTGCGTTGATCCGGCCGCGGGCATGGGGATCGAGCGAGAAGATCAGCTTCTGCCCGGTGATCTGGCTGACCTGCACCGCCGCATCGATCAGCACCGCCATGATGGTGAAGCCGATCAGGCTGCCCGCCGCCACCGTCCAGTCCGCCAGCAGGAAGCCTATGGCGAGCGCTATCAGCGCGCCGAGCGAGGCCGGGCCGGTGAGCCGTCGGTCGGCCAGCCAGCCCGCCACCGGCGCCACCAGCGCGCCGCCTGCGCCAGCGAGCGCAAAGGCGCCGATGCCATTATGGCCCAGGCCAAAGTCATGGATCAGGCTCAGCGGCGCAGCGGTCCAGAACAGGTTGAACGCCGCGAACATCGACGCCTGATAGAAGGCACGCATCCGCACCACGCGATATTTGCCAAGCTGCGAGAAGGTGGAGCTTAGGACTTCGCCATAATGCATGCCGCCCTTGGGCCGGCGCTGCGGACAGGCGATCAGCAGCGCTATCGCGACCAGCGCGATCACCCCGGCCGACAGCAGGAAGGTCGCGCGCCAGCCCATCGATCCGGCCAGGAAGCTGGCGATCGGCCGCGACAGCATGATGCCGAACAACAGGCCGCTCATCACCGTGCCGACCACGCGGCCCTGCCGCTCGGGCGGGGCCAGATGGGAGGCGAGGGGGATCAGCACCTGCACGCCGGTCGCGCCGACGCCGGTCATGACCGACGCGATCAGGAAGGTGGCCGGACCATTGGACAGGGCGATGGCGATACAGCCCAGCACCGTTGCCACCGCCGATATTAACACGATCCGCCGGTTCTCGAACAGGTCGGCCAGCGGCACCACCAGGATGATGCCCAGGCCATAGCCGAGCTGCGTCAGCGTGGTGATGAGGCCCGCGACCCCTGCCGACATGCCGATTTCCGGCCCGATCACATCGATCAGCGTCTGGGCATAATAGAGGTTGGCCACCATCGTCCCGCACGCGACCGCCATCAGCAATATGGCGAAGCGGGACAGGGGCGCATCATCGCGCGGTAGGGGCAGGGCGGCAGAATGGGTCATGCCGCCCTAATGGTCCCGCCATGGCCGGCTTTCAACCGGATGACGGAAATTTCATTGTGCAATGCAACGGAAATTGCCCTCAGGCGGGTGGTTGTTCGTTGAGCAAGGGCACCAGCAGCGCATTGAGGTCATCCAGATCGAACGCGCCGGACTTGGCGTAGCGCAGCCGGCCCGCCCGATCGATGACGAAATTGGTCGGCACCCCGGTCAGCGGGCCATAGGGGCCCTTGATCCTTTTGGCCGACGGGATGTGCATCGCCGCGAACAATTGCTTCAGCTGTGCGATTGGTACCGATCCTTCGGTCGTTATCGCGAAGACTTTCAGCCCATGTTTCTTCTGGAGCCCATAATAGCTGTCGAGCGTCGGCAATTCCTTGCGACACGGTACGCACCAGGTCGCCCAGAAATTGAGCAGCACCACCTGGCCCTTCAGTTCCGCCAGCGACACCTTGCTGCCGTCGATCAGCGTCAGCTCGAAATCCGGCGCCATCTCGCCGACCACCGGCTTGGTCGCCGCCTGCGCCACCCCGATATCGAACAGCCCCAGCATCAGCGCGGCCGCCATGACGGGCCGCATCTTCCCGATCCCCATTCTTCCCCCGATTCAGACCTTTGGCCACAGCCTATCAGGCACTTTCGCACGCGCCAACGATATTGGCGGCCGCCCCGTCGCCGCGCGGGGGGCAAGCATCTTGCGGTGCGACATGGGACTAGCTAACAGCCCGGATACCGGCGCGCCTGACAGCGCGCTACAGTCATGCCCTCGGGTTCGCCCGATGGCTTCCATCTTTCCGCGCTGCCGAGGGGGCGGCGCGCCCCAAGAGAAGGTATGTGCAGATGCTGGATCAGGACATGGTCAAGAAGGCTTCCGACGGTCAGGGCTTCATCGCCGCGCTCGACCAGAGCGGCGGTTCGACGCCCAAGGCGCTCAAGGGCTATGGCGTGGACGAGAGCGCCTGGAGCAATGACGAGGAGATGTTCGGCCTGATCCATGGCATGCGCAGCCGCGTCATCACCTCGCCCGCATTCACCGGCGACAAGGTGCTGGGCGCGATCCTGTTCGAACGCACCATGGACGGCACCGTCGACGGCAAGCCGACCCCGACCGCGCTGATCGAACGGGGCGTCGTGCCCTTCATCAAGATCGACAAGGGCCTGGAGGACGAGGCGAACGGCGTGCAGCTGATGAAGCCGATGCCCGAACTCGATGCGCTGCTCGCCCGCGCCAAGGGCCTGGGCGTGTTCGGCACCAAGGAACGCTCGGTTGTCAACCTCGCCAACCGTGAGGGCATTGCCGCCGTGGTCGCGCAGCAGTTCGAAGTCGGCCGCCAAGTGCTGGCCGGCGGTCTGATGCCGATCATCGAACCCGAAGTGAACATCAAGTCGCCCGAACGCGCCGAGGCCGACCAGATCCTGCTGGAGGAAATCCTCAAGCAGCTCGACGCCCTGCCCGAAGGCGAGCAGGTGATGCTCAAGCTCTCGCTGCCCGCCAAGGCCGGCCTGTTCGATCCGCTGGTCGATCATCCCAAGGTGCTGCGCGTCGTGGCCCTGTCGGGCGGCTTCAGCCGCACCGAAGCCTGCGCCGAACTCGCCAAGAATCGCGGCATCATCGCCAGCTTCAGCCGCGCGCTGCTGAACGACCTGCGCCACCAGATGAGCGACGACGAATTCAACGCGTCGCTGGGCGAGGCGATCGACGAAATCTACGCCGCTTCGGCCACCAAGACCCCGGTCGCGGCCTGACGCATATGGACGGCGCCGGGCAGGGGGGAAGTCCCGCCGGCGCCGCCTTTTCCTATCATCGCGCGGTCGCGCCGATGCTCTGGATTCTACTGGGCCTGATGGTCGTCGAGACGTCCGTGGTCCATCTGCTGGTCGCGCTATGGAGTCCGCGCGCGGCGCTGCTCCTCTCGCTGCTGAGCCTCACCACGATCGGTTGGTTCATCCTTTTCATTCGCGCCTTGCGCCACCATCCGGTGCGGATCGGCCCGGACGGGCTGGTCTGGCCCATCGGCAAGCTACGCAGCCTCACCATTCCCTGGCCGCAAGTCGCGGGGCCATGCGACGACTGGACTCTGGCCGATCTCAAGGCAGCCGGCCTGTTCAACGGCGCGCTGGTCGCCCACCCCAACATCGTCATCGCGCTCGACCCGCCGGCCAAGGCAGGGCGGCGCACGATCCGCTACCTCGCCCACCGGCTCGACGATCCGGCTGCCTTTATCGCAGCCTTCAGCGCGCGTCCTTCAGCATAGGCAGCACCTTGTCGAGCGGCAGGGCCTCTGCCGTCCCGCGATTGCCGACCACGGTCTGCGCCTTGAACAGCGCGTTCAACACCGCTTCCTCGGTCGCCTCGATCGTCGCCTGGAACAGCGGCGACATGCGGTCATTGGGCAGGTCATCGACGGCCGCCACGGCATTGCGCTTCGCCGCCGTGCGCCGCACCGCCGCGCTGGTCGAAAAGGCGATGGCATAGTCCCCCGACCCGTTGGAGAAGCTGGAGCCGGTCCGCGCGATGCCGCCAAAGGCGCGCTCGGCGATGCGGCGCAGATTGCGGTCGGACAGCGGCGCATCGGTCGCGATCACGATCACGACCGACCCATCCGCCTTCTTTTCCTCGACCTGCTGGCGATAGTCATAGCGGCCAAGCTTTACTCCCACCGGCACGCCCGCAATCGTCAGCACGCCGCCATAATTGGCCTGCACCAGCACGCCCACCGTCCAGCCGCCCAGCGACGCCGGCAGCTTGCGGGAGGATGTGCCGATCCCTGCCTTGAAGCCGAAGGCCACTGTGCCGGTGCCGGCGCCCACCACACCTTCCTCGACCGGGCCGGCCTTGGCGCTCTCGATCGCGCGCCGCGCATCGGCGATGGTGACATGCCGCCCGCGAATGTCATTGAGCATGCCGTCATTGGTTTCGCCGACCACGGCATTGACCGACCGCACCTCCTCATTGCCCGTTTGCGCCAGCGTCCATTCGACCGAGGCCGCACCGGCCTCCGCCACGTTCAGCGTGTTGGTCAGCAGGATCGGCGTCTCGATCTCGCCCAGCTCCGCAACCTGGGTCGATCCCATGAACTTGCCGAACGCATTATAGGCGACGAAGCCGGCCGGCACCTTGTCCTGGAACAGGTTGCCGGCGTGCGGCAGGATCGCGGTGACGCCGGTATTGACGTCCTTGCTGCGCGGCAGCGTTACCTGGCCCACCTTCACCCCCGCGACGTCGGTGATCGCGTTGAGCGGGCCGGGCCGGAGGATGCCGACGGTCACGCCGGCCTCCCGCGCGCGCGGCCGCGGCGCCTCCTGCGCCAGCACGGGCGCGGCGGACAGGAGCAGCAGGACGGCGAAAGCGTGGCGCATGGAATATCCTTCGGTATTGTGATCGCGGTCATAGCCGCACTTGGCGCGGCCGCGCGAGCGGCTATAAGGCGCGCATGACCGATTTCACTGACGAAGAACTGGCGCTCGACCCCCATTTTGCCGAGCAGTTCGAAAAGGGCTTTCGCCCGGCCTGCCAACTTTACCTGATTTCGCCGCCGGCGATCGACGAGACTTTCGTCGATCAGCTCGCCCAGGCGTTCGACGGCGGCAAGGTGGCCGCCTTCCAGCTGCGCCTCAAAGGGATCGACGATCATGCCATCGCCGCGCTCGCCGGGCCGATCCAGGCGCTCTGCGCCGAGCGCGAGGTCGCCTTCATCATCAATGACAGCATCGGCCTTGCCAAGCGGCTGAACGCCGATGGCGTCCATCTGGGGCAGGAAGATGGCGACCCGCGCGAGGCGCGCAAGCAGCTTGGTCCCAAGGTGCAGATCGGCGTGACCTGCCATGACAGCCGCCATCTGGCGATGGAAGCGGGCGAGGCGGGGGCCGACTATGTCGCCTTCGGCGCCTTCTACCCGACCACGACCAAGGAAACGACGCACCGCGCCGAACCGTCGATCCTGGGCTGGTGGACCACCCTGTTCGAACTGCCCTGCGTCGCGATCGGCGGCATCACGCCGGACAATGCCGCCCCCCTGATCGCGGCAGGCGCCGACTTCCTGGCGGTCAGCGGCACGGTGTGGAATCATCCCGAAGGGCCCAAGGCCGGCGTCGCCGCCTTCGCGTCGGTGCTGGGCGGGGCCTAATCGCGGGTTTATCCCGATAGGCAAAGGGCCGCCACCGGGCCAGCATCCCTGCAATCGGGCAAGGGATGCTAGGCATGGCGTTGGAAGAATTCGTCCATCAGTTGGCGGAATATGTCGCGCTGCTGGTCAATCTGCTGGCGATCCTGGCGATCGCCATCGGTTCGGTTCAGGGCGCGATCGGCCTGACGGGGCTGCTATTGTTCAAGGCGGACGAATCGAAGCTCATGCCCGTCTGGATGAGCTTTGGCCGCTGGGCGGTCGCCGGGCTGAGTTTCCAGCTTGCGGCCGATATCGTGGAAACCAGCATCGCCCCGACCTGGGCGGAAATCGGCAAGCTCGGGGCGATCGCGGCCATCCGCACCTTCCTCAACTATTTCCTCGACCGGGATCTTGAGGGGATACGCGAGCGCGAGAAGGCCAAGGCGGAGGCCGAAGCCATCTGATCGCAGCGGCGCAGGCAGCTTTCCGCCGCCTGCTGCGTTGTCTCTTCCATGATGTGGGAGAGTATCGCCTTGAAATATCGTCTTCTCGGCCTGCCGCTGCTGTGCGCGGCCTGCAATGTGTCGACCACCGACGCTAATGAAAGCCAGCCAGCCGCGCCAACCAACCAGACACCGATCAACCAGACACAGGCCGCGCCCGATCCCTCGGCCGCCTATGCTTTCCAGGTCGTGGAGGAACCCGGCGGCAAGCCTTGGCAGCCCAACCAGATATTGCAGGCGCAGGTGGCGCTCGATCGCTGGGGCTTCTCGCCCGGCGTGATGGACGGCAAGGACGGCATGAGCTTCAAGGCGGCCTTGCGCGGCTTCCAGGAGGCGAACAAGCTGCCCGTCACCGGCAACTATGACCAGAAGACCTCGGCCGCGCTGCTGGAGGGGGAGGCGAAGCCGACCACCTGGCTGGTGCGTATTCCTGATGGTTTTGCCCGCGGACCCTTCTTCGACATTCCCAAGGGATTGAACAATCAGGCGAGCCTGCCCGCGCTCACCTATCGCAACCTGCTCGAAAAGCTGGCGGAGCGCTTCCACACCACGCCTGAAGTGCTGACCGGCATGAACCCGCCCGATACGAAGGTCGCGGCCGGCGCGACCATCCGCGTGCCGGCGATTGCCAACCAGCCGGTGGCACGGATCGAAGGCGACGAGCGTGGCTGGGGCGAAACGCTCGCCAGCCTGGGCGTCGCCAAGGACCAGCCACAGGCCGACCATCTGGTGGTCGACAAGTCGGAAGGGCTGCTCAAAGTCTATGGCGCGGACAATAGGCTGATCGCGCAATTCCCGGTCACCACCGGGTCACAGCATGATCCGCTGCCGCTGGGCGAATGGACGATCAAGGGCGTCAGCCGCAATCCCGACTTCCATTATAATCCTGACCTGTTCTGGGATGCCGCGTCGAAGGATCAGAAGGCGGTGCTGAAGCCCGGCCCTAACGGCCCGGTCGGCGTCGTGTGGATCGATCTGTCCAAGGATCATTATGGCATCCATGGCACGCCCGAGCCGCAACTGATCGGCCGCACCGAAAGCCATGGCTGCATCCGCCTCACCAACTGGGATGCCGCGCGGCTGGCGCAGATGGTGAAGAGCGGCGTCAAGGCGAAGTTCCAGGCATGAATGTCCGGCTGTGGGGCGGTATCGCGGTCGCGCTGCTGCTCTGCATCGCCTTCGCCCGATATTGCGTGCGGATCGTCCCGGCCGATGCGCCGGTGCGATCCGCTGTGTCTGCGCCGCCAACCGTCAGCGACGGTGCGCTGCTGATCCCGGTGGAGGGTGTGCCGGCCTCCGCGCTCACCGACACCTTCACCCAGGCGCGGGCAGGCGGCGCCCGTCCGCATGACGCGATCGACATCATGGCGGCGCGGGGCAGGGCGGTGCTGGCCGCTGCCGACGGCCGGATCGAGAAGATCTTCTGGAGCGAGGCGGGTGGCCGCACCCTTTATGAACGCGCGCCCGACGGGCACACCCTCTATTATTATGCCCATCTCGACAGCTATGCGCCGGGCCTGCACGAAGGGCAGGCGGTCAGGCGCGGGCAGCGCATCGCGACCGTGGGCAGCACCGGCAATGCCGATCCCGCCGCGCCGCACCTCCATTTCGCCGTCAACCGCATGGCGCCGGCTGATCCCTGGTATGGTGGCCAGCCGGTCAATCCCTATCCGCTGCTGGTCGGCCAATGACCTGTCCTATCGGCCCGCGATCGGCTATCATCGGGGTCAGCCGCGATCGAAAATTGCTCAAGTAGGAAAGCGAATTTCAAAATCTGCGGGAAATGTGCGAAGTTAAGCGGAAACGCCGCCCTCTTGCCCTTGGCGCCGTCTCGCGGTAAAGGCGCGGCCAGCCTCGCAGAGGCCGGCTCTTTTCCACATTCAGACATATAGGCAGGCTCTTCCCATGAAGATCAGCGGCGTGGACATTCGTCCCGGCAACAATATCGAATATGAGGGTGGCCTGTGGCGCGCCGTCAAGATTCAGCACACCCAGCCCGGCAAGGGCGGCGCCTATATGCAGGTGGAGCTGAAGAACCTGATCGATGGCCGCAAGAACAATGTCCGCTTCCGCTCGGCCGAGAGCGTCGAGCGCATCCGCCTCGACACCAAGGATTTCCAGTATCTCTACCCCGAGGGTGACATGCTGGTGTTCATGGACACCGAAACCTATGACCAGATCAACCTGCCGATGGACCTGGTCGGCGATGCCGCCGCCTTCCTGCAGGACGGCATGATGGTCATGCTGGAAATGTATGAAGAACGTCCGATCAGCGTCCAGCTGCCCGAGACGGTCGAAGCGACCATCGTCGAAGCCGACGCCGTGGTGAAGGGCCAGACCGCATCGGCCAGCTACAAGCCGGCGATCCTCGATAATGGCGTCCGCGTCATGGTTCCGCCGCACATCGTCACCGGCACGCGCATCGTGGTCGATGTCTATGAGCGCGAATATGTGAAGCGGGCCGACTGATGCGGTTCGGGCGCAGCACGGCAGTTGCCGCCATCCTCGCGATCGGCGCCCTGCCGGCTGCGCTCCCTGCCCAGACGGTCAACAAGCCGTCCAAGGCGCAGATCGACAGTGCGGCCTATGTGCTGCAGGTCATCAGCAGTGCGTTGGAGTCGAAGGAGGTTGAGGCGCCGGTCAAGACCGCGCTGTTCGAATGCCTCTACAGCAATTCGCTGTCGCAGATCAGTGCGGCGACCGACAAGGTGATCGCGGGCAATCCGGGCAAGGTGAACCGCAAGGATCCCTCGCAGATGCTGGCGGTGATCGCCGGCACCTGTGGCTATCGTCCGGCCGCTGCCAAGCCCGCCCCCAAGAATTAAAGCAAAGGCCGCCCACCGGGGCGGCGGAGATTTTACATGGTATCCCATTCCGGCCTTCTCACCGTCATGGAACGCGCCGCCCGCAAGGCCGGCTCCAAGCTGCGCCGCGACTTCGGCGAGGTCGAGCATCTGCAGGTGTCGCGCAAGGGGCCGGCGGACTTCGTGTCCAAGGCCGACAAGCAGGCTGAGCAGACGCTGGTCGAGGAACTGCAGAAGGCGCGTCCCGACTGGGGCTTCCTGCTGGAAGAGGGCGGGGTGATCGAGGGCGATCCCAACAAGCCGCGCTGGATCATCGATCCGCTCGACGGCACCACCAACTTCCTGCATGGCATCCCGCACTTCGCCATCTCGATCGCTGTCGAGGAGCCGTTGTTCGGCGGCAAGCGCGAAGTGACCTCGGGCCTGATCTATCAGCCGGTCACCGACGAAAGCTATTGGGCGGAAAAGAATCGCGGCGCCTGGCGTCATGACCAGCGTCTGCGCGTCTCGGCCCGCCGTGACCTTGCCGACTGCCTGATCGCCACCGGCATTCCGTTCATGGGCCATGGCAACATGGCCGAATGGACCCGCATCTTCGGTGCAGTGGCGCCTTCGGTCGCTGGCCTGCGCCGCTTCGGTGCCGCCTCGCTCGACCTCGCCCATGTCGCCTCGGGCCGCTATGACGGCTTCTGGGAAGGCGGCCTGCAGCCCTGGGACGTGGCGGCTGGCATCCTGATGGTGCGCGAAGCCGGTGGCTTCGTCAGCGACTTCCGCGGCGGCGACCAGATGATCGACCGCAAGGAAGTGATCGCAGGCAATGACGCGACCCACAGCAAGCTGCACAAGCTGGTGGCCGGCGCGCTGCGCTAAGAGCCTGGTCGCGATTGGGGGAGGTGCTTCGCGTTTCCGCCGATGGCGTGAATCAGGCTCTGCTAAGCTTCTGATTTAAGAGCAAAGGGCGTCGGCCCACCGCGGCGAGTCTTCGGGCTTCCAAAGGTGGTCCGGCGCCTGTTTTTTTGTGTCTGCGGCAATCGTCTCTTGCGCTTTTGGTAACGCGATCAAGCCTTTGCAATTGTTGCGAATCATTCTCATGGGTTCGCCCCTTGCTTCGCATATGCAGCAGGCCTAAAGGCCCCCCCAGAACAATTTTCGCCCAGGGGATTCCATTGGTCGATCTCAGCCAATATCTGCCGATCCTGATCTTTCTCGGGATCGCTCTGCTGCTCTCCAGCACCTTCGTCTTCTTGCCGATGCTGGTTGGCCGCCTGACCGGTGCGCACAAGCCCGATCCTGCAAAGCTGTCCGAATATGAATGCGGCTTCCCCGCATTTGAAGAGCCGCGCAGCCAGTTCGACGTGCGTTTCTACCTTGTCGCCATCCTGTTCATCATTTTCGACCTGGAAGCGGCATTCCTCTTTCCCTGGGCGGTGAGCCTTGACCAGATCGGCTGGGCCGGCTGGGCGACGATGATGATCTTCATAGCGGAGCTGGTGCTCGGCCTCGTCTATGCGTGGAAGAAGGGAGCACTCGATTGGGAGTAGAACTGACCAGCCCCATTCCCGGCACCATGCCGCCGATGGGGACGCAGCCCGACCAGGACTTCTTCAACGCGCTCAGCAGTGAAGTCAGCGACAAGGGCTTCCTTGTCACCTCGACCGAGGAACTATTCCAGTGGGCCCGCACGGGTTCGCTGTGGTGGATGACCTTCGGTCTGGCCTGCTGCGCCGTGGAGATGATCCACGTCAACATGCCGCGCTACGACATGGAGCGCTTCGGCGCCGCGCCGCGCGCATCTCCGCGCCAGTCGGACGTGATGATCGTCGCGGGCACGCTGTGCAACAAGATGGCTCCGGCGCTCCGCAAGGTCTATGACCAGATGTCCAACCCGAAATATGTGATTTCGATGGGCAGCTGCGCCAATGGCGGTGGTTACTACCACTATAGCTATTCGGTCGTCCGTGGCTGTGACCGCATCGTGCCGGTCGACATCTATGTGCCGGGCTGCCCGCCCACTGCCGAAGCTCTGCTCTACGGCATCATGCAGCTGCAGCGGAAGATCCGCCGGATCGGGACGATTGAGCGTTAATATGGGCCATTCTGCACCCAAGATCGTGAACCCCGAAGGGATCGCCGAGGAAATCGGCGCCCTGCTGGGGTCGATGCTGATCGAAACCATCGATCATGCTGACGAGCTGACCTTCGTTGTCGCGCGCGACGACCTGGCCAATGCCATGGTCGCGCTGCGCGACATGGCGCATTACCAGCAGCTGATGGAAATTGCCGGCGTCGACTATCCGGAGCGTCCGGATCGGTTCGAGGTCGCCTATCACCTGCTCAGCGTCACGCGGAACCACCGCGTCCGCGTCAAGGTCTCGACCGACGAGGATACGCCGGTGCCGACCGTCACGCACCTCTGGCCGGTCGCCGGCTGGCTGGAGCGCGAAGTGTTCGACATGTATGGCGTCATCTTCGACGGCAATACCGACCTGCGTCGCATCCTGACCGACTATGGTTTCAAGGGCCATCCGCAGCGCAAGGACTTCCCGCTGACCGGCTATGTCGAGCTGCGCTATTCCGAAGAGGACAAGCGCGTCGTCTATGAGCCGGTGAAGCTGGCCCAGGACTTCCGCAGCTTCGACTTCATGTCGCCCTGGGAAGGCGCGCAATACGTGCTTCCGGGCGACGAGAAGGCGGCGGCACCTGCCGCGCCGGCTCCTGCGCCCGCAGCCGCACCCACGCCCAAGGCGACGGAAAGCAAGGCCGACACCGGTGCTGGCGATGCCGCCAACAAGAAGGCCGAGGAAAAGTCGGCCGATGCGCCGGCCAAGCCCTCCGCCGAAACCGATGAAGGCAAGGGGGCTGCCAAGCCCGAAGGTAAGGCCTGATGTCCGACTATCTCGAAAAGATGGATCATGTCACCGATGCGGCCGACCCGGCCTATGGTGACACGGAAATCCAGAACTACACGATCAACTTCGGTCCGCAGCACCCTGCGGCGCACGGCGTTCTGCGTCTGGTCATGGAGCTGGACGGCGAAATCGTGGAGCGCTGCGACCCGCATGTCGGCCTGCTGCATCGCGGCACCGAAAAGCTGATCGAGCACAAGACCTATATGCAGGCGCTGCCCTATTTCGACCGGCTGGACTATTGTTCGCCGCTCGGCATGGAGCATAGCTATGTTCTGGCGGTCGAAAAGCTGCTGAACCTGGAAGTGCCGCTGCGCGCGCAATATCTGCGCGTGTTCTTCGCGGAACTGACCCGTATCTGCAATCACATGCTGAACCTGGGTTCGCACGTCATGGACGTTGGCGCGATGACGCCGAACCTGTGGCTGTTCGAAATCCGCGAGGATTGCCTCAACTTCTTCGAGCGCGCGTCGGGCGCCCGCATGCATTCGGCCTATTTCCGGCCGGGCGGCGTGCATCAGGACGTGCCGCTCAAGCTGCTGACCGACATCGCCGACTGGCTCGACACCCGTCTGCCGCGCCTGTTCGAGGACGCGATGAGCCTGGTCGTAGACAACCGCATCTTCAAGCAGCGCAATGTCGACATCTCGATCGTCAGCAAGGAAGACGCGCTGAAATGGGGCTTCTCCGGTCCCATGCTGCGTGGCTCGGGCATCGCCTGGGACATCCGCAAGGCGCAGCCCTACGACGTCTATGACCGCATGGAATTCGACGTTCCGGTCGGCACCGCGTTCGACTGCTACGACCGGTTCATGGTCCGCGTCGAGGAAGTGCGCCAGTCCGCGCGCATCATGAAGCAGTGCCTCAGTGAAATGCCTGAAGGGCCGATCGCCAGCTTCGACCGCAAGGTCTCCCCGCCCAAGCGCGGCGAGATGAAGAAGTCGATGGAAGCGCTGATCCACCACTTCAAGCTCTATACCGAGGGCTTCCACGTCCCCGCGGGCGAGGTCTATGTGGCGACCGAAAGCCCGAAGGGCGAATTCGGCGTCTATCTGGTCAGCGACGGCTCCAACAAGCCCTATCGCTGCAAGATCCGCCCGACCGCCTTCAGCCATCTGCAGGCGATGGACTTCATGATGAAGGGCCACATGCTGGCCGATACAACCGCTGTACTGGGCGCGATGGACATCGTGTTCGGAGAATGTGACCGATAATGGCTGACGCAGTTCATATCCCCGATGAGGCCGAAACCCGCGCGCGCTGGGGCGCGTTCGAGTGGACGCCCGAAAATGCCGAGCAGGCCAAGAAGGTCATCGCGCGCTATCCCGCCGGTCGCCAGCAGTCGGCGGTGATGCCGCTGCTCGACCTGGCCCAGCGCCAGGTTGGCGCGGAGACGCAGACCAATGGCTGGCTGCCGGTTCCGGTCATGGAATATATCGGGCGCCAGCTCGATATGCCGTACATGCGCGTCTATGAGGTCGCGACCTTCTACACCATGTACAATCTGGCGCCGGTCGGCCGTTACCATGTGCAGGTCTGCGGCACGACGCCGTGCATGCTGCGCGGGTCGGACGATGTCTTCGCCGCGTGCAAGAACAAGGGCCTGGTCAAGGGCGGCACGACCCCCGACGGCCTGTTCACCCTCAATGAGGTCGAATGCCTTGGTGCCTGCGCCAACGCGCCGATGGTCCAGATCAACGACGATAATTTCGAAGATCTGACCTACGACAGCACCATCGCCATCCTGGAAACGCTGGCCGCCGGCGGCCAGCCCAAGATCGGCCCGCAGATCGATCGTCAGACCAGCGCGCCGGAAGGTGGCCCGACCACCCTCAAGGAGATGGTCGGCGAAAATCACGACTATCGCGGTCAATGGAACGAAGGAGCGACGGCATGACCGATGCACCCGCACCGGCCCCCTTCGTCGGGCCGCTGTCCGACAAGGACCGCATCTTCACCAACGTCCACGGCTTCCAGGATTGGGGCGTCGACGCCGCGATGAAGCGTGGCGATTGGGACAATACCAAGAAGCTGATGGAAATCGGCCAGGACGCGATCATCGACACCATCAAGGCGTCGAACCTGCGCGGCCGTGGCGGCGCCGGCTTCCCGACCGGCATGAAGTGGAGCTTCATGCCCAAGGAAAGCAAGGACGGCCGTCCCAGCTTCCTCGTCATCAACGCCGACGAATCCGAACCGGGTTCGTGCAAGGACCGCGAAATCATCCGCCACGATCCGCACAAGCTGATCGAAGGCGCGCTGATCGCCGGTTTCGCGATGCGGGCGCGCGCCGCCTACATCTATATCCGCGGCGAGTTCATCTATGAGGCGAAGGTGCTCTTCGCTGCCGTCGAGCAGGCCTATGAAAAGGGCTTCATCGGCAAGAATGCCTGCGGTTCGGGCTATGATTTCGACGTGTTCGTCCATCGTGGCGCCGGCGCCTATATCTGCGGCGAGGAAACCGCCCAGATCGAAAGCATCGAGGGCAAGAAGGGCCAGCCCCGCCTGAAGCCGCCTTTCCCGGCCGGCGCGGGCCTTTATGGCTGCCCGACCACGGTGAACAACGTGGAATCGATCGCGGTTGCGCCGACGATCCTGCGTCGCGGCGCCGCCTGGTTCAACGGCTTTGGCCGTGAGAATAACCGCGGTACCAAGCTGTTCCAGATCAGCGGTCATGTGAACAAGCCGTGCGTCGTCGAGGAATCGATGTCGATCCCGTTCCGCGAACTGATCGATCGCCATTGCGGCGGCATCCGTGGCGGCTGGGACAATCTGCTCGCGGTCATTCCGGGCGGGTCGTCGGTGCCGCTGGTTCCTGCGAAGGAAATCATGGACGCACCGATGGACTTTGACGGTCTGCGCGCGCTGGGCTCGGGCCTGGGCACCGCCGCCGTCATCGTCATGGACAAGTCGACCGACATCGTCCGCGCCATTTCGCGTCTCTCCTATTTCTACAAGCATGAGAGCTGCGGCCAGTGTACGCCGTGCCGCGAAGGCACGGGCTGGATGTGGCGCGTCATGGAGCGTCTGCGCACCGGCGACGCGGACCAGAGCGAAATCGACATGCTGTTCCAGGTGACCAAGCAGGTTGAAGGCCACACCATCTGCGCGCTTGGCGACGCGGCGGCATGGCCGATCCAGGGGCTGATCCGGCACTTCCGTCCGGAAATCGAGCGCCGGATCAACGAGAACAAGGGTAGTGCCCCCGTCATGGAGGCAGCGGAGTAACCATGCCGAAGGTCAAAGTAGACGGCGTAGAACTCGAAGTCCCGGCGGGCGCCACAGTCCTCCAGGCTTGCGAGCAGGCGGGGAAGGAAATCCCCCGTTTCTGCTATCATGAGCGCCTTTCCATCGCCGGCAATTGCCGCATGTGCCTGGTCGAGGTGAAGCCCGGACCGCCCAAGCCGCAGGCTTCGTGCGCGCTTCCGGCCACCGAAGGCCAGGAAATCCGCACCGACAGCGAAATGGTCAAGAAGGCCCGCGAAGGGGTGATGGAGTTCCTGCTCATCAACCACCCGCTGGATTGCCCGATCTGCGACCAGGGTGGCGAGTGCGACCTGCAGGATCAGTCGGTGGCCTATGGCCGTGGTTCGTCGCGCTATGACGAGAACAAGCGCGCCGTCACCGAGAAGAATATGGGGCCGATCGTCAAGACGGTCATGACCCGCTGCATCCAGTGTACCCGTTGCGTGCGCTTTGCAGAGGAAGTCGCGGGCGTGCCGGAAATCGGCGCCATCTATCGCGGCGAGAATATGCAGATCACCACCTATCTCGAACATGCCGCCAAGAGCGAACTGTCGGGCAATGTGGTCGACCTGTGCCCGGTCGGCGCGCTGACCGCCAAGCCCTACGCTTTCGAAGCGCGTCCGTGGGAACTCAAGAAGACCCATGCGATCGACGTGATGGACGCGCTCGGCACCAACATCCGCCTCGACAGCCGTGGTCGTCAGGTGCTGCGCGCCGTGCCGCGCATCAATGACGACGTGAACGAGGAATGGGCGTCGGACAAGACCCGTCACAATGTCGACGGTCTGGTCCGCAAGCGTCTCGACAAGCCGTTCGTCCGCAAGGATGGCAAGCTGGTTCCGGCGACCTGGGCGGAAGCCTTTGCTGCCGTCGCCGCGGTCCAGCATGGCGGCAGCGTCGCGGCGATCGCCGGCGACCTGCTCGACTGCGAAACCATGTTCGCCGGCAAGGCGCTGGTCGAAAAGCTCGGCGGTTCGCTGCTGGAAGGCCGCCAGACCGGCCTGTCCTACGACGTGTCGAGCCTGTCGTCGGTGGTGTTCAACACCCCGCTCGCCGATCTCGAAACCGCGGACGTCATCCTGCTGGTCGGCACCAATCTGCGCTGGGAAGCGCCGCTGGTGAACACCCGCATCCGCAAGGCGATCAAGAAGGGCGCGAAGGTCTTCGCCGTTGGTCCCGAATTCGATCTGACCTACAAGGTCGAATGGCAGGGCAATGACGCGTCGCTGCTGGCCAAGCTGCCCGACGCCGTGCTCGAAGCCTTCAAGGGCGCAGCCCGTCCGGCGATGATCGTCGGCGGCGGCGTGCTGGCCAAGGACGGCGCGCATGGCGACACGCTGGCGCTGGTCGATACGCTGGGCCTGATCAAGGACGGCTGGAACGGTTACAATGTCCTGCACTTCGCGGCGGCCCGCATGGGCGGCCTGATGCTGGGCTATGCGACCAAGGGCGGCATCAAGGCCGTGGCTGCGGCCGCGCCGAAGCTGCTCTTCTCGCTCGGCGCCGACGAAGTCGATTATTCGGCCTTCGAGGGCAGCTTCAAGGTCTATGTCGGCCATCATGGCGACAAGGGCGCCCATGCGGCGGACGTGATCCTGCCGGGCGCAAGCTATGCCGAAAAGGCCGGTACCTACGTCAACCTGGAAGGCCGGGTGCAGTTCGGTGAAAAGGCCGTGTTCGCGCCGGGCGACGCCCGCGAGGACTGGTCGATCCTGCGCGCCCTGTCGGAAGCGCTGGGGGCCAAGCTGCCGTTCGACAGCTTCGACGCGTTGCGCGCCGAAATGGTCAAGGCGGTTCCGGCTCTCGGCGTCGAGGGTATCGCCAACTATGGCTGGTCGGTCCCGTCGCTGCCCACCGGTGCGACCGGTGAGCTGGGTTCGCCGATCAAGGATTTCTACCTCACCAACGCGATCTGCCGCGCCAGCCCGACGATGCAGCAATGCTCGGCCGAGCTGATCCATGGTGAAAGCTTCGCGGAGGCCGCAGAGTGACCGCTTTCTTCCAAGGCCTTGGCCTGCCTTTCGAGGGCGCCTGGCTGCTTTCGACCATTATCGGTATTCTGGTCATCGCACTGCCGCTGATGCTGGCCGTCGCCATGATCATCTATGCCGACCGCAAGATCTGGGCGGCCATGGCGCTGCGCCGTGGTCCCAACGTCGTCGGCCCGCTGGGGCTGCTTCAGTCCTTCGCGGACGGCCTCAAGGTCTTCCTGCAGGAAACCATCGTTCCCTCGGCGTCGAACAAGGCCCTGTTCCTGATCGCGCCGATCATCACCTTCACCGTGGCGCTGATGGCCTGGGCCGTCATCCCCTTCGGCGTCGGGGTGATGGTGTCGAACGTCAATGTCGGCCTGCTCTACATCCTCGCCATCTCGTCGCTCGGCGTCTATGGCGTGGTGCTGGCGGGGTGGGCGTCCAACTCCAAATATCCCTTCTACTCCGCGATCCGCGCCAGCGCGCAGATGATCAGCTATGAAGTCTCGATCGGCTTCATCCTGATCACCGTCGTGCTGTGGGCCGGCAGCTTCAACATGTCGGCGATCGTGGAAAGCCAGAAGGGCTATTATGGCTTCCTCAACGGCAACGGCTTCAACCCGCTGCTGTTCCCGATGGCGATCATGTTCCTGATTTCGGCCATGGCGGAAACGGCACGCGCGCCGTTCGACCTGACCGAAGCGGAATCCGAACTGGTCGCGGGTTACCAGACCGAATATTCGTCGATGGCCTTCGCCCTGTTTTGGCTCGGCGAATATGCCAACGTCATCCTGATGTGCGGCCTCAACGCGATCCTGTTCTGGGGTGGCTATCTGCCGCCGTTCGACTGGGCGCCGCTGTACCTGGTGCCGGGCATCATCTGGTTCCTGCTCAAGATCGCCTTCTTCTTCTTCGTCTTCTCCTGGGTGAAGGCGACGGTGCCCCGCTACCGTTATGACCAGCTGATGCGGCTGGGCTGGAAGATCTTCCTGCCGACCTCGCTCTTCTTCGTCTTCCTGGTTTCGGGCTTCCTCATGCTGACGCGCTATGGAGGCGCACAATGAGCCTCGGTTACTACGTCAAAAGCTTCACCCTCTGGGAGTTCGTGAAGGCGCACTGGCTGACCTTGAAGTATTTCTTCAAGCCCAAGGCGACGATCAACTACCCGTACGAGAAGAACCCGATTTCGCCGCGCTTCCGTGGTGAGCATGCGCTGCGCCGCTACCCCAACGGGGAAGAGCGCTGCATCGCGTGCAAGCTGTGCGAGGCCATTTGTCCGGCGCAGGCGATCACCATCGAGGCGCAGCCGCGCGACGATGGCAGCCGCCGCACCACGCGCTACGACATCGACATGACCAAGTGCATCTATTGCGGCTTCTGCCAGGAAGCCTGCCCGGTCGATGCGATCGTCGAGGGCCCGAACTTCGAGTTCGCGACCGAAACCCGCGAGGAGCTGATCTACGACAAGGCCAAGCTCCTGGAAAACGGTGACAAGTGGGAGCGTGCCATCGCTGCCAATCTTGCTGCCGATGCCCCCTATCGTTAAGCCGCCGGCGTCAAAGGGAATATGAACCTGTGATCCACGTCCTCGCCTTTTACCTGTTCGCCATTCTGGTGGTGAGCAGCGGCGCGCTCACGATATTGTCGCGCAACCCGGTCCACTCGGTCCTCTGGCTGATCCTGGCCTTCTTCAACGCTGCCGGTCTGATGATCCTGCTCGGCGCCGAATTCATCGCGATGCTGCTTGTCATCGTCTATGTCGGCGCGGTCGCGGTGCTGTTCCTGTTCGTCGTCATGATGCTCGACATCGACTTCGCCGAACTGCGCGCCGGCTTCGTCAGCTATCTGCCGTTCGGCCTGCTGATCGCGCTGGTGCTGCTGGCGGAAATCGTCCTCGGCATCGGCCTGTGGAGCGCCGGTCCGATCGAACTCGCGCAGCGTGCGGCCCCGGCCAATCCGGAACTTTCCAACATCCAGGCGATCGGCGGCATTCTCTACACCCGCTACATCTTCCTGTTCGAGGCGGCGGGTATCGTCCTGCTGGTCGCGATGATCGGCGCCATCGTGCTGACCCATCGTGCCCGTGGCGGCGTCCGTGGTCAGAATGTTGCCAAGCAGAACCGCCGTCGTCCGCAGGACGCCGTGCGCAACATCAATCAGCCCGTGGGGCAGGGGGTGGAGCTGTGATCGGCCTTCAACATTATATGGTGGTCAGCGCCATCCTCTTCGTGATGGGGGTGCTCGGCATCTTCATCAATCGCAAGAATGTCATCATCATCCTGATGGCGATCGAGCTGATCCTCCTCAGCGTGAACATCAACCTCGTCGCCTTCAGCGCCTTCCTGGGCGATCTGGTGGGCCAGGTCTTCTCGATGTTCGTGCTGACCGTCGCGGCGGGTGAAGCGGCCATCGGCCTCGCCATCCTCGTCATTTACTTCCGTGGTCGCGGCACCATCGCCGTCGACGATGTCAACCGGATGAAGGGCTGAGCCAAATCCCATGATCCAGCTTATCGTCCTTCTCCCGCTGCTTGCTGCAGCCATCGCCGGCCTTGGCAACAAGGCCCTGGGCAAGATCCCGGCGAAGATCGTCACGACCGGCGCGCTGTTCGCAGCCTGCGCCATGTCCTGGCCGATCTTCATCAGCTTCCTGACCGGCCACGCCGAACCCTATGTTGCGCCCGTCTTCACCTGGATCGAAAGCGGCAGCTTCGACGCCCAGTGGGCGCTGCGGGTCGACACCATGACGGCGGTCATGCTGGTGGTCATCACCAGCGTGTCCAGCCTGGTCCACCTCTATAGCTGGGGCTATATGGACGAAGAGCCGGATCAGCCGCGCTTCTTCGCCTATCTCTCGCTCTTCACCTTCGCGATGCTGATGCTCGTGACCGCGAACAATCTGCTGCAGATGTTCTTCGGTTGGGAAGGCGTGGGTCTGGCTTCCTACCTGCTGATCGGTTTCTGGTTCCGCAAGCCGAGTGCAAACGCGGCCGCGATCAAGGCGTTCGTCGTCAATCGCGTCGGCGACCTTGGCTTCATGATGGGCATTTTCGGCACCTATCTGGTGTTCAATACCATCTCGATCCCGGAAATCCTGGAAATGGCCCCGTCGATGGCGGGTTCGACCATCGGCTTCCTGGGCCACCGCTTTGACACCATGACCGTGCTCTGCCTGCTGCTGTTCATCGGCGCGATGGGCAAGTCGGCGCAGCTCGGCCTTCACACCTGGCTTCCCGACGCGATGGAAGGCCCGACCCCGGTGTCGGCGCTGATCCACGCGGCCACCATGGTCACCGCTGGCGTCTTCATGGTCTGCCGCCTGTCGCCGATGTTCGAAATGTCGCCGACCGCGCTGACCGTGGTCACCTATGTCGGCGCCGCCACCTGTCTGTTCGCCGCCACCGTCGGCACCGTGCAGACCGACATCAAGCGCGTCATCGCCTATTCGACCTGTTCGCAGCTGGGCTACATGTTCTTCGCGGCCGGTTGCGGCGCCTATGGCGCGGCGATGTTCCACCTCTTCACCCATGCCTTCTTCAAGGCGTTGCTGTTCCTGGGCGCCGGCTCGGTCATCCATGCGATGCACCATGAGCAGGACATGCGCTACTATGGTGGCCTGCGTAAGAAGATCCCCGTGACCTTCTGGACCATGACGCTCGGCACGCTCGCCATCACGGGCGTCGGCCTGCCGCTCGTCGGCGTCGGTTTCGCTGGCTTCTATTCGAAGGACGGCATCCTCGAAGCGGCCTTCGCTTCGGGCGGTGCAGGCATTGGTGCCTATTATGTCGGCGTGTTCGCCGCGCTGCTGACCAGCTTCTACAGCTGGCGCCTGGTCTTCCTGACCTTCTTCGGCAAGCCGCGCTGGACCCAGTCCGAGCATATCCAGCATGCGCTGCATGACGATCACGGCCACGGCCATGACGATCATGGGCATGCCGGCCATGGTCATGACGATCATGCCCACGCGCACGCCGATCATGGCCATGACCATCATGCCCATGACGCTGGCGACGGCACCGGTGGCTACCATCCGCATGAAAGCGGCCTGGTCATGCTGATCCCGCTGCTGGTGCTCAGCCTGGGCGCCGTGTTCGCCGGCTTCGTCTTCCACGACCAGTTCATTGGTCCGGAAGGGGGCATCGAGTTCTGGAAGGGCGCCCTGGCGTTCGACAGCCACCTGATGCACGCCGCGCATGAAGTGCCGACCTGGGTCAAGTTCGGTCCGTTCACCGTGATGCTGACCGGCCTGGTCATTGCCTGGCTCGCTTACATCAAGAACACCGACTGGCCGCAGCGCTTCGTCGCCACCTTCGGCGCCCTGCACCAGTTCCTGCTCAACAAGTGGTATTTTGACGAGCTGTACAATTTCCTGTTCGTCAAGCCCGCCTTCGCCATCGGCCGCTTCTTCTGGCAATTCGGTGACGTCGGCTTCATCGACCGCTTCGGCCCCAACGGGCTGGCTGCTCTGGTCGTGCAGGGCAACAAGATCACCCGTCGGCTTCAGTCCGGCTACCTCTACACCTATGCGCTGGTGATGCTGATTGGCCTCGCCGCGGCTGCAACCTGGGCGATGACACGATAATGGACGGCTTCCCCATCCTCTCCCTGATGATGGCAGTGCCGATGGCTGGTGCCATCGCCTGCCTCTTCGCTGGCGCCAATAATGCGCGCTGGATTGCGCTGATCGCCACGCTGGTCGATCTGGTCCTGGGCATCGTCCTGTGGGTCAATTTCGATCAGTCGGGCGCAGGCGCCCAGTGGCAGTTCACCGAATATGCGCCGATCTTCGGCCGCTTCGCGTGGGCGCTCGGGATCGACGGCATCGCCTTGCTGCTGATCGCGCTGACCGTGTTCCTGATGCCGATCTGCATCGGCGCCAGCTGGAACGCGATCAACAAGCGCGTCGGCGAATATATGGCGGCGTTCCTGTTCATGGAGGTGCTGATGATCGGCGTCTTCACCGCGCAGGATCTCTACCTCTTCTACATCATGTTCGAAGCCGGCCTGATCCCGATGTATCTGATCATCGGTATCTGGGGTGGTGCGAACCGTATCTACGCCTCGTACAAATTCTTCCTCTACACGCTGCTCGGCTCGGTCCTGATGCTGATCGCGATGATGTGGATGGTGCATGAGGCCGGCACGACCCGCATTCCCGACCTGATGGCCTATAATTTCGATCCGAAGATCCAGATCTGGCTGTTCCTCGCCTTCTTCGCCAGCTTCGCGGTGAAGATGCCGATGTGGCCGGTCCACACCTGGCTGCCCGACGCGCACGTTCAGGCGCCGACCGCCGGTTCGGTCATCCTGGCAGGCGTGCTGCTGAAGATGGGTGGCTACGGCTTCATCCGCTTCTCGTTGCCGATGTTCCCGGAAGCTTCGGCGCAGCTCGCGCCCTGGGTCTGGGGCCTGTCGATGGTCGCCGTCGTCTATACCAGCCTCATCGCGCTGGTTCAGTCGGACATGAAGAAGCTGATCGCCTATTCGTCGGTCGCGCACATGGCGATCGTCACCATCGGCCTGTTCGCCTTCAACCAGGCGGGCCTGGAAGGCGCGATGATGGTCATGCTGGGCCACGGCCTGGTGTCGGGCGCGCTGTTCCTGTGCGTCGGCGTCATCTATGACCGCCTGCACACTCGGGAAATCAACCGCTATGGTGGCCTCGCGATCAACATGCCGCGCTACGCCGTGCTGTTCCTGCTCTTCACCATGGCTTCGGTCGGTCTGCCGGGCACCAGCAACTTCGTCGGTGAATTCCTGTCGCTGATGGGCATCTATCAGGTTTCGACCTGGGCGGCGCTGATCTGCACCACCGGCATTATCCTGGGTGCGGCCTATATGCTCTACCTCTATCGCCGCATCTGCTACGGCGATCAGGTGAACGCCGATGCCGCCGCCATGCCCGACCTGTCGGCGCGTGAAATCTGGCTGCTCGCCCCGATTGCCGCGGCGGTGCTCTGGATGGGCGTCTATCCGGAAAGCTTCCTGGCCCCGATGCGTCCCGACATCCGCGCGCTCGAAGCGCGTCTCGCCCCTGCGGCTCCCGCAGGAGATTCCCAGATCAAGATGGGTGCGCCCAAGCCGGTAGGCGAGGGCCATCATGAAGAAGCCGCTGCGCACGGGGAGGCGCACTAATGATCGAAACCGCTTCCCTTCTGGCCGTACTGCCGGAACTCATCCTCACCGGCTCCGGCCTGGTGCTGATGCTGATCGCCGCCTTTGGTGGTGACCGCTCGACCCATGCCGTCAACTGGCTGGCAGTGCTGGCACTGCTCGCCGCCGGCCTCAGCCTCTGCACCTCGATGGCGCATGGCCCGGTCGCATTCGACGGCCTGGTCCGTGCCGACGCCTTCTCGGTCTATGCCAAGGCGCTGATCTATGGCGCGGCCGGTGCGGCCATCCTGCTGGCCCCGCGCTTCTTCGCCACCGGCGGCGCGCTGCGTCCCGAATATGCCGTCCTGATCGTCTTTGCCGCGATCGGCATGGGCATGATGGTCTCGGCCGGCGACATGCTGACGCTCTATGTCGGCCTGGAAATGAACAGCCTCGCATCCTACGTGCTGGCCAGCTTCATGCGCCAGGACGAAAAATCGTCGGAAGCGGGCCTGAAATATTTCGTGCTCGGTTCGCTGGCCAGCGGCATCCTGCTCTACGGCATCTCGCTGCTCTACGGCTTCACCGGTTCGACCGCGTTCGACGGCATTGCCATCGCCATGGGCGACGGCGTGTCGAAGGGCGAACTGTTCGGCCTGGTCTTCGTGCTCGCGGGCCTCGCCTTCAAGATCAGCGCCGTGCCGTTCCACATGTGGACGCCCGACGTCTATGAAGGTGCGCCGACCCCGGTCACCGCCTTCTTCGGCAGCGCGCCGAAGGTTGCCGCCATGGGCCTGATGGTCCGCGTCGCGATCGAAGCGCTTGGCCCGGCCGGCCTCGACTGGCAGCAGATCATCATCTTCGTTGCGCTCGCCTCGATCCTGTTCGGTGCGGTCGCGGCGATCGGCCAGACCAGCATCAAGCGTCTGATGGCCTATTCGTCGATCAACAATGTCGGCTTCGCGCTGGTCGGCCTTGCCGCCGGCACGCCCGCCGGCGTCGCCGCGACGATGAGCTACATGGCGATCTACGTCGTCATGACCATCGGCGCCTTCGCCTGCATCCTCCAGATGCGTGATGCCGACGGCAAGCCGGTCGACACGATCGCCAGCCTCGCCGGCCTGTCGCAGTCGCGCAAGGGCCTGTCGGCCGCCTTCGCGATCTTCATGTTCTCGATGGCCGGTATCCCGCCGCTGTTCGGCTTCTGGGCGAAATTCCTGGTGTTCGATGCCGCGGTCGCCGCCAACCTGACCGCGCTCGCCGCCTTCGGCATCGCCATGTCGGTGATCGGCGCCTTCTATTATCTCAAGATCATCAAGACGATCTATTTCGACGAGCCGGCCGCGCCCTATGAGGCGAAGGGCGGGGCGGTCGAGAATATCATCATGGCCGCCTGCGCCATCGTGATCGTCTTCGGTTATCTGCTCAACCCGCTGCTGGACAAGGCCAGCGCGGCTGCGGCGGCTTCGCTGTTCTGACGCAGTTTCGCACCGTAGAAGAAACCGGCTCCACCAATGCCGACATGCTGGCATTGGCGGAGCAGGGTGAAACCGAGGGCCTCTGGCTGCGCGCAAAGCGACAGTCCGGAGGCCGCGGTCGTTTGGGCCGGGCGTGGGAAAGTCCGGTCGGCAATCTCTATTGCTCCACCCTGATCCGGCTGCAGCCGGGCGACCCGATGGCGCACACGCTGGCGCTGGTCGCGGCGAACGCCGTCCATGCGCTGGTCGCGCCGCTCTGTGCCGGACAGGCGCGGATCAAATGGCCCAATGACATATTGGTCGACGGCGCGAAGATCGCCGGTATCCTGCTGGAACGCACCGGCGATGCCGTGGTCGTCGGCATCGGCATCAACGTCACCCATTTCCCGCAAGGGCTCGACCGTCCGGTCACCAGCCTCGTCGCGCAAGGCGCGATCGGGGAGGGGGCGGACGCCGCTGCGCTGCTGGAGCGCCTCGCGCAGCTTTTCGGCCATTGGCTGGCGATCTGGCGTGCCCAGGGGCTTGATCCGGTGCGCACCCACTGGCTGCTCAATGCCCACCCAACCGGCACGCCGATGCGTGTCGTTCAGCCCGATGGCGACGTGGTGGAGGGCGGCTTCGGCACGCTCGACAGCCAGGGCATGTTGATCCTGCGCTTGGCGAATGGCGATACCCGTGCCATTCATGCCGGCGATATCTTTCTCATCTGAGGGTTCGGCCATGCTTCTCGCGATCGACGCGGGCAACACCAATGTCGTTTTCGCGCTGCTCGACGGGCGTGAGATCAAGACGCGCTGGCGCATCGCCACCGACCCGCGCCGCACCGCCGACGAATATGCCGTGTGGCTGAACCAGCTCTTGATGCTGGAAGGCTATGCCATGGCCGATGTCGACGCGGTGATCGTCGCCACGGTCGTGCCGCGCGCGCTCCACAATCTTCAGGTGCTGGCCGACAAATATTTCAAGACGACCGCGCTGGTCGCCGGCCAGTCGCCGGTCGACTGGGGCATCGAGCTGGACGTGGCGGAACCCGCCTCGGTCGGCGCCGACCGGGTTGTAAACGCGATCGCGGCCCACCATCTTTATGATGGCGACCTGATCGTGATCGATTTCGGCACGGCGACCACCTTCGACGTGGTGGACTATCGCGGCGCCTATAAGGGCGGCATCATCGCGCCGGGCATCAACCTGTCGCTCGATGCGCTGGTGGCTGCCGCGGCCAAGCTGCCCCGCATCGCGATCGCCCCGCCAGAGAACCGATCGGTTATCGGTCGGACCACGGCCGACGCCATGCTGATCGGCGTCTTCTGGGGCTATGTGGCGATGATGGAGGGGCTGGTCGCCCGGATGCGGGCCGAGATCGGCCGCCCGACCAAAGTGATTTCGACCGGAGGACTCGCCGTCCTCTTCAATGACAATAGCGATATTTTCGATGCGATAGCGCCCGACCTGACGATCCAGGGCCTCGCATTGCTGTACGAACGGAGTTTACAGACAGAATGACACCCAAGGACGAGCTGCTCTTCCTGGCCCTCGGCGGCTCGGGCGAGATCGGCATGAACGTCAATCTTTATGGTTGCCAGGGCAAATGGGTCATGGTCGATCTCGGCCTCACCTTTGCCGACCCGCTTTATCCCGGCGTCGAGCTGGTGCTGCCCGACCTTGCCTTCATCGAGGAGCGCAAGGACGACCTGCTCGGCATCGTGCTGACCCACGGCCATGAAGATCATATCGGCGCCATCCCCTATCTGGCGGCGGACCTGGGCGTGCCGCTCTATGCCACGCCCTTCACCGCGGGCCTGATCCGGCTGAAGCTGGAAGAGGAAGGCCTCACCAAGGAGGTCAAGCTCCACGTCATCGAGAATGAAGGCAGCTTCAATCTCGGCCCGTTCGGCTTCCGCTACGTGCCGCTGGCCCATTCGATCCCGGAGGGCAATGCCGTCCTGATCGACACGCCGCACGGCCGCATCTTCCACACCGGCGACTGGAAGCTGGATGCCGCCCCGCTGCTCGGCCAGCCCTCCACGCCGGAGGAACTGACCGCGATCGGCGATGAGGGCGTGCTGGCCCTGGTGTGCGACAGCACCAATGTCTTCAATCCAGAACCGTCGGGTTCTGAAAGCACGGTGCGCGATGGCCTGATGCAGACCGTCGCGGCGGCCAAGGGCCGCGTGCTGGTCACCACCTTCGCCTCCAACGCCGCGCGCGTGCAGACGCTGGGTGAGGTTGCGGCCGCCACCGGGCGCAAGCTGTGCGTCGCCGGTCGCTCGCTCGACCGCATCATCAGCACCGCCAAGGCCGCCGGTTATCTCAAGGATTTCCCGCCGCTGGTCGACTGGGACGATGCGATGGACCTGCCGCGTTCGGAAGTGATGTTCATCGCCACCGGCGGCCAGGGCGAGGCGCGCGCCGCGCTCTCGCGCATCGCCTTTGACAGCCACCCGATCAAGCTGGCCGAGGGCGACACCGTCGTCTTCTCGTCCAAGCAGATTCCGGGCAATGAAATCGCGATCGGCCGCATCCAGAATGCGCTGGCGACCAAGGGCATCATCATGGTGACCGACCGCCAGGCCGAAGTCCATGTCTCGGGCCATCCGGGCCGTCCGGAACTGGAATCCATGTATCGCTGGATCCGCCCCGCCATCCTGCTGCCGGTCCATGGCGAACGCCGCCACATGGCGGAACAGGCGCGGCTTGGCCTCGCCACCGGCATCCCCGATGCGGTGGTCCAGTCGAACGGCGACCTGTTGCGGCTGGCACCGGGCAAGCCGACGATCATCGGCCATGAGGATACCGGCCGTCTGGTGCTCGACGGCGACGTCATCCTGCCTGCCGACGGCGCGACCATGAACGAACGGCGCAAGCTCGGCCTGCACGGCCAGATCAGCGTCGCCGTGGCGCTCGACGCGAAGAACCGCCTGATCGGCGAACCCGTGCTGCGCACCCAGGGCGTGCCGGTGGAGGAAGACAAGGACGCCTTCCTCGCCGAAGCGGCCGAGGAAGCGGCGGCAGCCGTCGCCAAGGGATCTATGGAGCAGGAAGCCCTGCGCGAACGCCTGCGCCTCGCCGTGCGCCGCACCGCGACGCGCTGGACCGGCAAGAAGCCGATCGTCGACGTGCTGCTGATCCGCGCATGATATGAGAGTGCCGTTCGCCATCCTGCGGGAGCAAGGCGAACGGCGCTTTCGCTGACAGCCGGAAGCCGAAAAAGTAGAGCCTGATTCACGCCATCGGTGAAAGCGCAAAGCGCTTCCACCTCAAACGATCAGGCTCTAGGCTCGGGCTGATCAAAATTGAATCGTCATGGCGCGCGAAGTGCCGCGATGACGGGAGAGGATAGGGGCATGCGCTGCAATAACGGGCGGGCCGGATGAACTGGTACGCCATCTTCGCCATCTATGTGCTGTTCTGGGTGATCAGCGCTTTCCTCGTCCTGCCCTTCGGCCTGCGCACGCCCGACGAGACGGGCGAGGTGCTGCTGAAAGGCCAGGCGGACAGCGCCCCCAGCAACTTCCGCCCCGGCCGCATCATGCTCCGCGCTACCCTGCTCTCGGCCGTTCTGTTCGGCCTCTATTACGCCAATTATGTGCAGGGCTGGGTCACGATCGACAATATCCCCGGCCTCCATCCGCCGCGCTGAGCGGCGGGCTATGTACCGGCGGCGCGGGCAAAACCGATGCCGGGGAAGCGCCACGCAGGGATGGCAAACGACCGCCTGTTTTTCCTCCCGTCATCCCCGCGGAGGCGGGGATCCATCTCGCCAGCGTGGGACCAGAGAGAAGGTTCGGAGATAGATTCCCGCCTACGAGAGAATGGCGGGGAAGGGTGGTTAAGGGCCTGTCGGGTTTTGGAGAAGTGAACGCCGCTACTAGCTGACGCTGCGCGGTAAATATCGCTTGGGAAGAGTTGCCGCAATTATTGACCTTCAATAACGCACAATCTCGGCTACTTTTCGCTCATCACGCGACGCTTCCAGCGCCTCTTGTAGAACGTCGATCAAATCGCGACCTGTCGATGTCACAAAGTAATTCGCGAGGCTGGTTATGTCCGCCGATATCTCGTTGCCCCAAGGCGGCACCTTGGCTCGATCTTCTATATCCCAGATTACTCGATCAGGCGAGAAGGCCGCAAACTCCGAACGGATATCAGCCAGTTCGGCGAGAGCGACTGGCGCTTGATCACATGGCAGTTTCCCCTCGTAGAGGTGCATTAGCGACGGAAAGCGTTCACCCCATCGCCCCTCCAGCCTGCCACTCACGGTCGAGTAAAAGGAATGAAAGAAGTCGCCAGTGCCGATTTCATCGGTGATGCTGCCGACCTTGATACCGACTGTCATGCCCATTCCTCCTTCTGCGCCGCTATCCCGCACAACGGCCGATTTCCAACAAATTTCGTCATTCAGTGTCGAACCAGCCATCTGAATGAGTGGCTGGTTTCAGGGATTAGGATAATCTGGCGGAACGTCCACGAATGTTCGCTAGCTTCCATCCCCATCCCGTCATGCCGGGCTTGACCCGGCATCCCGCTTTTCTTGCTTTGCAAGCGCGACCCGACCAAGGCCGCGCTCCCTCTGTCCTATTCGGCCCGTTCATGATCTAATCCAGCCATGAACAGCCGTCTCTCTCGCAAGCATGTCCAGAATTGTCGCGCCGCTGTCGCGTCCCTGTCGCCTGACTGTCGCGTCGGTGGTGCGGGACGGTGACCCTGATCGTGCCCCAATAGTCGCGTCACAGGCGCGTGGGTGTCGCGTCGCGGGCGCGTGACAGGTGCTAAAGGCCCTAAATGGCCCGACGACACTGTGAACTTCGGGCCGAAATAAACTGTCGCGTCATTCGCCCGACACGCCGACCCTCAAGGCGGCAAATTCGCGCTGTCCTACACCACGCCCCTCAGCCACAATGCACACGGCTCTTTGACCTGTCGGATATGCCCGCGTGTCGTGGAGAGCGCCCCTACCGCTTGCGCGTCAGCTCCCGCATCGCCTCGTCCAGCCCCTCCAAGGTCAGCGGATACATGCGCTCGTTCATCAGGTCGCGGATGATGCGGGTGGACTGGCTGTAGCCCCAATGTTCCGCCGGCGCGGGGTTCAGCCACACGGTCGCGGGATAGGTATGGGCAACGCGCTGCAGCCAGACGGCACCGGCTTCCTCGTTCATATGCTCCACCGACCCGCCGGGATGGCTGATCTCATAGGGGCTCATCGCCGCGTCGCCGACGAAGATCACCTTATAATCGTGGCCATATTTGTGCAGCACGTCCCAGGTCGGGATGCGCTCGGCAAAGCGGCGGCGATTATCCTTCCATACGCCTTCATAGAGGCAGTTATGGAAGTAGAAGAATTCCATATTCTTGAATTCGCTGGTCGCGGCCGAAAACAGCTCCTCGCACAGCTTGATATGCGGGTCCATTGATCCGCCCACGTCCAGGAACAGCAGCAGCTTGACCGCATTGTGCCGCTCGGGCCGCATCCGGATGTCGAGCCAGCCCTGACGCGCGGTACCGCGGATCGTGGCGTCCAGATCCAGTTCGTCGGCCGCGCCCTCCCGCGCAAAACGCCGCAGCCGCCTCAGCGCCACCTTGATATTGCGGGTGCCGATCTCGCGATTGCTGTCCAGATTGGCGAATTCGCGCTTTTCCCACACCTTGATGGCGCGCTTGTGTCGGCTTGTCCCCCCGATCCGCACGCCTTCGGGATTATAGCCGCCATGGCCGAAGGGGGACGTGCCGCCGGTGCCGATCCACTTGCTGCCGCCCTGGTGGCGCTCCTTCTGTTCCTCCAGCCGCTCCTTTAGCGTCTTCATGATCTCGTCCCAGTCGCCCAGCGACTTGATCTTCTCCATCTCCTCGGGGCTGAGGAACTTTTCCGCGACCAGGCGCAGCCATTCCTCGGGTATCTCCGCCTCGACCCCGTCCTGGCCCAGCAGGCCCTTGAATACCTTGGCGAAGACCTGGTCGAACCGGTCGATCAGCCCTTCATCCTTCACATAGGTGGCGCGGGCGAGATAATAGAAATCCTCGGGCCGCCGCTCGATCACGTCGCGGTCCAGCGCTTCGAGGAGCAGCAGATGCTCCTTGATGCTGGCGGGGATGCCGGCGGCGCGTAGCGCGTCGAGGAAATTGAGCATCATGGTGCCGATCTTGTCGGCCAGCGCGCCGGGCGATGCAAGCGCCGGGCGGATCGCATTGGCGAAATATTAAGTGTTGCGCCGCACGGTAAACAGTTCAGTATTCATTATGACAGTTAAGTTGCGGGGGCGGCTTGGAAAACGGAGAATTGTTGGCTGACCTGGGGGAACGGTCGGGCGACATAGCATTGCAATGCAGCGAAACCGCTGGATTTCTGGGTGAAGTGAACCGCCGGATCCAGGGCGATTCGGCGCGCCTGTCGGACCTGCAGGCAAACATGCAGACGCTGACCGCCAGCCAGAATGAGAGCGTGGCGGCGGCCCAGGAACTGAGCCTCACCGCCGGGCGCGCCGGACGCATCATCGCCGAGGGGCATGATGTCATCACCCTGTCGCTGGGCGAAGTGGCGGGGCTGGTCGAGCATGTCACCGGCCTCGAAGGCCATCTGCGCCAGTTCCTGCAGGTGATCGAGGCGGTGGGCGGCATTTCCGACCAGCTCGGCACGATCGCCCGCCAGACCCGCCTGCTGGGCGTCAACGCAGCGATCGAGGCCGCGCGCGGCGGCGAGGCGACGATGGGCTTTGCCGTGGTGGCGGAGGAAATCCGCCGGCTTGCCGAGCAGGCGGCCGAATCCTCGGCCTCGGTCGGCAGCAAGCTTGGCCAGCTCGACCGCGATGCTCGCCATCTGATCGGCGGGGTGGAGGCGAATATCCAGCGCGGCCGCGACGTCGGCACCCATATCGACCAGCTGCGCCTGTCGATGGCGGAAATCGCCTCGCTGGTGACCCAGTTCGGCGAGCGCTCCAGTGCGATCGTCGCCTGCACCGATGAGGCGGACGCCCATGTCGCGGCGCTGGATCAGGGGCTGGCGCTGTTCGGCCGCTCCTCGACCGAGAGTGCGGGACGTGTCGACATGGCCCGCGACAAGATCGAGACGCTGGAGAGCCTGGCCAACGACATGCTCAACACGGCGGCGCAGAGCCGGCTGCGCACCCGAAACAGCCATTATATCGCGCTGGCCGAGGATGGCGCGGCCGAGGTCGCGGCGCTGATCGAGGATGCACTGGCCCGCGGCGAACTGTCGCAACAGGCGCTGTTCGATCGCAGCCATCGACCGATCGCGGGGTCTGAACCGACCCAGTATCAGACCGGTTTCACCGCCTATGCCGATCTGCGGGTGCGGCCGTTGCTCGACCGCCATACCGCGAAGGACGCGACCATCATCGGTTGCTGCCTCATCGACATGGACGGCTATCTGCCCACCCATATCAGCGCGCGTAGCCAGCCGCAGCGCCTCGGCGACCCGCGCTGGAACATGGAGCATGCCCGCAACCGGCAGATATTCATGGACGCCCAGACCCGCCGCGCGCTCGACGGCGACGACGACTTCTACCTCTTCACCTATCGCCAGAATCTGGGGGAGGGGCGTTATCGGGCGTTGCGCAGCGTGTTCGTGCCGCTGCGCTTCGCCGGGCGGCGCTGGGGTCTCTATGAGGTCGGCTATCTGATCTGATCCACCCGCCTTATGCCATGGATCAGCGAGACCAGCACGAAGGAGATGATCATCAGCAGATACCAGGCGCCCAGCTTCATCAGGCTGACCATCTCCCATCCATGGCGCTGGCTGGGGTAGGTCCAGGCATTGGCGAAGGTGCCGATATTCTCCGCCAGCCAAATGAACAGCGCGACCAGGAAGAAGCCGAGCAGCAATGGCATCCGCCGTGGTTCCCGCCAGGGCGTGAACCAGATCCAGCTGCGCCCGAACAAAAGGATGGCGCCCACGAACAGGGCGATCCGCACATCGGGTAGCCAGTGATGGGCGAAGAAATTGACATAGATGGCGCTCGCCAGCAGCACCGTCGCCCGGACCGGCGGATAGCGGCTGAACCCGAAGTCGAAGATGCGCCAGACCCGCGCGATATAGCTGCCGACGGCTGCATACATGAAGCCGGAAAAGAGCGGAACGGCGCCGATATGGAGCAGGCTTGCCTCGGGATAGACCCAGCTTCCCGCATGGGTCTTGAACAATTCCATGATCGTGCCGATCAGGTGGAAGGCGCAGATCACCAGCGCCTCGCGCGGACTTTCCAGCCGCAGGGCCAGCATCGCGATCTGGATCGCGACTGCGGCCAGGGTCAGGAAATCATAGCGATGCAGCGGCGCGCCGGCGGGATAGAATAGATGGGTCGCGAGCAGCAGCGTCAGCATCAGTCCGCCGAACAGGCAGGCCCAGCCCTGCTTGAAGCCGAATAGCAGGAATTCATAGGCCCAGGCGCGTGGCCCCGCCGCGACGCGGACCGATTCCAGATGGGCGCGTATCCGCGCAAAGCGGGTCGCGCCCGTGGGGTCGTTCATGTCCCCATGTCTAGCGCGCCATGGCTCGGACGCCAATCATTCCGGCCCCGACGAAAGGGCTTTGCAGCGCGCGCATGATCGTTAAGCTGACGGAACGACAAAAAATGAGGAGAGGCTGCCGATGGCGGGACGGCGATGGACGCGGGGTCTGGCTTTGGCGTTGCTCGGCGCTTCGGGCGCGGCGCTGGGGGCCGATACGCCCCAGCAGGCCGAGGACGAGATCGTCGTGATCGCCGCCCGGATGAAGATCATCAACATCGAATATGCGCTTCGTGGCCCCTGGCTCAAGGCCTGCAATCTCGACGGGACGACCGGCACGCCGGCCGCCGACCGGGCGATCTGCATGTTGCTGCAGCAATGCCTGCTTGACGGGAAGACAAGGCGCGAAGAGGCCAAGCAATGCGTCAACGCCCGGATCGATGATCTCGCCAATCATCGTGGTGCCCTGCCTGCGCTGGTGAGCGAGGCCGCGCTTGAAACCGCCGCTGCCGGGCAGGATGTACAAGCGGACGACGCGGAAAAATCCGACGCGATCATCGTCACCGGCGCGCGCCATGTCATCAATTCGGGCCTGTGGCGCTTTACCGAGATCGGCACCTATGTAAGCAGCATGTCCGGACATCATCCGCCCGGCACCCGCCAGTGGGAGGCCTGCATCCCCGATCGCCGCGATGACCTGGCGATCCGCTATGCCGTGGAGGGGCCGCCCCTGCCGGCTGGGGCCGGTGGCCCGCATGGATGCCGCCAATGGCGGGTCACCGTGTCAGGGCGCAAATTCGAGGGGCGACTATATTGCGGCCGTGCGCATGGCGGCTTTTCCTATGGCAGGATGAACGGAACGGTCACGGGCGATGCGCTGGAGGCATCTGCCGAACACAAGACTGTTGGCGGACGCGGGCCGCGCGGGAAGGGGCCCGAGAAGCCGCGCTTCTTCGGGAGCCTGAAGACGGAATTGTCGGGGGAACGCGTCGGCGTGTGCCCCGGTCGCTGATCGGAAGCGAAAGGGCGCTCCGGATAATGTCCGGAGCGCCCAGGATTTTCTAAAACCGCCTCAGTTGGGCTTGCGTGCCCCCTGGCTGATCGTCACCTCGCCATTGGCGGCATAGACTGCCGTCGCTTCGGCTTGGGCCGTCTGGGGATCCTTGCCATCGAGGATCGCGGCGATCTGGCGGCCGCTGGGCACCTTGTCATAGACGCCGTAAAGGTCAGTCTGGCCGACCATATGGATCGACAGTTGATAGCCAAGGTCGCGGGTGGCGGGATCGAAGGCGAGAACGGTGCCGCTATCGTCGACCGGCACGATGATCGCGCCATCGCTGCGCCCCGTCTGCTGCAGCATGTCATAGCTGCCCTGCGCGGTCTGGACGGTGCCGCGAATGCACAGATTATCCTTGCCCTCGCGCGGGATGCGGACTTCCTGTGGCACGGGCTGGCCGGCGGTGCCGCTGGGCACGGCCTTGGTCAGGCGCGCGTCGCCGCCATCGCCGGTCGGGCAGGCGCCAAAGCTGGCCGGGCTGGTCGCGTGCAGGCTTGTCGCATCGTCGAATTTCAGGCCGGCCAGCATGCCGTCCAACCCGGCCAGCACTTCGGCGCGGCGTTCGGTCGGCCCGGTGACGCGCAGCTTCACCATCCAGCGTCCGGCATGGGCGAAGGCGGCCGCCGTGGTCAGCGCGCCATCGGCGGCATCGTCATAGACGGCGCGGATGGCCGTGCCCGCGCGGCCGCCGGCGGCGACGCTGTCATAAGCGGTGCGATGGGTCTTGCCGCCGAACCGCTCCATAACCGCCTTGTCGGTCATGTAAGCGGCGAGTGAAGCGTCGGCATAGGCCGGCAGATAGACATAGAGGGTCGCCTGGATGGCGCCATCCTGCGAAATATATTGGGCGTAATTGTCGATGCCCTTGCCGCCGTTCGATACTTCGCCGCTCTTGGTCAACGACAGGCTGGCGACCGTCTGCGGCAGGCTGATGCCGGCGGCGGTGGCACGTATGGCAGTATCACTGGGCGTCCATGCCTCGATATCGTCCGCCGCCTGCGCCAGCGAGGGCAGGGCCAGGCAGAGAGCCATCGAACATAGGAACAACGCACGTCGGGGCATTGGCATCCTCTCTCTCGATCCAGACCGTCTTGGCGCGGCCTTGAATGACAGAGGATCAGAAAATCACGGATTCCGCAGGGGCGCAAGCCGCCTTCACGCTGGTGGTGCTATTTGCCCCGGAAATTGTGGCAATTGCGGGGCGTGACAGGCCCATTGCGGCGCAGCATCAGTCGGGATGACGCCTTCGGGCACGCGCCGGCCGGGTGCGCCCAGCGTCAGGATCGCGATTCGGCCAGGCTGGCTGGCGGCCTCAGCGCCCCTGGCGTCGCGCCATGAAGGCCAGCCGTTCGAACATCATGATGTCCTGCTCATTCTTGAGCAGCGCGCCGTGTAGTGGCGGGATCGCCTTGGTCGGGTCGGCATTCTGCAACACGTCGAGCGGCATATCCTCGTTCAGCAGCAGCTTCAGCCAGTCGAGCAATTCACTTGTGCTGGGCTTCTTCTTGAGGCCGGGCACTTCACGAATGTCGTAGAAAATGTCCATCGCCCGGCTGACCAGCATCTTCTGGATGCCGGGGAAATGGACATCGACGATCGCCTGCATCGTCTCGCGATCCGGGAATTTGATATAGTGGAAGAAACAGCGGCGCAGGAAGGCGTCGGGCAGTTCCTTCTCGTTGTTCGAGGTGATGATGACGACCGGCCGTTCCTTGGCCGCGACCGTCTCGCCGGTTTCATAGACATGGAAGGCCATGCGATCGAGTTCCTGCAACAGGTCGTTGGGAAATTCGATATCGGCCTTGTCGATCTCGTCGATCAGCAGGACGGGCAGGGTGGGGGAGGTGAAGGCCTCCCACAGCTTGCCCTTGCGGATATAGTTGGCGATGTCATGGACCCGCTCGTCGCCCAGTTGGCCGTCGCGCAGGCGGGCGACCGCATCATATTCATACAGGCCCTGATGCGCCTTGGTCGTCGACTTGACGTTCCATTCGATGAGGGGGGCGTTAATGGCCTTGGCGATTTCCTGGGCCAATACGGTCTTGCCGGTGCCCGGTTCGCCCTTCACCAGCAGCGGCCGGCGCAGCAGCACTGCGGCATTGACCGCGACCTTCAGATCGTCGGTGGCGACATAATCCTGGGTGCCCTCAAAGCGCATGGCTTTCTTCCGCTCCATCATTGCTGGAGGACCGGACTAGGCAAAGCGGGATTGGGGCGCAACGCGTTTGTGCGTTGCGGCAAGCGGTGGGGCGATGGATCAGGCCGGTTGCTGGCGACGGATGGCGGCGCGCGCCTCCAGCACATCCCACAGACCGCCATGCTGGGCCAGCAGCTGGCGCATGCCGAACTGGATCGCGCGATCAACGGCTGGATCGCCACCAATGGCGCGCGCCACGTCCAGCGTTGCCCGATGATCGGGCAAAGAGCAGGGAACCGGTTCGATGCCCGCACGAAGCGCGGCAATGTCCAGCAGCTTGCGCACGGCGCGCCAGTCCAGCACCAGCGCGATCGCCGCGCCCATGGCGCAACCGCGCCGGTCGGACTGGGCCAGCATGTCGAGCGCATGGCGCTGCTGACTGACGATGGTTTCGCAACTGCTCTGGCCCGCCGTGCTGGGGGCGGGGCCAGCGGCCACGGTGACCTGGGTCAGATAGGCGCGCTCCCGCGCAAAGGCGTCGGCGGCCTCGATCAGCCAGCGGCGCGCGGCATTGTCAACCGAGCGGGTGGCTGCGTGATCGATCACGCCGGGATGGCGACCATGGAGCAGGCAGAGATAATAGGCGGCATCGGCAAGGTCGGGCAGGCCAAGGCCATCGCGCGCACGCACGTCCTGGCTCGCCTGGGCCAGATAGCTGTGGCTATAGCTGCCATCGGCCCGAACCAGCATGTCCAGGATTTGCGCAATATCGTCGCCCCGGCGCAGCGCCGTCACTTCGCTCATAGAAATTTCCCTGTGGCAACGGCGTAAGGGGCGCCGCTGGGCACAATCTAGGGCAAGGTGCGTAAACGCCGGGTTAAACTTGTCGCTTCGGCTGGTCGCAAATGTGGCACCAATGGTCTAGGCCGTTATGGTTAACAAATGATGCTATCGTCTTGAAAAACAAAAGGCCCGGCTGGAATGTCCGGCCGGGCCCTTGTTTGAAGCGATAATCTGACCGGATTTACTGGTCGAGGAAGCTGCGCATCTTGCGGCTGCGGCTGGGGTGCTTCAGCTTGCGCAGCGCCTTCGCCTCGATCTGACGGATACGTTCGCGGGTCACGCTGAACTGCTGGCCCACTTCCTCCAGCGTGTGATCGGTGTTCATGCCGATGCCGAAGCGCATGCGCAGCACGCGTTCCTCGCGCGGGGTCAGGCTGGCAAGGACGCGGGTGACCGTTTCCTTGAGGTTCGCCTGGATCGCCGCATCCACCGGGATGATCGCATTCTTGTCCTCGATGAAGTCGCCCAGGTGGCTGTCTTCCTCGTCGCCGATCGGCGTTTCGAGCGAGATCGGCTCCTTGGCGATCTTCATCACCTTGCGCACCTTTTCGAGCGGCATCGACAGGCGCTCGGCCATTTCCTCCGGCGTGGGCTCGCGGCCCTGCTCGTGCAGGAACTGGCGGCTGGTGCGGACCAGCTTGTTGATCGTCTCGATCATGTGGACCGGGATGCGGATGGTCCGCGCCTGGTCCGCGATCGAACGGGTGATCGCCTGCCTGATCCACCAGGTCGCATAGGTGCTGAACTTGTAGCCGCGGCGATATTCGAACTTGTCCACGGCCTTCATCAGGCCGATATTGCCTTCCTGGATAAGATCCAGGAACTGCAGGCCGCGGTTCGTGTACTTTTTCGCGATGGAGATGACGAGGCGCAGGTTCGCCTCGACCATTTCCTTCTTGGCGATGCGCGCTTCACGCTCGCCCTTCTGCACCATGTTCACGATGCGGCGGAATTCGCTGAGCGACATGCCGGTCGCCTGGGCGATCTCGCTCACTTCGTTGCGGATGCGTTCGACGGCGCGGCCTTCGGCAGCGGCAAAGGCGGCCCATTTCTTGTCGAGGCCCTGCACCTTTTCCAGCCAGGCATCGTCCAGCTCATGGCCCATATAGCGCTCGAGGAAGTCCTTGCGGCTCACCTTGTGGCGCTCGGCCAGGCGCAGCATCTGACCACCCAGCGCGGTCAGGCGCCGGTTATAGGCATAGAGCTGGTCAACCAGATATTCGATCTTCTGCTGGTGGAACTGGACGCTCTCGACCTCGGCGGTCAACTGCTCGCGCAGCTCATGATAGCTGTCCTCGGCCTTCTGGCTCAGGCTCTCGCCATTGGCCATGGCGACCATGCGCGATTCTTGGGCCTTGGAGAAGGCGCGGAAGATTTCGGTGATGGTCGCGAACTTCTCCAGCGCCATCGGCTTCAAAGTCTCTTCCATCTGGGCGAGGGACAGGGTGTTGTCCTCTTCCTCGTCCTCCTCGCGGCGGGCGCGGGGCGCACCATCCTCGTCCTCGTCGCCGTCGGCGGATTCCTCCTCCGGCTCTTCCTCTTCCTTGAAGCTGGGACCGGCGGTCTTCTCGCTGATCTCGCCATCATCATCCTCGGCGCCTTCCTCCATATTTTCAGGAGCAGGATCCTTGGACAGCATGGCGTCGAGATCGAGGATCTCGCGCAGCTGCATCTCGCCATTGTTGAGCGCGGTCGACCATTCGATGATCGCGTTGAAGGTGGTCGGGCTTTCGCACAGGCCCAGGATCATCGTGTCGCGACCGGCCTCGATGCGCTTGGCAATGGCGATTTCGCCCTCGCGGCTGAGCAGTTCGACGGCGCCCATCTCGCGCAGATACATGCGGACGGGATCGTCGGTGCGATCGACCGTTTCCTTCTTCTTCTCGGTGACGAGCTTGGGGCCGTCATCGTCGCTCGAATCATCGTCGGCGTCGTCGGCTTCCTCGCGCTCGCGCTGCTCGTCGCCGTCTTCGCTCGCCTCTTCATTCTCGACGATGTTGACGCCCATTTCGTTGAGCGCCGACATGATGTCCTCGATCTGCTCGGAGGACATCTGGTCCTGGGGCAGGGCGTCGTTCAGTTCGTCATAGGTGATGTAGCCGCGCTTCTTCGCGCGGGCGATCAGCTTCTTGACGGACGCTTCGTTGAGGTCGAGCAGGGGGGCATCGCCATCCTCGCCATCGCCCATCCCGCCATTCTTGCTGTTCGCCTTGGTCGCCATCTATTCGCCTTAACTCCGTCGTCCCGACAGGAACGAGCCTCAATCAAACAATGTCTTCGGACTGCGCCAGTTCCGCCAGGCGGCTGTCGTGATCGGCTTTCAGCGCGCGGATGCGCTGCTGTTCAGCGAAATTCTCTTCGCTGAAGTCGCTCTCGAACCGTCTAGTAGCCTCCGCCAGCGCCGTTTCCAGCTCCGGTCCTTGCGCCATCACCCGGATGGCCTCGTCCAGGTCGCGTTGCACGCGACTGGGGTCGGTTGTCATCCTATGTGGGGTGAATGTGAACGTATCGGCCCGGAGCATCCCCTTAGCCATATTATACAAGTCACCTTGCCCCAATATGGTAAGGAGGGCCTGCGTTTCAACTGTTTCTTTGCGGAAGGATGCGGCGATCATCGCATCCAGCAATCGCGCCAGCGCGGGATCGCCGATTCGCAGGCCTGACAGCGTCTCGCGGTGCAGGATAATCTGCTCCGGATCGCGCAGCAGGCTGGCCAATATCGCCCGCAGCAACCGATGTTCCATGCCGCTCGCACCGATCTCCCGCGCCTCGTTGCCGGCGGGCGGGATGGGCGGCTTCCAATTGCCCTTCTTGTCGCGCTGCCAGCCGGCGCGGGCGCCACCACCGCCTGCGCCGCGCGGGGCACGCTGGCCGCCGCCAAACCGATCCGGCCGGGCAAAGAAGAGCGCGTCATAGCGCTCCCGGAATGCCTGGGCATAGAGCGCGCGGACATCGGGATGCTGGATCGAGTCGCTATGGGCGGCTAGCCGCTGCTTGAGCGCCGCCTTCTGCTCGGGCGTGTCGAGCGGACCGACCTTCTGCTCATGCTCCCACAGGCGATCGACCAGCGGCTGGGCGCCCGCCAGCACGGCGTCCATCGCGCGCGGCCCTTCGGCGCGGAGCAGGTCGTCGGGGTCTTGCCCGGCGGGCAGGGTGGCGAAGGCCAGGCTATGGCCGGGGCGCAGAAGGGGGAGGGCGCGGGTCGCCGCGCGGATCGCCGCCTTCTGCCCGGCGGCATCGCCATCGAAGCACAATATCGGCACCTCGACCATCTTCCACAATCGTTCGATCTGATGCTCGGTCAGCGCCGTGCCGAGCGGCGCGACCGCATCGCCGAAACCGGCCTGGGCCAGCGCGATCACGTCCATATAGCCCTCGACCACGATCACCCGGCCGCTCTGCCGGCTGGCGGGGGAGGCGCGGTCGATATTGTAGAGGGTGCGCCCCTTGTCGAAGAGCGGCGTGTCGGGCGAGTTCAGATATTTGGGTTCGCCTTGGCCGATGATCCGACCGCCAAAGGCGATCACCCGTCCGCGAATATCGCGGATCGGCAGCATCAGGCGACCGCGGAACCGGTCATATGTATCACGTTCGCCGTCAGGGTCGATGAGCAAGCCGGCCTCGACCAGCATCGGCTCGCCAAATTCCTTGAGCGCGCCTTTCAGCTTCCCGCGCGAATCCGGCGAATAGCCAAAGCCGAACGTGCGCCGGGTCGCGTCGCTGATGCCGCGCTTGGCGAGATAGGCGCGGGCGTCGCCGCCGTCGATCCCGCCAAGCTGCTCCTCGAAGAAGCCCTGAGCCGCGCCCATCGCGTCATGCAGCCCCTTGGCCTGCTCGGCGCGCTTGGCTGCACGCGGATCGGCGGCGGGCACTTCCATGCCGGCGGTCGCGGCCAGTTCCTTCACGGCTTCCATGAAGGGCAGGCCGCGCTGGTCGGTCATCCAGCGGATCGCATCGCCATGCGCGCCGCAGCCGAAACAGTGATAGAAACCCTTCTCGTCGTTGATCGTGAAGCTGGGCGTCTTCTCGTTATGGAACGGGCAGCAAGCCTTATACTCGCGGCCCGCCTTCTGCACCTTCACGGTCTTGCCGATCAAAGTCGACAGCGACGTCCGCGCGCGCAACTCGTCCAGCCATTGGGGCGTGAGGGTCAACTTAAAGCCCCTCCCTTCCAAGGGAGGGGTTGGGGTGGGTGATCTTCTGCCTTTCCGGCATGGCGCGGGCACGATCCAGAATGACGCTCAGCACGCCTTCCAGATTATCCCGAATGTCGATGTTGGAGAAGCGCAAAACCAGATAGCCCTGATGTGCAAGGTCAAAGTCTCTATCTCGATCCTTGATAGCATCATGGCTATCATCATCGACTTCTATGATGAGGCCGAGGAGGGGGCAGAGAAAGTCGCAGATATAGGGTTCGATCACGGCTTGTCGGCGGAATTTGAAGCCGTCCAGCTGGGAACCGCGTAGGGCGCCCCAAAGGCGGCGTTCATATTCCGTGGGCTCGCGCCGCATCTTGCGCGCAAATTGACCGAGTCTCGCATTGATGCGCAGCGCCATCACCCACCCCAACCCCTCCCTTGGAAGGGAGGGGCTATTATGTCAGTATCGCATGCGCGTGTCAGCCCGGTGCTAACTCAGCTCAGCGCCGCCTTCACCAGCCCGCTCGCCTTGCTCATGTCGATCACCGCGCCATGGCGTTCCTTGAGCACGGCCATCACCTTGCCCATGTCCTTGACGCTTTCCGCGCCGATCTCGGCCTTGATGCCCTCGATCGCGGCGCGGGTCTCGTCCTCGCTCAGCTGCGCAGGCAGGAAGGTTTCGATCACGTCCAGCTCGGCCTGTTCCTTGGCGGCCAGTTCGTCGCGGCCGCCGCTCTTGAACATGTCGATCGATTCGCGGCGCTGCTTCACCATCTTCTGCAGCACCTCGACCACGACCGTATCGTCGTCGGGCACGTTGCTGGCGGTGCGCAGTTCGATGTCGCGATCCTTGAGCTTGGCCAGGATCAGGCGCACGGCAGCCAGGCGATCCTTGTCGCCGGCCTTCATGGACTCCACTTGGGCGCTCTTGATGGTGTCGCGAATCATGGGCGAATTAATCCTGTTTCTCGGGAAAGGAGTAGATATAATGCGAAAAGAGATTTTTAACAGACGTTGACCTTCACGCGTTGCGGGAATAGGTGACCGGCCGTTTAACCCGCACCAGACGGGTTCCCGCAAAAGCATAAAGGACCGCAGACCATGGCTGACGCCAAGACCCTCATTGTGCCCAAAGGAGCGACAGGGGTATTGGTTTTTGCCGATGGCTCCGCCGTCTTCGGTCGCGGCTTCGGCGCGGTCGGCGACGCGGTCGGCGAACTCTGCTTCAATACCTCGATCACTGGCTATCAGGAGATCATGACCGATCCCTCCTATGCCGGGCAGATCATCACCTTCACCTTCCCGCATATCGGCAATGTCGGCACCAATCTCGACGACGTCGAAGCCGACAGCCCCTATGCGCTGGGCTGCATCGTGCGCCAGGACGTCACCGCGCCCAGCAATTTCCGCAATGTCGAACCGTTCGACCAGTGGATGAAGGAAAAGGGCCGCATCGGCCTCGCCGGTGTCGACACCCGCGCGCTGACTAGGCTGATCCGCGAGAAGGGCGCGCCTAACGTGGTCATCGCCCATGATCCGGATGGCAATTTCGACATCGCCGCGCTCGCTGCCAAGGCGGCCGCCTGGCCGGGCCTTGAAGGCATGGACCTCGCCATCGAAGTCACGGGCAAGGAAAGCCGCCTGTGGAAGGACGGCATCTGGACCATCGGCCATGGCTATGGCCTCAATGAAGCGGGTGAGGAACGCCCCCATGTCGTCGCCATCGATTATGGCGCGAAGAACAACATCTTCCGCAATCTGGTGAAGGCCGGCGCGCGCGTCACCGTGCTGCCCGCCACCGCGACCTTTGACCAGGTCAAGGCGCTCAATCCCGACGGCGTGTTCCTGTCGAACGGTCCGGGCGATCCGGCCGCGACCGGCGAATATGCCGTGCCGGTGATCCGGCAGGTACTGGCCGCCGACATCCCCGTCTTCGGCATCTGCCTCGGCCACCAGCTTCTGGGCCTGGCCGTCGGCGCCAGGACGATCAAGATGCATCAGGGCCATCGCGGCGCGAACCATCCGGTCAAGCGCCTGTCGGACGGTCTGGTCGAGATCACCAGCATGAACCATGGCTTCGCCGTCGATGTCGACACGCTGCCGGCCAATGCGCGCTCGACTCATGTCTCGCTGTTCGACGGCAGCAATTGCGGCATCGAACTGACCGACAAGAATGCCTTCTCGGTCCAGTATCACCCCGAAGCCTCGCCCGGCCCGCAGGACAGCTTCTACCTGTTCAAGAAGTTCGTCGATGGCCTCAAGGGTGCGGTCGCCGCGTGAGCCAGAACCTGCCCCCGGTTGACGAAGCGCGCCTCGCCGCAGAGTGGGAGGCGGACAGGCAAGTCCTCGCCAATCTCAAGCGCAATGGCGACGTCGCGCGTCTCGCGCGGCCCGTGGATGTCAGCTTCCGGGGCAGTGAGAAGGATTTCGAGCGCGTCCTGACCGTCGCCAGCCAGTTCGGCTTCGTCGAACTGGACCGCGAGGAAGATGAGGAAGGCGACCTGTTCCTGTTCCTGGAATGCGTGCAGCCGGTCGACGAAGCCTCGATCCGCGCGCTGACCCGGAAATGCCTCCAGATCGAAATCCTCTGCGGCGTCGAATATGACGGCTGGGGTTGCGAGGCGCAGGCGGGGGGCGTGCATTGACCGCCATTATTCAAATTGTGCGCGTGAGCGCCTTCAACTGTAAATCAGAGGCCAAATAATGCCCAAGCGCACAGACATCTCCTCCATCCTCATCATCGGCGCTGGTCCGATCATCATCGGCCAGGCGTGCGAGTTCGATTATTCGGGCACGCAGGCGGTCAAGGCGCTGAAGGAAGAGGGCTATCGCATCATCCTGGTGAATTCCAACCCGGCCACCATCATGACCGATCCGGAATTTGCCGACGCGACCTATGTCGAGCCGATCACGCCCGAAATCGTGGCGAAGATCATCGAGAAGGAGCGGCCCGATGCGGTGCTGCCGACGATGGGCGGCCAGACCGCGCTCAACACGGCGCTGGCGCTGTTCAACGACGGCACACTGGAGAAGTTCGGTGTCCAGATGATCGGCGCCGACGCCGAAGCGATCGACAAGGCGGAGGACCGGATCAAGTTCCGCGACGCCATGGACAAGATCGGCCTGGAATCGGCCCGCTCGCGCATCGCCCACACCATGGAAGAGGCGATGGAAGCGCTGGAGTTTACCGGCCTTCCCTCGATCATCCGTCCCAGCTTCACCATGGGCGGCACCGGCGGCGGCATCGCCTATAATCGCGACGAGTTCATGAACATCGTCCGCGGCGGCCTGGATGCCTCGCCGACCACCGAAGTCCTGATCGAGGAATCGCTCCTCGGCTGGAAGGAATATGAGATGGAAGTCGTGCGCGATCGCAACGACAATTCCATCATCATCTGCTCGATCGAGAATGTCGATCCGATGGGCGTCCATACCGGCGACTCCATCACCGTCGCGCCGGCGCTGACGCTGACCGACAAGGAATATCAGATCATGCGCAACGCCAGCCTGGCGGTGCTGCGCGAGATCGGCGTCGAAACCGGCGGGTCGAATGTCCAGTTCGCGGTCAATCCCAAGGACGGCCGTCTGGTCGTCATCGAGATGAACCCGCGCGTGTCGCGTTCCTCGGCGCTGGCGTCGAAGGCGACCGGCTTCCCGATCGCCAAGGTCGCGGCGAAGCTCGCCGTCGGCTACACGCTCGACGAGATCGAGAATGACATTACCGGCGCGACTCCGGCCTCGTTCGAGCCGACCATCGACTATGTCGTGACCAAGATCCCGCGCTTCGCCTTTGAAAAGTTCAAGGGCGCCGAGCCGCTGCTGGGCACCGCGATGAAGTCGGTCGGCGAAGTCATGGCGATCGGCCGGAACATCCATGAATCGATGCAGAAGGCGCTGCGCGGTCTGGAAACCGGCCTGTCCGGCTTCAACCAGGTCGATCATCTGGTTGGCGCGCCCAAGGACGACATCATTGCCGCCCTGGCACAGCCGACGCCCGATCGCCTGCTGGTCGCCGCGCAAGCCCTTCGTGAAGGTCTGACCGTCGCGGAAATCCACAATATCGCCAAGTTCGACCCCTGGTTCCTGGAGCGCCTCAAGGAAATCGTCGAGGCCGAGAATGAGGTGCTGGAACATGGCCTGCCGCGCGACGCGGACGGCATGCGCCGCCTCAAGGCCATGGGCTTTTCCGACAAGCGTCTCGCCTGGCTGGCGCTCAAGTCCGCCAATCTGCGCGGCAATGAGCGTGGCGTCGCCCGCGGCAGCGGCCTGATCCACGATGCTGTCGTCGCCATGACCGGCGGCGTGACCGAGGATGAAGTGCGCAGCCTGCGCCACAAGCTGGGCGTGCGTCCGGTGTTCAAGCGCATCGACACCTGCGCCGCCGAGTTCGAGGCGAAGACGCCCTACATGTATTCGACCTATGAAGCCCCGATCTTCGGCGAGCCGGAGAATGAGGCGCAGCCCAGCGACCGCAAGAAGGTCGTCATCCTGGGTGGCGGTCCCAACCGCATCGGTCAGGGCATCGAGTTCGACTATTGCTGCGTCCATGCCTGCTTTGCGCTGAGCGAAGCCGGCTATGAGACGATCATGGTCAACTGCAACCCGGAAACCGTGTCGACCGACTATGACACGTCCGACCGCCTCTATTTCGAGCCGCTGACGGCCGAAGATGTGCTGGAGATCCTGCATGTCGAAATGTCGAAGGGAACGCTGGCCGGCGTGCTCGTGCAGTTTGGCGGCCAGACGCCGCTCAAGCTCGCACAGGCGCTGGAGGATGCCGGCATCCCGATCCTGGGCACCAGTCCGGACGCGATCGACCTGGCCGAGGATCGCGAGCGTTTCGCCGCGCTGATCGACAAGCTGAAGCTGCGCCAGCCGGCCAACGGCATTGCCCGCAGCCGCGAGGAGGCGATCGCGGTCGCCAACCGCATCGGCTATCCGGTGCTGATGCGTCCGTCCTACGTCCTTGGCGGTCGCGCCATGGAAATCGTCGACGGCCAGGCCCAGCTCGAAGAATATATCACCACCGCCGTGCAGGTGTCGGGTGACTCCCCGGTGCTGATCGACCAGTATCTGCGTGATGCGGTCGAGGTCGACGTCGATGCACTGTGCGATGGCGACGATGTGGTCGTCGCCGGCGTGCTGCAGCATATCGAGGAAGCCGGCGTTCACTCCGGTGACTCCGCCTGCTCGCTGCCGCCCTACAGCCTGTCGGACGAGGTGATTGCCGAGATCGAGCGTCAGACCGAAGTGCTGGCCCGTGCCCTGTCGGTCCGTGGCCTGATGAACATCCAGTTCGCGGTCAAGGATGGCATTGTTTATCTGATCGAGGTCAATCCGCGCGCCAGCCGGACCGTGCCCTTCGTCGCCAAGGCGATCGGCACCCCGATCGCCAAGATCGCCTCGCGCGTCATGGCCGGTGAGAAGATCAAGGATCTGCCCAGGATCGATCGCAACGCGATCGACCATGTCGCGGTCAAGGAAGCCGTCTTCCCGTTCAACCGCTTCCCCGGCGTCGACCCCGTGCTCTCGCCGGAAATGAAGAGCACCGGCGAAGTCATGGGCATCGACAGCAATTTTGCCACCGCCTTTGCGAAGGCGCAGCTGGGTGCGGGTACCGTGCTGCCGACCAGCGGCACCGTCTTCGTGTCGGTCAAGGACAGCGACAAGCCGGTGATCCTGCCGGCGGTGCAGAAGCTGGCGGGCATGGGCTTCACCATCATCGCGACCGGCGGCACCGCCACCTATCTGGAAGGTCAGGGGATCGCCGTCGAACATGTGAACAAGGTGGCCGAAGGCCGTCCGCACATCGTCGACCGGATCACCGATGGCGACGTGCAGCTGATCTTCAACACCACCGAAGGCTGGCAGTCCCTGAAGGACAGCAAGGCGATCCGCACCAGTGCTCTACGCGCAAAGATTGCAAGTTTCACCACCGCGACCGCCAGCGTCGCTGCGGCGGACGCAATCGAGGCTTTGCGGGACCGCGCCCTTGAAGTGCGCTCGCTCCAGTCCTATTATCCTGGGTCGCACGCCTGATCCCCTTCACCAGGAAGCATGCTGCGGGTGGCGCCACGTTCGGCGCCGCCAAAGGGAAGTTTTGACGAAGGATTTGCAATAATGGCGACCGTCGAGAAGATGCCGATGCTGCAGGTGGGCTATGACAAGCTCAATGCGCAGCTCCGCGAACTGAAGGCCGAGCGCCCTCTGATCGTGGACGCCATCGAGGAAGCTCGTGCCCACGGCGACCTGTCGGAAAATGCCGAATATCACGCCGCCAAGGAACGGCAGGGGCAGGTCGAGGCAACGATTTCCGACCTGGAAGACAAGTTGTCGCGCGCCCAGATCATCGATCCGACCACCCTGTCGGGTAACAAGATCGTGTTCGGCGCGACCGTGACCCTGCTGGACGAGGACGACAAGCCGGTCAAATATCAGATCGTGGGCCAGGCCGAGGCGGATGCCAAGGCGGGCATGATCAGCTATAACAGCCCGCTGGGCCGTGCGCTGATCGGCCGCGAGGTCGGTGACGAGGTGGAAGTGTCGGTCCCGTCGGGCGACAAATTCTACCTGGTCGACAAGATCGCGTTCATCTGATCCCGTGAAACTGCCTGCCGGACGCACGACCAACGCGATCGCGCTGGTCACGTTCGTCCTGTTCCTGTTGCTGCTGGCAACCGGGCAGATCGACAATGCGGCCTTGCTGGGCGGGTTCATGCCCGCCCGCATTGGCAATCCCGGCCTGCTGGACGGCATGGCGGCGGTGCCCTGGTGGCTGACGCCGCTCAGTTGCACCTTCGTCCATGCCGGCTGGCTGCATATCGCCTTCAACCTGCTGATGCTGCTTTTCTGCGGGCGGCAGGTCGAGCATGTGCTGGGCCGCACCGGCACGCTGATCCTCTATGTCGTCGGTGCCTATGCCGCCTGCTTCGCGCAATGGGCGATCACGCCGGAATCGATCAATCCGATGGTCGGGGCGAGCGGCGCGATTTCCGCGATCATCGCCACCTATGCGCTGCTTTACAGCCAGCAACAGGTGCGGCGGATCGGGCCGTTGTCGGCCAATTTCGTGCGGGTGCTGTGGCTGGCAGCCGCCTGGATCGCGATCCAGTTGATGATCGGCGTGGCGACGGCGGGGGGATTGGGCGATCTGGGTCAGATCGCGATTGCCGCGCATATCGGCGGCTTCCTGGCAGGGCTGGCCTTGACCCGGCCCTTGCTGCGCTGGCGCTTCCGTAAACGGCCCCAGGCTATCAATTGATCGTTCGATAATATGTGTTCGGGCGAAACCGGGGCATGATCCGGTCTCGCCCGAAACGGGTCATCAGGCTGCCGGCAGCTCAGGCTCCAGCAGGCGGTGCAGATGGACGATCACATAGCGCATTTCGGCGTCATCGACGGTGCGCTGCGCCGCGCCGCGCCAGGCCTTTTCGGCCGAGGCATAGTCAGGGAAGACGCCAACCAGGTCGACCTTGCTGAGGTCCTGGAATTCCAGCGTCTGCGGGTTGGTTACGCGGCCGCCCATCACCAGATGCATCTTGCTCATGGCGTTATATGTTCTCCTTTGACTGATCGCGGTGCCTTAGCATCGTCCCTGCGATCCGCCAAGGAAAGCGGCCTTTGTGTCGATTGCGTTTGCGGCAATCGCGATTAGCTTTTCGGCAATCGCGCCTTGATCGCGTCGCCCAGCGCCTCGACGCGGGTGGAAACGAGCGCGACCAGTTCGTCCGCCAGCTTCGATGCCTTGCCGCCAAGATCGGCCGATGCCGCAGCGTCACGGGCCGCCGTCGCGGTGTCGCTGGCGCTTTCCTTGGCGCTCGACAGCGCATGGCTTGCCGTTTCGCGGGCCTTGCTGAGCACTTCACCGGCATTGTCTCGCGCACTGGCCAGCGCTTCGCCTGCATTGTGGCGCAGCGACTCGCTATTCTCGCTCGCGGCAGTGCGGGCGGTGGCGGCCGCCTCCAGCACGCGGGCGCCGGCGGTGGCGGCCAGGCCCGGCAGCGCCTTCATCACCTTCCGGCTCTTGGGGAACATCCAGGCGATGACCGCACCGGCCGCGACCGCGCCGGCGACTGCCGCCACCGGATGCTCCTGAATGATCTCGTTTGCGCGGGCAGCAACCCGCTGGCCCCGGTCGCGCGCGTCGCCATAGGCTTCGCTCGCCTTGTCCTTGCCGGTCTGGATCAGTTCGCCGGCGCTTTCGCGCGCCTTGCCGGTGCTGTCCTTGATCATGTCGGTCGCGCTGCCGGCGGCATCATTGGCCGCTTCGCGGACGCGGGTCAGTTGGGCGCGGATGTCAGCCATCATCAATCTCCGAAATTTCCGTGTTACGGTTCCTCAGTCGAACGAACAGGCGTCCGAAAAGTGCCGTGAGGGGGCGGCGGAAGAGAAACAGGACGATGCCGGTTGCCGCCGCGCCGGTTGCAACCGGCCGCTGGCGCACCTTGGCACCGACATAGGCGACGCCGTCGAGCGCAGTCGCCGTGATCTTCGTCTCGACATCGGCCTTCAGCCGATCGGGTGCGATCCGCGCCTGGGCATCGGCAAGGCTCAGGACCGCCTTGCTGCGCAGATGCACCGCGCGTTCGGTCGCTTCGCGATAGGCCTGTTCCCGGTTCATGACTTGATCGTCTTCAACATATGGCTGATCTGTCCCTTGGCCAGCAGCAGCAGCAGGACGGCGATCAGTACAGCGCCGCCGAACACCGCCAGCGTGGCCCAGAGCGGCCCGATCATCGCGGACAGCGCAATCACCAACCCGATCAACAGGGTCACGATCGCGGCGAACAGCAGCATCAGGGCCACGATCCCCAGGATCGCGGCATTGCGGATGCCGGCGCCAGCAATGCCGGCGCGCAGCTTCTGGCGCTCGACCTCCGCCTGCGCATAGGCGCGGCCATCGGTGTAGAGGCGGGCGAATGTCGCGCGGACAGACCCCTCATTCCCCTCGGTCTGCGGCGTTGCCACCGTATCCGCTGGTTCCTGCGTCAATTGCCCCTCCGCCCCGTCAGCCGGGGCCTGCGGTTAGCCGTCACGATAATCCTGTCTTGCGTTCGTCAGGCGTCGCTGTCGGACGATCCCTTGGCAAGGCGCATCAGCACGAAACCGACCACGGCCGCGGCGCCGATGGCAACGGCCGGGCTCTTGCGCACGAAATCACGCGCCTCGGTCATCAGCTGGTCGACATCCTTGCTGTCCAGCGTATCTGCGGCACTGGCCACCGATTCCGCTGCCTGGCGGGCATAGTCGCCATATTGCGGGCCGAGCTTCGCATCGACCGTGCCGGCGGTGTCCGCAATCAGCTTCGACAGGCTCTGCATCGCCGAACCGGTCTTGTCCTTGGCACTGCTCGCCGCAGACTTTGCGGTCTTGCCGGCCTGCTCCTTGATCGGGTCGATATGCGCCTTCCAGTCGACCGAATTGATCTTGTCGGTCGCGGCCTTGGCGGCTTTTTCGGCCTGCGCCTTGATCGGCGCAATCTGCGCGGACCAGCCATGGGCAGCCCCGTTTCCGGGCTTTGCGGGCGCCTTGCGGGTGGCGGCCTTCTTCACCGGCGCGGCCTTAACGGCCGGGGTGGAGGCCTTGGTCGACGCCGGCTTCGCCTTGGCGGCAACCGCCTTCTTCGCGCGCTTGACGGGCGGGGTTTCCGGGGTGTCGGCCATTGTCCAAAGTCTCCCTAAAGCTCAACCTCATGGTCCCGCGCGGGGCGGGCTGTCATGATCCTAATGCTTGGCGGCGGCCTACAGTTCCGGCGCCGTTACTATTTTGAGCATCGGCATTTTTTGTCCGATGGCAAGTCCCCCGGATTGCCAAGTTTGGGGCTGCTGGCTAAGCGGGGCCGCGAAAAGGCCGCCCGGCGCGTGTCCGGGCCCAGATCAGGGAGCGATCATGACCGCCATTCTCGATATCCACGCCCGCCAGATTCTCGACAGCCGCGGCAATCCGACCGTCGAAGTCGATGTGATGCTGGAAGATGGCAGCTTCGGCCGCGCCGCCGTGCCCTCGGGCGCGTCGACCGGTGCCTATGAGGCGGTCGAAAAGCGCGACGGCGACAAGAGCAAATATCTGGGCAAGGGCGTGCTGGCCGCTGTCGCCGCCGTCAATGACGAGATTGCCGAGCAGCTCATCGGCCTCGACGCCGAGGACCAGGGCGAAGTCGATGCCGCGATGATCGCGCTCGACGGCACCGAGAACAAGTCGCGTCTGGGCGCCAACGCGATCCTGGGCGTGTCGCTCGCCACCGCCAAGGCTGCTGCCGACGCGCGCGGCCTGCCGCTCTATCGCTATGTCGGCGGCGTGTCGTCGCATGTCCTGCCGGTGCCGATGATGAACATCATCAACGGCGGCGAGCATGCAGACAACCCGATCGACTTCCAGGAATTCATGATCATGCCGGTCGGTGCGGAGAGCATCGCCGACGCCGTGCGCATCGGTTCTGAAATCTTCCACACGCTCAAGAAGGGCCTGCACGACAAGGGCCTGGCGACCTCGGTTGGTGACGAGGGCGGCTTTGCCCCCAATATCGCCTCGACCCGTGATGCGCTCGACTTCATCATGCTGTCGGTCGAAAAGGCCGGCTACAAGCCCGGTGACGATGTTGTGCTGGCGCTGGACTGTGCCGCGACCGAATTCTTCAAGAACGGCAAGTACGAGATTTCGGGCGAAGGCCTGTCGCTCTCGCCGGTCGAAATGGCCGACTATCTCGCTGCGCTGGCCGCCGACTATCCGATCAAGTCGATCGAGGATGGCATGAGCGAGGATGATTTCGAGGGTTGGAAGGCGCTGACCGACAAGATCGGTGACAAGGTTCAGCTGGTCGGTGACGATCTGTTCGTCACCAATCCGGCCCGCCTGTCGATGGGCATCGGCAAGGGGCTGGCCAACTCGCTGCTGGTGAAGGTCAATCAGATCGGCACGCTGTCGGAAACGCTCGCCGCCGTCGATATGGCGCACCGTGCCCGCTACACGGCGGTCATGTCGCACCGTTCGGGCGAGACCGAGGATTCGACCATCGCCGACCTCGCCGTCGCCACCAATTGCGGTCAGATCAAGACCGGCTCGCTCGCTCGTTCGGACCGGCTTGCCAAGTATAATCAGCTGATCCGCATCGAGGAAGAACTGGGCGACATGGCGGTCTATGCCGGTCGTTCGATCTTCCGCTGATCCACGGCTGATTTCAGGTTAGGGATTCGGCTGGTCGCATCGGGCATGTTTTTGCTTGCGACCGGCCGAATCCTGTGATTCAAGCAGTTCATGGCGCATATCGCGAAGCTCCGCATGCTATTGATGTCGGCCCTCGGGCCGGCAATCGCGGTGCTATTGCTGCTGTTCTTCGCCGGCTATGTCGTCCTCGGCTCCAATGGCGTGCTTGCCTGGGGCGATTATTCGCGCCAGCTGCGCGATGCGAAGGCTGAACTCAAGATCGTCCAGCTGCATCGCCAGGAGCTGCGCAACCGGGTCGATCTGCTCAATCCGCGCCGCGTCGATCCTGATCTGTCGGACGAGCTGATCCGTCGCCAGCTCGGCGTGATTCACCATGACGAAGTGATCGTTCCGCTGAACTGATCCGCACGCCGACGGGGTGCGCTTTCCATTTATTTGGTAAAATCATGTCGCGGCAACATTTTGTTGCCAGCCGTTCGTGACCTGTTTTCGACAGCGTTGTCATGGATTGTCGTTTTTGCACTCGGGACATTCATTATGCCGGGATTCCGTGGGGTCCGCCGTTGCAATCTATGCAACTCTGACGCATATCGGGCTTCTTTCCATCCTACCCACGCAAAAGGATAATAGCCTTGGCGAAACCAACCACGCCGCGCGCCGACAGCGCAAAGGCAAAGGCCGCAGTGCCGGCCGGTGCGGACCATAATCGTCCGCGCCCCGAAACGCCCACCGACTACAAGGCCAGCAAGGAAGAGCTGCTGGAATTCTATCGGCAGATGGTTCTGATCCGCCGCTTCGAGGAAAAGGCCGGCCAGCTCTATGGTCTGGGTTTCATCGGCGGTTTCTGTCACCTCTATATCGGCCAGGAGGCGGTTGCGGTCGGCATCCAGTCGGCATTGAAGCCCGGCAAGGACAGCGTGATCACCGGCTATCGCGACCATGGCCACATGCTCGCCTATGGCATCGATCCCAAGGTCATCATGGCCGAACTGACCGGCCGCGAAGCCGGCATTTCGCGCGGCAAGGGCGGTTCGATGCACATGTTTAGCGTCGAGCATAAATTCTATGGCGGCCACGGCATCGTCGGCGCCCAGGTGTCGCTCGGCGCGGGTCTGGCCTTCGCGCACAAATATAATGATGATGGCGGCGTGTGCGTTGCCTATTTCGGCGACGGCGCGGCCAACCAGGGCCAGGTCTACGAATCATTCAACATGGCCGAGCTGTGGAAGCTCCCGATCATCTTCGTGATCGAGAACAACCAATATGCCATGGGCACCAGCGTCAATCGCGCCTCGTCGGAAGACCAGCTTTATCGCCGCGGCGAGAGCTTCCGTATCCCCGGCATCCAGGTCGACGGCATGGACGTTCTGGCGGTGCGCGGCGCGACCGAGGAAGCGCTCAAGTGGGTCCAGGGCGGCAATGGCCCGATCCTGCTCGAAATGAAGACCTACCGCTATCGCGGTCACTCCATGTCCGACCCGGCCAAATATCGTTCGCGTGACGAGGTTCAGGCCGTGCGCGACAACAGCGACCCGATCGAGGGCGTGAAGAAATATCTGATCGACGCCGGCGTCAGCGAGGACGAGATCAAGGTTATCGACCAGGATATCCGCAAGATCGTCGCCGAAGCGGCCGATTTCGCCGAAACCTCGCCCGAACCTGAGATGCATGAACTCTATACCGACGTGCTGGTGGAGCAATATTAATGGGTATCGAAATCAAGATGCCGGCGCTCTCGCCGACGATGGAAGAGGGCACGCTGGCCAAGTGGCTGGTGAAGGAAGGCGATGAAGTGAAGTCCGGCGACATTCTTGCCGAGATCGAGACCGACAAGGCGACGATGGAATTCGAAGCCGTCGACGAAGGCAAGATCGGTCAGATCGTGATTGCCGAAGGCACCGAAGGCGTGAAGGTCGGCACCGTCATCGCGACGATGGCGGGCGAGGGCGGCGAAGCGGCACCTGCGCCGAAGGCCGAAGCGCCCAAGGCTGAAGAAGCCCCCAAGAAGGCGGAAAGCGGCACGTCGAAGCTGGCGTCGGAAGCCAAGGCGACCGTGCAGGATCCCGACCTCCCGGCCGGCACCGAGTTCGTCAAGACCACCGTGCGCGAAGCGCTGCGCGACGCCATGGCCGAGGAAATGCGGTCGGACCCGCGCGTCTTCGTGATGGGCGAGGAAGTCGCCGAATATCAGGGCGCCTACAAGGTGACCCAGGGCTTGCTCGACGAATTCGGTCCCAAGCGCGTCATCGACACGCCGATCACCGAATATGGCTTTGCCGGCATCGGTTCGGGCGCGGCCATGGGTGGCCTGCGTCCGGTCATCGAATTCATGACGTTCAACTTCGCCATGCAGGCGATCGACCACATCATCAACTCGGCTGCCAAGACCAACTATATGTCCGGTGGCCAGATGCGCTGCCCGATCGTGTTCCGTGGTCCCAACGGCGCGGCCAGCCGCGTCGGCGCACAGCACTCGCAAAACTATGGTCCTTGGTATGCCGCGGTTCCCGGCCTGATCGTCATCGCGCCCTATGACGCGGCCGACGCCAAAGGCCTGCTGAAGGCCGCGATCCGCTCGACCGACCCGGTCGTCTTCCTGGAGAATGAACTTCTCTATGGTCGCAGCTTCGACGTGCCCAAGGTCGACGACTATGTCCTGCCGATCGGCAAGGCGCGCATCATGCGTCCGGGCAAGGACGTGACCCTGGTCAGCTACTCGATCGGCGTAGGCCTGGCGCTCGACGCGGCCGAGCAGCTTGCCGCCGAGGGCATCGATGCCGAAGTGATCGACCTGCGCACGCTGCGCCCGCTCGACACCGCGACGGTTCTGGAGAGCCTCAAGAAGACCAACCGCCTGGTGGTGGTGGAAGAAGGCTGGCCGACCTGCTCGATCGCGTCGGAAATCGCCGCGGTCGTGATGGAAAAGGGCTTCGACGATCTCGACGCCCCGGTCCTGCGCGTCACCAACGAGGATGTGCCGCTGCCTTATGCCGCCAACCTCGAAAAGCTGGCACTGATCGACGCGGCCCGCGTCGTCGAAGCGGCCAAGAAAGTCTGCTACAAGTAAGCACAGAAAAGGGGCGGTCCGATCGGATCGCCCCTTTTTTTAATCAGACCTATGGTGGCCGGCTATCAGGAGCAGGCTGCAGTCTGCGAGGTGGACAGGTTGCCGGCATTTTTCATTGCCTGGTCGGTCCGTTCGCGCACGTTGAACGCGCTGGTGTAGCGGATGACTTTCGTGCCGAAGATGCTGTTGGAGACCAGCGGCTGATAGGTATAGGCCACTTCCACGAACATCACGGCCGTGCCGCTGCCCGATTTGATCTTGGTGCCGGTGGGGCCAAGCCCATCCGCCAATGTGGCGTCGCTAGTGCCGTCGCCGGCCTTGCCGTAAGTGGAGGTAAAGGTACCGCCACCCCAGCAGCGCTGCCAGCGAATATATTGCCCTGCCTTGGTGCCGGTCTGGGTATTGGGCTCCAGGTCGGACAGGAAGATGCGGGTATTCGCCTTGAAATCCTTGAGGTTGGCGCCGGCCAGTTCGGCGCCGGTGAAGATTTCGTTGATATCCGCCTCGTCAATCGAGGTTCGCTCGCGCGAGGCGTTGTCGGCTACCAGCATCGCGATCTGGCTAACGCGCATATGGGCGGTTGCCAGATTGGCGATTTCCAATCCGCCCATGGAGAGGACCATCAGCACCGGCAACGAATAGGCAAATTCGATCAGGGCCAGGCCCGACTGATCGTCGCGCAGACGGCGCGCCCAGCGCGCAAGGGGGAGGTGGGTCGGTTTCATGTGCAGATGATCGGCAATGTTGCCTGGTTGGACCAGGGCTGGTTGCGGATGGTGGCGTTGGCCGTGGCGGTCTGGGTCGCGCTCCAGCCCAGCAGCTTGGCCATCGGGAACAGGCGGGGCATGGATACAGTCACCTGATAGAAGACGATATCATCAGCTCCACCAAGGCCGGTGGAGCCTGCGCTGCTGTCGTAACTGCCATTGCCATTGGAATCCTCGAAGCAATCGCCCGTGTTGAAGCTGCCAAGCGGTGCCGTATCCGTGGTGATCTTCTCGGGCTTTCCCACGCGCGAGAAGTTGTAATAGCTCTTCTTGGTCACCGAAGTGGAGCCGTTCTTGCTGTTGATCGCCTGCATCTGCGCATCGATATAGGCGTCGATCTGGGTGCTGTTGAGTGTCCCGACCGATGCCGCGCGAGCGGCTCTGTCGAGCACACCCTGGGTCACCGAGCGCAGATAGGACTGATAGCCCAAGTCGCCGACGCCCATGATGAACAGGCAGAGGGGCGTGACGATCAGGCCGAACTCCATCAGCGTCGCGCCACGTTGATCACGCTGTAGATCACGGGGGAGGTGAAACGGCCAGCGCATCAGTTGGACAACCGCAAGCCGCCAATATTCTTGGCGATGTTCTGGAAGGTCGTTTTCAACTGCGCTGCGGAATAGTTCATGCTCCAATGATTGGCGCTGCTGGCGCAATTCTGCAAAGGAGTGCTCATCACGTTCGAATTGCTGAATCCGATCACCCAGATGGTGATCCCCTTGGACTTGATTGCATTGCACATCATTTCCAGGCGACGGTTGTGAATGGCCGTCAGGTCGTCATTGGAAGCGCCGGCGGGACCGTCGCGCTGATCGAGTGTCTGATATCCCCAGGCACCGTAGACATTGTTGTAGGCTTGCATGACGCCGTCGGTCATGAACACGATGTGGCGCGAAATGTTGAAGCCGTTGGGCGCGTTGGCGTTATCCGATGCGAAGATTCCGGTCGGCGACAGGAAGCGCGCGCCCCACATCATACCAATGGTGTGATAGGTGCCGCCAACTGCAACCAGACTGTCGACATAGCTGTCATAGCTGCTGGTTTGACCGTCCGGAATGGCGGTGCGGCTGGCATAAGAAGTCAGCCTACGTGCCTGGCTGGGGCAAGCGACATAGCCGTTGCTGATGTTGTTTGAACTGTTGAGCCAAGAGCCACCGCGTGTGTATTCGACGTCGGGCCAGAATGGGCGCCACTTTGTAGCAGTCGTCGTCGGTGCCGTATCGATCTGAAGATCAAAGGCGGTCGCTGGAATGGAAGAGGTCGACGAATTTGCGTTAATGGTGCTGTCCGTATCGCGTTCCTCGATACAGCCAGACCATGTCGCGTTGGTACCCCACTCAAAGGCGGGATTCTGGATAGGTTCGCCCTTGATGAAGTCGCTCATGTTGAACGCTACGTTGGTGTAGGTCCAGTTGGTGTAGCGGGTGCGTCCCGGACCAGGAGTGGTTGAGGTGAAGTAGGTCTTGGTTGTCGTCAGCTCTTTGCGCACGCACACGCGTGCGGTGCTGCCCGATGGGGCGTTCGACGTGCTGTTGTTCCAGCCGCCATAGCTGTAGACGGTCCGTGCGGTGTTGCTGGGCGCGCTGCCGCTTGTGGTCGCGGAGGCATTCTGCCAGTTGGAGCAGTCGGTCCCGTTCAGATTGGTCCCACCTGATCCATTGATCGCATTCTGGGCTGATGTGTAGCAGGTGTTTGAGCCGTTGCGCTTGTAGCAGGTCGTGTCCGTCGACGTGTTTTCCCAGTAATACCACGCATAGCGGCTGTTATAAGTCCATGTCTCGCCGGCCGTGCCCCCGAGTACCGCGCTGGTGGGCAATTGATAACCTACATTGACAGTGGAGCTATAGGGCATGAAGCCGTAGCGGATGCGGCCACTGCTGTCGGAGCCAGGACCTAGCGTATCATAGAAATCTCTTACCGCCTGCTGCAGGGCGGTGAGCTTTACAACCGTGCCTCCTGAGCCATTGGAAATGGAATCGGCCATCGACCCGGTCGTATCCAGCACCAGCATCACGTCGGTATTGCCGATGTCGAAACGGGAATCGCAGTTTACCGCCAGCGACAATGTCTGGATGCCGAAGATGCGCATGATGGTGGTCGGGATGGTGGTTTCGGCCGACACCTGGACGGTGGTCGTCTCGCCGGGCTTGCTCTGGATCACGGGCGTGAAGTTGGCGGCGCCGAAGGTCTGCTGCGGGAAGTTGAAGTCGAAGAATTTCTTCGCTTCAGCCTTGTTGTCTTCGGTCATCGACGCGGTCGTCATTGCACGCCGTCCCGCCAGTGCGGCGGCGTCACAGGCTTGCTGCATGCGCGCGCGGACCATATAGGCGCGGCTCATGTCCACGCCGCCCCCGATCAGACCGGCAAGGGGAATGACCGCTGCGGCCACCATGGCGAGCGTGTTGCCCGCCTGGTTGCGCCGAAGCCGGCCAAGGAATGTCATCGCGCGCTTGATCTGCTTGCCCATGTTCCGCATTCACCCATGTCGCCCGTTTCCCCCCAGAAATCTGGACAGGGCCATCGTCGGCCATGCAACGGGACTGGTTAGGGTCTCTATGCGAAGTCTGGTTAAAGGATTGATAAGCCATTTTTAGATCGGTATCGAAATGATGGATCGCACGGACGATCTGGCGCCGCTGGCGCGCCTGCTTTCCGGGCATGCGGGGCGCTTTGCCGAGCGGCATCGGGCGCTCTGGGCGCTGGATCAGCGCTTTGCGCAAATTGCGCGAACCACCAGCGATCCGGCGATCGGACAGATGCGCCTCGCCTGGTGGCTGAGCGTCGTCAGTGACGAGGCGGGCGTCAAGGGGCAGGGCGAACCGGTGGTCGACTGGCTCCGCGCGATCGGTGCGCTGGCCGCGCCCGGTATCCCGGCGATGCTGGATGGCTGGGAAGTGCTGGTGGTGGAGCCGGAGATCGACCTCACCGGCCTGCGCGACTATGCCGCCGGGCGCGGCGGCGGGCTGTTCCAGGCGCTGGCCGATGTGGCCGATGCACCCGACTGGCTGATCGCGGCGGGCAAGATCTGGGCCTTGTGGGACCTGTCTGCCCATAGCGGCGACGAGGCACTGGCGGATGCGGCCATCGGTCTGGCCCGCGACCTGTTGCCGCAGATGGGCGATCCGGTGTGGCCCAGCGCGTGGAAGCCGTTGCGCATCGCCTATCTGCTGGCACGGCATGATGTCGAGCGGGGACAGCGGGCGCCGGTCGGGCTGACGCGGAACATGGCATGGCGGCTGATGCGGATCGCCCTTGTCGGGCGCTAGTCGATCGCGATAGGTTCGCTGCCGTCACGAACGGGGGAGCGGGCGATGGGACGGTTGCTGGCAGGTGGCATGGGGGCGTTGCTGCTGGTCGCGGCCGGCCTGTTCTGGTGGCAGGGGCGGGCGACCAACGAGCCGCCGCCCAAGGCGCTGCTCGCGCCGCCGCCACCGCCAGCCAACGAAGCCTTGCCAGAGGGCGATCCCGATGCGGTCGGGGAGGCGCCGCCGATGCCCGGCGAGGCCAGTCCCCAGAGCCGCGAGGAAAAGCGCTTCGCCCGCTATGATCGCAATCGCGACGGCATCATCAGCCGGATCGAAATGCTGGGCAGCCGCACCGCCGCGTTCAAACAACTCGACGCGAACAGGGATAATCTCCTGTCGTTCGAGGAATGGGCGGTGGCCACCGCGGATCGCTTTGCCGGGGCCGATGCCGACAAGGACGGCAAGCTGACCCCGGCCGAATTCGCCACCACCGCGCCGAAGCGGGTGGCGAAACCGCGCTGCAAATGCTGAGCCTTTCCCTGACGGATCAGGCCGGTTCCACCACCTCACCCAGCCAGCGACCGAAGGAGGCGCGGGCGCGAGCGGTATAGGCTTCCTTGCGCTGCTTTTTCTTGACGTCGTCGAGCGTCGGGAACAGGCCGAAATTGACGTTCATCGGCTGATAGTCGGCGGTCTCGACATTGCCAGTGACATGGCCGAGCAGCGCGCCCAGTGCCGTGTCGGCGGGCGGCGGCGCCAGGTCCTGGCCCAATATCTCGGCCGCAGCGAAACGCCCGGCGATGAGGCCGATGGCGGCGCTTTCGACATAGCCCTCGCACCCGGTCATCTGTCCGGCGAAGCGGATATGCGGCGCGCTTTTCAGGCGCAGCGTCGGATCGAGCAGCTTGGGGCTCTGGATGAAGGTGTTGCGGTGCAGCCCGCCCAGCCGCGCGAACTCTGCCTTTTCCAGCCCCGGAATGGTGCGGAACAGCTCGACCTGGGCGCCATGCTTCAGCTTGGTCTGGAAGCCGACCATGTTCCACAACGTGCCCGACGCATTGTCCTGGCGCAGCTGGACCACGGCATAGGGCCAGCGGCCGGTCTTGGGATTGTCCAGCCCCATCGGCTTCATCGGGCCATGGCGCAGCGTTTCCGGCCCGCGCGAGGCCATCACCTCGATCGGCATGCAGCCCTCGAAATAGGGGGTGCTCGACTCCCATTCCTTGAACTCGGTCTTCTCGCCGTCGAGCAGCCCCTGGACGAAGGCCTGATACTGCTCCTTGTTCATCGGGCAGTTGATATAGTCCTTGCCCTCGCCGCCGCCGGGGCCGATCTTGTCCCAGCGATTGGCCATCCAGCATTCTTCCATGTCGATGCTGTCGAAATGGATGACCGGCGCGATCGCGTCGAAAAAGGCGAGATGCTCCATGCCGGCTGCTTCGCCGATGCTGCTGGCGAGCGCGGCGGCGGTCAGCGGCCCGGTGGCGACGATGGTCATGCCTTCGGTGGGCAGCGTGTCGATCCGCTCGCGCACGATCTCGACATTGGGGTGTTCGGCCAGCGCGCGGGTGACGCCGTCGGAAAAGACATGGCGGTCGACCGCCAGAGCAGAGCCGGCCGGCACCTTGGCCGGTTCGGCGCGGTCCATGATCAGTGAGCCGAGGCGGCGCATTTCCTGATGCAGCAAACCCACGGCATTCTTGTCCGCGTCATCGGAACGGAAGCTGTTGGAACAGACCAGTTCGGCCAGCCCGTCGGTCTGGTGCGCCGGGGTCATCTCTCCGGTGCCGCGCATTTCCGACAGGCGGACCTTGATACCGGCCTGGGCGAGCTGCCAGGCGGCTTCCGAACCGGCGAGACCGCCGCCGATGACATGGATCTGATGATTGGACATATTTCGCTTAACTTCGCACTTTTCCCGCACATTCGGCAATTTCCGAACGCCAGTGGGACATATTGTTATGAGATGCAATCAGTATAGCGGGCCATGATCCAATAGGACAGGGGCGCGGAAATACTATTCCGGCGTGTAGGCCAGCCAGCCGCTGAGGCCGCTGGTGGCGATCAGGGCAAAGCTCAAATCGGGGACTTCCCCCAATAGGTCGCAGCCATAAGCCACGCCGAAGCCGATGGCGGCACCGGCGAGCAACCAGAAGGCGCGGGGTGCAAAAAGGGGGCAATGATATGCCAGGACGCGCATCGACGTCGTCCCGATGATGATCGGGATGGCGGCAACCAAGGGGCCGAAGATCAACGCGAAGAGCAATATGAGGGGCAGGATGATGAGGATGCCCAGATCCACCGTAATGGCATCGGGTATGCGGCGATAGAGATCGGCGGCCAGATAGAGCGTCATGAACAGCGGGCCGGCGGTCAGGATCGCGCGGCCGGCGCCGCGAAGATGGGCAGGATCGGCATGGGACATCGGAACCTCCCGGAAAGGGGGAAGGACGGGGCACCCCCCCCCGGCTGGCGATCAGGCAGCCTGGGTGTGGCCGTCGTGCAGCCAGCCATTCACCTTGCGACCGAAATGGGCGATCGCGCCCATGTTGAAGAAATGCATTCCGCCCAGCACGAGCACGGCGAGGCCGATCTTGGCGCTGAGGAAGCGGATCGTTTCGGCATAGCTGGTCGGTTCCTTCCCCAGGCTGAGCGTCAGGGTGATGAAGCCGATGTTGACGAGGTAGAAGCCGACGACGAGCAGATGGTTGGTCGACCGGGCCAGTTGCGCATCATGGCCGAAACATTGGGTCAGGAAGACCTCGCCATTTTTAGACAGGGTGCGCGCGACCCAGATGGTGATGGCGAGCGTGATGACCAGATAGAGGGCATAGGCGGTTTCAACCATGGTTCATCTCCTTGTGGCAGTCAGAGGATGGTGGGCGCGACCGGGCGCTCCGCGCGCTGCTTGATGAGGGCGAGCAGGTTCTTTTCGATGTCGCCCAGGAAGATTTCGCCCCACAGCCGGGAATAGCCATTGACCGGGGTCTGCATCCAATAATGGGTGTCGATGATGACGCGGGTGCGGCCGGGGCCGGCCGGTTCCATGCGATAGCCGCCGGTCGTCACCTTGAAATAGGCGCTGTCGGGCATCAGGTGCCGGTCGGTGAATTGCCAGGCGTCGAGCCCGCGAAAATCGAAGCGCCAGCCGATGCTGCGGCCCGGTTGCCAGTCGATGATATGCTCGCGAAACCGCACCTGCCGGCCCCAGTCGGCCATGCGGACCGCGCCGATCCCGTCGCCCAGCATATGGGCGCCGAGCGGTCGGGGCACGCCCAGCACATCCTGGGTGAAGGTCCATGTGCCGTCGCCCGGTCGGACATCGGGAATGCCGCGCAGCAGCGGCCAGATCCGGTCCGGACTGGCCTCCACGATGATCGAGCGGCTGACCGTGGCGGTGGCGTCGGGCAGGGGGATCATCGGTTCGACCTGCATCGCGATCAGCGGCATGGCGAGCACCGCCATGCAATAGCTGGTGCCGCGATCGCCGGCCCGGCCGCGCAGCCGGTAGGTGGCATAGGCGCCTGCCAGACCGCTGACGATCCACAGCGGGGCGAGCATGACGATGCAGATCACCCCTTCCTTCAGCACCGGTACGGACAGGAGGATGGTCGCGCCCAGCAGCCAGAGCGGCATCGTCATATAATAGCGGCGCGACCGCTCCGCCCAGGGGTCGCCGACATAGGCAACGAAAGCGGTGAGCGCGGCCGGCAGGAGCAGCAGGAAGGTGAAGCTGACAAGGCCGTTCACGCGGGTAGCGTCGAGCAGCAGATAGACGGTGATCGCAAAGGCCATGGCCAGCGCGACGGCCGAGGCGATGCGCAGCGGGGCCGATCCGGTGCGGACGGGCGGGGCGATGGGGTCAGGGCTTTCGTCGTTTGCGTCAGACATTTCTGTAAACTCCGAAATAGCTGGGCGCGATCGGGTGTCAGGGCGCATCGATCAGCAGCGATTAGTCCTTGCTCTTGCCGGTGGGGATGAAGCGGGCGATCTTGTTGCCGAGCTTCATGAGGGCGATCAGGGTCGACTTGGGCAGCTTGTTGACCTGCTCATACCAGTTGCCGAGCGTCGACATGAATTCATGCATGCGGGTGATGCGCTCGCGCACATGGGGCGGGCAACTCTCATCCTTGGCCAGCCGCTGGGCGAGGTCGTTGAGCAGGGCGATGGTCGGGTCGATCTCGCGCCGCTTGCGCTCGGCAGCGATGCGGGTGAGCATTTCCCACAGATCGGTTTCGGCGACGAAATGGTCGCGCCGGTCGCCTTCGACATGGACGCGGCGGACGATCGCATAGGATTGCAGTTCCTTGAGCGCGGTCGAGACATTGGAGCGGGCAAGGCCGAGCTGGTCGACAATCTCGTCAGCGGGCAGGGGATGGTCCGACAGATAGAGCAGCGCATGGACCTGGCTGACCGACCGGTTGACACCCCATTGGGTGCCCATCTCGCCCCAGTGGAGCAGGAACGCCTTGGCATCGGGATGGTCGAGAAGTGGCATGACGTTCCTTTCTGTAAAAACAGAAATAACGGAAGAAAATGAGTCGGGCAAGGGGCTGCGGCGGAGGAGGAAAAATTGCCGAAATCCGTCGAGCCCGTTGAAAAGCCGCCGCATCTCGGCAATCTGCGGGTCAGCAACGGAGCCTCTTATGTCTGCCCTTTCCGATGAACTGTCCTCCCTCGATAGCTTGCCGACGCCGTGCCTGGTGCTGGATGCCGACCGGATGGATCGCAACATTACGCGGCTGCGCGCGCATCTGGACGGGCTGGGCGTGGGGATGCGGCCGCATCTCAAGACCGCCAAGTCGGTCGAGGTCGCGCAGCGGCTGATGCCGACGCCGCAGGGGCCGGCGACGGTATCGACCCTGCAGGAGGCGCGCCGCTTTGCGGCGGCCGGGGTGCAGGACATTCTTTATGCGGTCGGTATCAGCCCGGCCAAGTTGCCCGAGATACTGGCGCTGCGGGCGCAGGGCGTGGACCTGGCGATCGTGCTGGATTCGGTCGAGCAGGCGGAGGCGGTCGCGGCCGCATCGCGCGCGGCCGGCACGGCCATTCCGGCGTTGATCGAGATTGATTGCGACGGCCATCGGTCGGGCGTGCAGCCCGGCGATGCGGCGCGGTTGCGGGCGATCGGCGCGGCGCTGGCGCAGGGCGGCGCATTGCGCGGCGTGATGACTCATGCCGGCGGCAGCTATGGCGCGCGCGGCGCGGCGGAACTGCGCGCCTGCGCCGATGCCGAGCGGGATGCCGTGCTGGCGGCGGCGCGGACCTTGAAAGAGGCGGGACATGATTGCCCGGTGATCAGCGTCGGATCGACCCCGACCGCGCATCATGCCACGGACCTGAGCGGCGTGACCGAGGTGCGCGCCGGCGTCTTCGTCTTCTTCGATCTGGTGATGGCCGGGATCGGCATCTGTTCGGTGGACGACATCGCCCTGTCGGTGCTGGCGACGGTGATCGGGCATCAGCGGGACAAGGGCTGGATCTTGGTCGATGCCGGCTGGATGGCGATGTCGCGCGATCGCGGCACGGCGAAACAGGATGTCGATCAGGGCTATGGCCTGGTCTGCGACCGGGACGGGCGGCCCTATGGCGATCTGGTCCTGGTCGATGCCAATCAGGAACATGGCATCATCGCGCTGCGGCCGGGGGCATCGGGCGCGCTGCCGGACCTGGCGGTGGGTGATCGGGTGCGGATATTGCCCAATCATGCCTGTGCCACCGGGGCGCAGCATGATCGCTATCATGTGGTGCGGGGCGGCAGCGATGCGGTGGAAGCGGTCTGGCCGCGATTTGGAGGATGGTGATGGACGTGACGCGGATCGAGACCGACAAGGCGCCGGCACCCGCCGGCCATTATGCGCAGGCGACGATTGCGAATGGCTTTATCTTCGTGTCGGGGCAATTGCCGGTGGTGGCGGGGCAGGGGCCGCGCAGCGACCTGTCGTTCGAGGATCAGGCGCGGCTGGCGATCGGCAATATGCTGGCGATCCTGGCAGAGGCAGGATGCGGGACGGAGCGGATCGCGCGCGTCACCGCCTATATCGTCGGCGTCGAGAACTGGCCGCGTTTCAACGCCATTTATGCGCAGATGCTGGGCGACGCCCGGCCGGCGCGCACGGTGGTGCCCGCGCCCGAACTTCATCATGAATGCCTGGTCGAAGTGGACGCGATCGGCCTGCTACCGGGCTGATTACGACCATGGGAGCGCTATCTTTCCGTCGCCGCCTGCCCTAGCGATAGGCGAGCGAAGGAGACAGGCGGATGAGAAACAAGGCCGGGGCGCTGATCACCCTGCTGGCGCTGTCGGTGCCCGCAGCGGTGCAGGCGGAGGACCAGTATAAGCTGCTCGTCCTCGCCATCCCGAACAAATATCATTATGAATATATCCCGATCGCGCGCGACAGCCTGGAGCATCTGGGCAAGCTGCATGATTTCAGCTTCACCTGGGCCAACAACACCTCGGTCTTTGACGGCGATCTCAGCCAATATGCGGCGGTGATGTTCCTCAACACGCCGGGCGAGGAACTGAACCCGGCCCAGCGCGCCAGGTTCGAGGCCTATATGCGGGCGGGCGGCAATGCCATCGTCGTGCATCGCGCGCTCATCACGCCGCCGGGCGAATGGGCCTGGTACGAGAAGATGGTCGGGCGCAGCTTCGTCATCCATCCGATGGTGCAGACGGCGGTGGTGACGCCGACCGACAAGGGATTTCCCGCCACCTATGGCCTGCCCGATCGCTGGGTCTGGACCGACGAATATTATGTCACCGCCAACCCCTATAAGGTGACGATCCATCCGGTGCTGAATGTCGAGGAAAGCAGCTACGACCCGACCAAAATCTGGCCGGGGCAGGTGGCGAAACCGATGGGGCGGGAGCATCCCGTCGCCTGGTATCATGCTTATGAGAAGGGGCGGGTGTTCGTCACCACGCTGGGCCATAATGGCGAGATGTATCGCGATCAGCGCTATCTCGACCATCTGATGGGCGGCATCTATTGGACGGCGACCGGGCGCGGCCAACTGCCCTGACGGCGGCGCGGAACGCCCGCGCCGCCCGGTTTTCGATCAGGCGGCGACCAGTTCGCCTTCGCCATAATAGGCGCTCTCGTCGAGAATGCCCTCGCGCTTGGCGACGATCACGCCGACCAGCACCTGGCCCGCGACGTTGACGGCGGTGCGGCCCATGTCGAGGATCGGGTCAATCGCCAGCAGCAGGCCGGCGCCTTCGAGCGGCAGGCCCAGCGTCGAGAGGGTGAGGGTCAGCATCACGATCGCGCCGGTCAGGCCGGCGGTCGCGGCCGAGCCGATGACCGAGACGAAGACGATCAGCACATAGTCGATGAAGTGCAGCGGGATGCCATAGAAGCCCGCGACGAAGATCGCCGCCAGTGCCGGATAGATGGAGGCGCAGCCATCCATCTTGGTGGTCGAGGCGAGCGGGATCGCGAAGGCGGCATAGCCCTTGTCGACACCCAGCCGCTCGGTCACGGTCTCGGTCACTGGCAGGGTGCCGACCGACGAGCGCGAGACGAAGGCGAGCTGGATTGCCGGCCAAGCCTTGGCGAAGAAGGGGCCGGGTTTCAGGCCATTGGCGATCAGCAGCAGCGGGTAGACGACCAGCAGGACGAGGCCGAGGCCAAGGTAGATGGCGGCGGTGAAGGTGCCGAGCTGCGCCAGTGCGCTCCAGCCATAGGTGGCGATCGCGGTGCCGATCAGCGCGGCCGAGCCGATCGGCGTCAGGCGGATGACCCAACCCAGGATCGCTCGGACGACGGCGAGCAGCGAGCGGACGAAGGACAGGAAGGGCTCCGCCTTGTCGCCGACCTTGAGCGTGGCAAGGCCGACCGCGATCGAGATGACCAGCAACTGCAGGATGTTGAACGAGATGCTGGTGCTGGCGCTGCCGTCGCTGATCTTGGTGCCGGCCGACAGGGCCAGGCTGTTGCCGGGCACCAGCCCCTTGAGGAAATCGAGCCAGCCGCCGACGCTATCCGCCTTGCCCATGGCGAGCGCGGTGCCGTGCAGGCCCGCGCCCGGCTGCACGATCAGGCCGATGGCGAGGCCGATGCTGACAGCTATCAGCGCGGTGATCGCGAACCAGAGCAGGGTCTGGCCGGCAAGACGGGCGGCATTGTCGAGCGCGCGCAGATTGGCGATCGACGCGACGATCGCGGCGAACACCAATGGCGGCACGATCGCCTTCAGGAGCGAGACGAAGATCGATCCGACCGTCTTGAGCGTGGTCGCGAGCCAGTTGAGGTCGCCATCGGGGCCTGCGCCGATCTGGCGCGCGACGAGACCGAGGGCAAGGCCCACGACCATGCCGAGCAGAACCTGGAAGCCGAAGCTGCGATAATTGAGGGCCATGATGGCATTTTTCCTTTGGACGACCGGCGCGCTATATCGGATGGCATCTGTCCGATTGCGCGCAAGCAATTCTTTCAAGGGGTTCAGTGCGGATAAGGTGGCCCTCTTTCCGCGCGCCGTTCGATCAAACGCATGGAACGGCGCGATCCGCTATGCCACAATCGCTGCTCGGGTCCATCAGGGAGTATAAATATATGCAATTGCGGGGGATATTGCTGGCGGGGGTGGTGCTGGCAATGCCGATCGGGGCGCAGGCGGCGGCGGACGCTGGTGCGGCCAAGGAGATATTGAAGCGATCGGTCGCGTTCAAGACGGTCGAGGGCGCGGGGCAGGTGCCGGCGCTCGCGGCCTATTATGCGTCGGTGCTCAAGCAGGCGGGCTTTGCCGATGCCGATATCGTCATCACCCCGATGGGCGAGACCGCGACCCTGGCGGCAACGATCAAGGGGCGCGACCCCAGCCTGAAGCCGATGCTGATGATCGGTCATATGGACGTGGTGGCCGCCAACCGCGCCGACTGGACGCGCGATCCCTTCGTCCCGGTCGAGGAGGATGGCTATATTTTCGGGCGCGGGTCGGAAGATAATAAATATGACGTGGCGATGATGGTCGCGACGCTGGCGCAACTCAAGAAGGAGGGCTGGACCCCGCGCCGCACCGTCATCCTGCTCTTGTCGGGCGACGAAGAGACCAACATGGTCACCACCAAGGCGCTGGCGGCCAAGTACAAGGATGCCGAGCTGTTGCTGAACGGCGATGGCGGCGGCGGTCTGCTCGACGAGACGGGCAAGCCTGTCCTCTACCAGTTGCAGGCGGGCGAGAAGACCTATGCCGATTTCGAGATCGGCTTCACCGATCCGGGCGGCCATTCGAGCGCACCGACGCCGGGCAACCCGATCTATCGGCTGGCCAAGGCGATCGACCGGATCGCGGCCTATCGGTTCCCGCCGATGATCAACGAGTTGACCAAGGCGTCGCTCAGCCTGTCGGCGCAGCGGATCGGTGGCGATGTGGGGGAGGCGATGCGCCTCTATGCCGCGACCCAGGATCCGGCCTCGGCGGAACTATTGTCGAGCCGGCCGGAATTTGTCGGGCAGGTGCGCACCACCTGCGTCGCGACCATGCTGTCGGGCGGTCATGCGCTCAATGCCTTGCCGCAAAGTGCCAAGGTCAGCGTCAATTGCCGGATTTTTCCCGGCGTGAAGATCGACGACGTGAAGGCGCAACTGGTCAAGGTGGTGGATGATCAAAGCGCGACCTTCACCACGCTCAATGACCCGACCGGCAGCGATGCCTCGCCATTGCGCGACGATGTGGTGAAGGCGGTGGCCGCCGCGATCAAGGCGCGCTCGCCCGCGATCACGGTCATGCCGGGCATGTCGGCCGGCGCGACCGACAGCCTCTATTTCCGCGCGCTGGGCGTGCCCAGCTATGGCGTCTCCAGCCTGTTCATGAAGGCCGAGGACGGCTTTGCCCATGGCCTCAATGAACGGGTGCCGGTGGCGGGCATCGCCGCATCACTGGCCCAGTGGGACAGCGTGGTGCGGGCGCTGGCGAAGTAACGGCTATCTTTAATCCGTTCGGGCTGAGCGAAGTCGAAGCCCGACACTGAGCGAAGCGAAGTGGCCTCCCGATGGTCGGCCGTGCCCTTCGACTTCGCTCAGGGCGAACGGATGGATATCAGCCCCGCACAGCCACCGCATTGGCGGCAGAGAGGACGGCCTTGACCGATGCGGTCGCGACGTCGCTGTCGGTGCCGATGCCGAAGACGGTGCGGCCGTCGGCAGTGCGGCATTCGACATAGGCGGCGGCGTTCACGTCGGTGCCGGCGCCGATGGCGTGCTCATTATAGTCAGCGACCTCCAGCACCACGCCCAGTTCGTCGCGCAGCGCGGCCAGCACCGACGAGATGAGGCCGTTGCCGCGACCCGAGATCGAGCGCTCGCCGCCTTCATGGACGATCTTGCCCGTGAAGATGCGATCGCCCGCGCTGCCGCTCTCATGATAGTCGATCAGGCTATAGGCCTGGTCGCCGGTCTGATGATAATAGTCGTCGAACGCGGCCGAGATGTCGGCGGCATTGAGTTCGCGGCTCGACTGGTCGGCCAGCGCCTGCACCACCTTCGAGAAATCGGCCTGCATCCGCTTGGGCAGCTTGTAGCCCTTGTCCTGCTGCAGCACCCAGGCGACGCCGCCCTTGCCCGACTGCGAATTGACGCGGATCACCGCCTCATAGTCGCGACCCAGATCCTTGGGGTCGATCGGCAGATAGGGGACGTTCCAGAACAGGTCGTTGCGCGCTTCCTGCGCGGTAAAGCCCTTCTTGATCGCGTCCTGGTGGCTGCCCGAAAAGGCGGTGAACACCAGCTCGCCGGCATAGGGATGGCGCGGGTGGACGGGCAGCTGGTTGCAATATTCAACGGTCTGGATGACTTCGTCGATGTCGCTGAAGTCCAGTTCCGGGTCGATGCCCTGCGTGTACATGTTGAGGGCGACGGTCACCAGGTCGCAATTGCCGGTGCGCTCGCCATTGCCGAACAGGCAGCCTTCGACGCGGTCGGCGCCCGCCATGATGCCCAGTTCCGCGGCGGCGACGCCGGTGCCCCGGTCATTATGGGTGTGCAGCGAGATCACCACGCTGTCGCGGCGCGAGATGTTGCGGCAGATCCATTCGATCTGGTCGGCATAGATGTTGGGGGTCGCGCACTCGACCGTGGCCGGCAGGTTCAGGATCAGCGGGCGCTCAGGGGTCGGCTGGAGAATGTCCATCACCGCCTCGCAGCATTCCAGGCTGAAATCCAGCTCGGCGGTCGAGAAGGTTTCGGGGCTATATTCGAAATGCCAGTCGGTGTCGGGCATGCGCGCCGCATTGTCGCGCAGCAGCTTGGCGGCGTTGATCGCGATCTGCTTGATTTCGGGGCGTTCCATCTGGAACACGATGTTCCGCCAGGCCGGCGAGATCGCGTTATAGACATGGACGATCGCCTGTTTCGCGCCGCGCAGGCTTTCGAAGGTGGTGGCGATCAGGTCTTCGCGCGCCTGGGTCAGCACCTGGGGCATAACATCGTCGGGGATGGCGCCTTCCTTGACCAGGCCCGAAATGAAGTCGAACTCGGTGGCACCGGCGGCGGGGAAGCCGACCTCGATCTCCTTGACGCCGACCTTGACCAGCAGGTCGAAGAAGCGACGCTTCTTTTCCGCATTCATCGGGTCGATCAGCGACTGGTTGCCGTCGCGCATGTCGGTCGACAGCCAGCGGGGCGCCTTGGTGATGACCTTAGACGGCCATTGGCGATTGGGCAGGTCCACCTGGGGGAAGGGGCGGTATTTCTGCGAAGGATCGGTCAGCATCATGGGATCAAACTACTTCCTGGCTCGGGACGCTATTGCGCGCTCCGGGGTACGACTTGACTGTGATGAATGCCCTTAGGCGGATCGACGCTGCCCTTAGCCGGAAGGCAGCACAAAAGCCACGCCTAAGGGCGTGTAAGTCGTAGCAGGGTAAGAAGCGCGACGCTCTGCATGATGTTGTCCCATAAACGCGGACAGGAGGAGCGTAAAGCCGTTTCTTGCGAAAGGGGCGTCAGGCGCGACGGAAAATTGCGTCGATGGTCAGGTCGACCTTGTCCGACACGAAGGGGCGGCCAAAGCCCATGCCATATTGGCTGCGTTCGACGCTCATGCTGCCGGTGAAGTGAAGGGTAGCGATGCCGGGCGCTTCGTCGGGCGTGACACCGGTCAGCCGGACCGACAGGGCGACCGCGCGGGTCTGGCCGTGCATGGTGAGTTCGCCGGGAATGATCGTCGCGCTGTCGCTGCCGACGAGGGGCGCATCCTGTGCAGTGAAGCGCACGATCGGGAAATGGGCCATGTCGAAAAAGCTGTCGCCTTTCAGCATGGCGTCGGTCGAAGCATCGCCCGTGGTCATCTTCTCGACCGGGAAGCTGATATCGACGTCGGCCCGCTCGGGCCGGGTGGCGTCGATCAGCACCATGCCTTCGGGCTGGGTGAAATCGCCTTCATAGCCGCCGACCAGCGCCTTCACATGGAAGTGGACTTTGGTCGCTGCGCCATCCACCAGATAGCGGCCCGGCGCATAGAGCGCAGGGCCGCCATCCGGACTGGCCACCGCCGGCCCGCACGCGATCAGGCTCAGAAGCAGGATCGCGCGGGCCGGGCGGGGGATCATCGCATCACTTCTGGAAGGCGACGATGATCTTCAGTTCGACATTGTCGCCGACGACGGGGACGAAGCCGCCCATGCCGAAATCGCTGCGCTTGATCGTGCCGGTCGCGACGAAGCCGACATTTTCCTTCTTGTTCATCGGGTTCGCACCGGCGCCATAGAATTCGGCATCCAGCGTTACCGGCTTGGTGATGCCCTTGATGGTCAGGTTGCCGGTGATGTCCGCGCCGGTCGCGCCGTCGGGCTTCACGCCGGTCGACACGAAGGTCGCGGTCGGGAACTTGGCGGCGTCGAAAAATTCGGGCTTGGCGAGATGCTCGTTCAGTGCCGGGATGCCGGTGGTGAGGTTGGCGATCGGCAGGGTGATCGACACCTTCGAAGCCGAGAGATTGGCCTTGTCCAGCGTCAGCGTGCCGGTCGGCTGGGTGATGACGCCCATATTGTTGGTGAAGCCCATATGGTCATAGGCGAAGACGATCTGGGTGTGGCTGGGTTCGACGCTGTAGGTGCCGCCGCTGACCTTGGCGACATCCTTGCTGCCGGGGACGGCCATCGGGGCCTGGGCGATGACGACAGTGCCGCCGGCGACCGCGATCAGGGCAGCGGCAGAGATCAGATATTTGCGCATGGGAAACGCTCTCCAAAAGCATTCAAGGGACGCAGCACAGAATATGCCACGTCCCTCGATTGTTCCAGAGGCGTAACCGGAAACGGATCGTTCCGTTTCCGGTGCGCGAAAGGACTTAGTTCTTGTCCTTGTTGACCAGCTTGTTGGCGCCGATCCAGGGCATCATGGCGCGCAGCTGCGAACCGGTCTTTTCGATCTGGTGGGCGGCGGCCTGCTTGCGGCTGGCCTTCAGCTCCGGCTGACCGGCGCGGTTGTCGAGGATGAAGTCCTTGACGAAGCGGCCCGACTGGATGTCGGCCAGAACGCGCTTCATTTCCTTCTTGGTTTCCTCGGTGATGATGCGCGGGCCGGTCTTGATGTCGCCATATTCGGCGGTGTTCGAGATCGAGTAGCGCATGTCGGCGATGCCGCCTTCATACATCAGGTCGACGATCAGCTTCAACTCGTGCAGGCACTCGAAATAGGCCATTTCCGGGGCATAGCCGGCTTCGACCAGGGTTTCGAAACCGGCCTGGACCAGCGCGGTGGCGCCGCCGCACAGAACGGCCTGCTCGCCGAACAGGTCGGTTTCGCATTCCTCGCGGAAGTTGGTTTCGATGATGCCGCTGCGGCCGCCGCCGACTCCGCTAGCGTAGGACAGGGCGATGTCATGGGCGTTGCCGGTCGCGTCCTGATGGACGGCGATCAGGCAGGGCACGCCGCCGCCGCGCTGATATTCGCCGCGCACGGTGTGGCCGGGGCCCTTGGGCGCGATCATGATGACGTCGATGTCGGCGGGGACTTCGATCAGGCCGAAATGGATGTTCAGGCCATGGGCGAAGGCGAGTGCTGCGCCGGGGCGCAGATTGCCCTTGATGTCGGCTTCATAAATGGCGGCCTGATGCTCGTCGGGCGCCAGGATCATCAGCACGTCGGCCCACTGGGCGGCTTCCTTGTTCGGCAGCACCTTGAAACCGGCGCCTTCGGCCTTCTTGGCGCTGGGCGAACCGGGGCGCAGGGCGATGGCGACTTCGGCAACGCCGGAGTCGCGCAGATTCTGCGCATGGGCGTGGCCCTGCGAACCATAGCCCAGAATGGCGACCTTCTTACCCTTGATCAGGCCGATGTCTGCGTCGCGATCGTAATAAACCTTCATTGTTCGTCTTCCCTTTTCATATCCTGACCCTCTCCCTGGAGGGAGAGGATACGAAGACTTGGGCCGACCGGCCCTAGTCGAAGTTGGTGAGGGGGAACCACCGGGCGTCGGCGCATTTCGCGCCCTCACCCTCCCATCGCTGCGCGATGGGCCCCTCCCTCTCCCGGTGGGAGAGGGGCAGATATCAGGCCGGCTCCTTGCCGCGGATCAGGCCGGCAACGCCGGTGCGACCGACCTCGACCAGGCCGATCTGGCGCATCAGGCCGACGAAATTGTCGATCTTCTCGGTCGTGCCGGTGATCTCGAAGATGAAGCTCTCGATCGTGGTGTCGACCACCTTGGCACGGAACACGTCGGCCAGGCGCAGCGCCTCGATCCGGTCCTCGCCGGTGCCGGCGACCTTGACCAGTGCCAGTTCACGCTCGACGAACGGGCCTGCGTCGGTCAGGTCGGTCACCTTGTGCACCGGCACCAGCCGGTCGAGCTGGGCGATGATCTGGTCGATCACCTTGGGCGGGCCGTTGGTGACGATGGTGATGCGGCTGATCGCATGGTCGTCGGTAATGTCGGCCACGGTCAGGCTGTCGATATTATAGCCGCGCGCGGTGAACAGGCCGGCGATACGGGCCAGGATGCCCGCCTCGTTCGACACCGTCAGCGACAGGACGTGCCGCTCGCTCTGTTCTTCGTGGATATGCATCAGATGCTGTTCCCGTCTTCCATTTCTTCGCGCTCGGGGCGCGGCGAGATCATGCCGATAAAGGCATAGTGCCAATCATCGTCCTGCGGGTGGGCGAGGCGGACGGGGAAGGCCGTCACCGCGTCGAACATCCGCAGGAGATGTTCGCCCACATAGCGTGGGCCGGCCAGCAGCCGATCGACCTGCAGGCCATGATATTCGAACCCGCTATCCAGATGCACTTCCCATTCCTCATTGTCGGGGTCAGCATGGTCGCTGGTCCAGCCGGTGAGTTCGGTCGTGCCTGTGATCCGTTCGAAATCCCAGGGTTCGGTCACGAAAATGCGGACCTTGGCGGGGGTGGTCACACCAGTGCCTTTGCCTCGTCCGACATGACGCCTTCGATCTGGTTGGGATCGAGCAGCATTTCGGTATGGGCCGCACCCGACGGGATCATCGGGAAGCAGTTGGACAGCTTTGCCACGCGGCAGTCGACGATCACGGGACCGTCGGTTTCCAGCATCTGGCGGATGCCGGCCTCCAGTTCCTGCGGCCCTTCGATGCGGATGCCGGTCCAGCCATAGGCTTCGCCCAGCTTCACGAAGTCGGGCAGGCTGTCCGAATAGCTGTTGGAATAGCGGCTTTCATAGGTCAGTTCCTGCCACTGGCGGACCATGCCCATATATTCATTGTTCAGGATGAAGATCTTCACCGGTAGCCGATACTGGCTGGCCGTCCCCATTTCCTGGATGTTCATCTGGATCGAGGCGTCGCCGGCGATGCAGATGCTGATGCTGTCGGGATTGCCCATCTGCGCGCCGATGGCGGCGGGGAAGCCATAGCCCATCGTGCCCAGGCCGCCCGAGGTCAGCCACTTGTTCGGTTCTTCAAAACCGAAATGCTGGGCCGCCCACATCTGATGCTGGCCGACTTCGGTGGTGATGATGATGTCCTTGCCGGTCGCGCGGGTCGCCTTGTAGAGGTCCGCGATCGCCTTTTGCGGCATGATCTCGCTGCCGCTTTCGGGGTAGGACAGGCTCTTCTTGGCACGCCATTCGGCAATCCGCGCCCACCAGCCCGACAGGTCCGCCTTTTCATGGCCGCGCTGCTTCCACAGGGCGATCATGTCTTCCAGCGCGCTGCCGACATCGGCGACGACCGCGACATCGACGTCGACGATCTTGTTGATCGAACTGCGGTCGATATCGATATGCACCTTGCGGCTGTTGGGCGCGAAAGCGTCCAGCCGGCCGGTGACGCGATCGTCGAAACGCGCGCCGATGCACAGGATCAGGTCCGCCTGGTTCATCGCCCAATTGGCTTCATAGGTGCCGTGCATGCCCAGCATGCCGACCCACTGGTCGGACGAAGCGGGGAAGGCACCCAGGCCCATCAGGGTCGAGGTGACGGGCGCGCCGGTCATCGCTGCCAGTTCGCGCAGCAGGGCGCTGGCCTGCGGACCCGAATTGATGACGCCGCCGCCGGTGTAGAAGATCGGCCGTTCCGCCGCGGCCAGCATCTCGACCGCCGCGTCGATCGCGGCGGCATCCGCCTTGGTCTGCGGATGATAGCTGGCATGGACCTTGAGTTCCGGCCGGGCATAGGGCGCGGTCGCGATCTGGACATTCTTGGGAATGTCGACGACGACCGGGCCGGGGCGGCCGGTGGTGGCGATATGGAACGCCTCATGGACGACGCCGGCCAGCTTGGCCGGATCCTTCACCAGATAATTATGCTTGGTGCAGTGGCGCGTGATGCCGACCGTGTCCGCTTCCTGGAAGGCGTCGGTGCCGATCAGTTGCGTGGGCACCTGACCCGTGATGACGATCATCGGGATCGAATCCAGCAGCGCGTCGGTGATACCGGTGACGGCATTTGTCGCGCCCGGACCGGAGGTGACCAGGACGACGCCCGGCTTGCCGGTCGAACGGGCATAGCCCTCCGCCATGTGGGTCGCGCCCTGCTCGTGGCGCACTAGGACATGCTTGATCGTGGGGTGATTATAGAGCGCGTCATAGATGGGCAGCACGGCGCCGCCCGGATAGCCGAACACAACTTCGACGCCCAGATCAACCAGGCACTCGACCAAAATGTCCGCGCCGCTCTTTTCGGCCACGATGAAACTCCTCTTTTTTAAGATGCTGGCTCGCGGGTCTGCGCCGTCGCGCCCGCATTGGCAAGGCGCCAGCGTCTAGAGGACATAAAATGCGTGGTCAATCCCTATTGTTGTAATTTAATTGCTAATTCATTGGCAATTTCAGCATCAATCGATCTCTTTTCGCGGTGCCAGTCCTGCGGCGGCTGGTTGGAGAACCAGGTATATTGGCGTTTGGCATATTGGCGCGTGGCGAGTTGGCCACGGGCCATCATCGTGTCACGATCGATGTCACCTTTGAGCCAGGCGGCGATTTCCGGCACGCCGATCGCGCGCATCACTGGCAGGTCGGGATTGAGGTTGCGGGGCAACAACGCCTCCACCTCGGCAACGGCACCCTGATCGACCATCAGCTCGAACCGCCGGTCGCACCGTTCGATCAACCAGTCGCGCGGCGGCAGCAGGATTATCGGGGACAGGCTGATCCGGTCGGCGATGCCGCCCTGCTTGTGCTGCTGCCATATCTTCAGCGGCTTGCCGGTCGATCGCACCACTTCCAGCGCGCGGGCAACGCGGGTGGTGTCGGCCGGGGCGAGGCGGGCGGCGGCCTCCGGGTCTTCGCTGCGCAATGCTTCATGCGCCTGCGTCACCGGCATGGCGCGGACGGCGGCGCGGATATCGGCGTCGATTTCCGGCACCGGCGCGATACCGTCGAGCAAGGTCCGTATATAAAGGCCGGTGCCGCCGACCAGCACGGGCAGCTTGCCGGCTTGATGGGCGGCGTCGATCTCCGCCCTGGCCTCGGCGGCCCAGCGCGCGGCGGAGCAGGCTTCCGCTCCGTCGATATGGCCGAACAGGCGATGCGGCACGCCGCCCATTTCCTCTTGCGACGGGCGGGCGGACAGGATCGCCAGGTCGGCATATACCTGGCTGGCATCGGCATTGATGACGATGCCGTCGGCGATCTGGGCCAGGCGGACGGCGAGCGCGCTCTTGCCGCTGGCGGTCGGCCCGGCAATAAGCGCGACCGGTGGGCGGGATTCGCCCGGCATATGTGCGGGAGTGTTCATGTTCGTCGCGACCTTAGTGGCAGTTGAGACCCTGAAACAGGCGGATATTGCCGAAGCGGCCGGACGGCTGGCCTCTGCCGGCTGCGCCCCGGTCGATAGCGTCTGGCTGGACGAGGGCAAGGCGGCCGATATTTTCTTCGGCAGCGATCCCGTCACCGCGCGCGCTGCGCTCACCGACATTGGCGATCGGGTCGACGTGATCGTGCAGATGGCGCAGGGCCGCGAGAAGAAGCTGCTGATCGCCGACATGGATTCGACCATGATCACGGTCGAGTGCATCGATGAACTGGCCGACTATGCCGGGATCAAGCCGCAGATCGCCGAGATCACCGAACGGGCGATGCGCGGCGAGCTGGATTTCGAAGGCGCGCTGCATGGCCGCGTCGCCCTGCTGAAAGGCCTGCCCGACAGCGCGATCGACCAATGCCGCGAGGAGCGGGTGGTGATCATGGGCGGTGCGCGCGAACTGGTGCGTACGATGAAGGCGCGTGGTGCTCGGACGCTGCTCGTGTCGGGTGGCTTCACCCGCTTCACCGGGCCGGTGGCGGCGGAAATCGGCTTCGACGTCCATGTCGCTAATGTACTGGAAATCGCCGATGGCGCGCTGCTTGGCACCGTTACCGTGCCGATCGTCGATGCCGCGCGCAAGCGCACCGAACTGGAGGCCGCGATCGACGGCGGGATTGACCGTGCGCTGACGCTGGCGGTGGGCGATGGCGCCAATGACATTCCGATGATCGAGGGGGCGGGGCTGGGCGTCGCCTATCATGCCAAGCCCAAGACCCGCGCAGCGGCAGCGGCCGAGATCGTCCATGGCGACCTGTCGGTGCTGCTCTATGCGCAGGGTATCGCTTCCGCCGACTGGGTCCGCGACTGATCCTATATGCTCAACAGCTGGGCGCGCTTGAGGCACGTCCTGCCGTCATTGCACAAGGGTAATGGATTCCATTTCGCCCCTGAACCGTTGTCGTCGCACTGCATCCCGGCAGTGGGTCCAATTGGCGTCGCGACAGGATCGTGGCGCACAGGGAGATGGTATGAAAATCCAGACAATGGCGCTGGTCGCCGGTAGCCTGCTGGCGCTGAGCGCCTGCTCGAAAAATGATGCGCCGGTGACCAGCGCGCCGCCGCTGGGGCCGGGCGCGATTGCCGGCACGGTGGCCGCAGACCGCAACGGCGATGGCTATGTCGACGGCTATTACACGTCGGATGGCATCTATCACCCGATCCAGGGGCCGCCCTGTCCGCCCCCGCCGCCGCCGCCGGCGCCGCCCCGTTCCGGAGAACGCGGCTGAGCAACCTTCCTTTCCGGGCGCGGCATACCCGCCGCGCCCCCCGACATCCTGTTTCCCTGATCCTCGCCATGCTGATCGCCGGTTCCGCGCCGGGGATGGCGGCTGCGCAGCCGGTCGCCAGCGACACGGCTGCGCGGTCGAGCGTGGCTGCTGAAATCCGGTCGGCGGCAAGCGGCAAGCTGCGCGATTTCTATGGCACCCGTGGCTATTGGCCGCTGTGGAGCGACAAGGGCAAGGTCCGCGCCGAACCGGCGCAAGCGCTGCTGACGCTGCTCGGCAGTGCCGATCAGGACGGGCTGCGATCGCGCGACTATGATGCCAGGGGATTGTTACGGGCGATCAAGGAGGCCGATGCCTCGGGCGACCCCAAGGCGTTGGCGCGGGTCGATGTCGCCCTGTCGAAGGCGCTGGCCACCTATGTCGCCGATGTGCGCCGCCCGTCCAAGGCGGTGAAGATGCGCTATCTCGACCCCGAGGTGGAGCCGCAGGCTCCCGATGCGGCGGAGGTGCTGCGCGCGGCGGCGGTCGCGCCGTCGCTGGCCACCTATGTCGAGAAGGCGGGCTGGATGAGCCCGCTCTACATGAAGCTGCGCGCGGCGAGCGGTGCTTATGCAACGCGCTGGGGCGGCCTGCCGGCGGTGAACGTGCCGACCGACGTCAAGCTGCGGCCGGGCGGATCGAGTGGCGAGATCGCGATCCTGCGCCATCGGCTGGGGCTGCCCGACGGGGTCGATTATGACAAGGCGCTGGCGGCCAAGGTCAAGCTGTTCCAGGCCGATCACGGGCTGGATGCCGACGGCATTGCCGGCGCGCAGACGATCGAGGCGCTCAATCGTGGACCGGGCCATTATGCCCGGATATTGACGCTCAATCTGGAGCGGGCGCGGCTGCTGCCCGGCCCATGGGTGCGGCATGTCGAGGTCGATGCGGCATCGGCGCGGCTCTATTATTATAGCGGCGGCGAATTGGACGGATCGATGAAGGTCGTGGCCGGCGCCAAGGAAAGCCAGACGCCGATGATGGCGGGCATGATCCGCTATGCGACGCTCAATCCCTATTGGAATGTCCCGCCCGACCTGGTCGAGCGCAAGATCGCCCCCAAGATACTGGACGGGGCGACGCTCAGGAAGATGCGCTATGAGGCGCTGAGCGACTGGACCGCCGACGCGCAGACGCTGAACCAGAGCGAGATCGACTGGCAGGCGGTGGCAGCGGGGCAGCGCGAATTGCGCGTGCGCCAGTTGCCGGGCGGCAATAATGCCATGGGGAAGATCAAGTTCATGTTCCCCAATGACCTGGGCATCTATCTGCACGACACACCTGACCGGGCTTTGTTCGCCAAGCCGGTGCGCCATTTCAGCAATGGCTGCGTCCGGCTGGAGGATGCACAGCGTCTGGGGCGCTGGTTCTTCGGCAAGACGCCGACCGCAGAGAGCGACGCACCCGAACAATATGTGCCGCTGCCCCGGCCGGTGCCGGTCTATCTTACCTATCTGACGGTGGTGCCGACGGCGGACGGGGTGCAGTTCCTGCCCGACGACTATGGACGGGACGGGGAGTAGTCTCCCCGTCCAACCGGCTCAATGGATGCCGGCAACCATCCGCGTTGTTGGATCAGTGGATGCCTGCCAGCATCCACAGGGCCATGGCGACCATCATGACATTCTCGGTCAGCGAGACGAAGCCGAGCGGCACGTTGCTGCTGCCGCCGACGCAGGCGCATTTGAGTTCGCGCTTCTCGATATAGACTGCCTTGAACACCGATGTCGCGCCGATGCCGCCGATGAACAGGGCGACCGGGATCGACAGCCAGGGGGCAAGGCCGGTCAGCATCAGCGCGCCCGCGCCCAGTTCCAGGAAGGGATAGATGCGGCCATAAGGAATGACGCGGCGCGCGAGCAGGTCGTAGTTCAGGAACATGGTCGCAAACCGCTCCACATCCTGCAGCTTCAGCATGGCAAGCAGCATCATGGCGATGGCGATGAACCGTTCGAGCGTCAGCAGGCCGACCAGCGGCGCCAAGGTTAGCCAGTTGATCGCCAGCGCCAGCAGTGCGGCGACGGCGAAGACGGCGAGGACGGGCACATAGCTGGTCGCGCCGGGCACCGTCACCTTGAGCCCCAGGAAGCGGCGCAAATCGTCATGGCCGCCGATCCGCCGGCCATCGATGAAGATTTGCGGCGTCGTTTTCACGTCATGCTGCGCCTTGAAGGCGTCGGTCTCGGCCCGGCTGGTAAGGGCATGATCCTCGACCCGATAGCCATGGCGGCGCAGCAGCCAGCGCGCCTTGAGGCCATAGGGACAGACATGGCCGGGCATCACCATACGGTAGAGCTGGGCCGTCTTTTCCGGGGCCGGATTACCCGAGGCTGGGGACATTGCATCATCCTTGTTTACGCTGCGATACCCCTCATATAGGGTCTGTACCATGGTACGGAGTCAAGGCATGAGCATGACAATTTCCGCGCTGGCCCGCGCGGGCGATGTCGGGGTGGAGACGGTGCGCTTCTACCAGCGGCGCGGCCTGCTGGATGCGCCCGATCGGCCGGAGGGCAGCGTGCGCCGCTATGGCGAGGGCGACGTGCGGCGGCTGCGCTTCATCCGGTCGGCGCAGGCGGCGGGCTTCACGCTGGAACAGATTGGCGAACTGCTGCAGCTCGATGTCGGGCAGGATCGTAAACGGGCGCGCGAGCTGGCGGCCGATCGGATCGCGGCGCTGGATGTGAAGATCGCGGAACTGGAGGCGGCGCGGGCGGCGCTGACGCGGCTGGCCCGGCAATGCCATGCCTCCGATGAAGGGCCGTGCCCGATCATCGCGGCGTTCGAGGACGGCGCTCAGACGTCCTGCGTCTGATCGTCCTGCTTCTGCGCCATCTGCCGGCGCGACATTTCCCGACGCACCGAGTAGCTGGTGGGATCACGGCGAAAATGGTCGCGCATCATGCGCCGCTGTTCGCTGATGATGTGCCAGATATCTTCCGGACTCTTGCCTTCGGTCATTGATCCGTCCGCCCTTTTCCGTTCGACTGCAGGGCAGGGAATATCGCTTTCGCACCGATCAATCCGTGAGCGCGATCACGTAAACGGCGCTTTAACGCTGTTACTTCAGATATATGCAACTCCGGCAGCGCGTGCGTGACAGGGTAAATGTTGGAAATCGCGCGCTTAACTTCGCACATTTCCCGCACATTCTGACATTATGTTGCGTTCCGCTGATCCTATCGGAAAGCGGCGTGGGGTCAGGATGGGAAAGAGCCGCCGGGAATGTAGCCGGGCGGCACGCTGTAGGACAGGCGTGCCTATTCCAGCCCGGCGACGAGGCCGTCGATCGCGCCCTGAAGGATGTAGCTGGCGGCGAGTTTGTCGACCAGTTCGTCGCGGCGGGCGCGGCTGGCGTCGGCCTCCAGCAGGGTGCGGGTGACGGCCTGGGTCGACCAGCGCTCGTCCCACAGCAGCACCGGCAGGCCGATGTCCGCGACATTATGGGCGAAGGCTCGGCTGGCCTGGCTGCGCGGGCTGTTGGTGCCGTCGAGATTGAGCGGCAGGCCGATGACGATGCCCTTGACCTGTTGCTGTGCCATGAAGGCTTCGAGCGCCGGCTTGTCCTTGCTGAACTTGCCGCGATTGACGGTGTAGGCGGGACTTGCGATCGACCATTGGGCGTCGCACAGGGCTAGGCCGATCGTCTTCGTGCCCACATCCATGCCGATCAGGCGGCCACCCTCGGGCAGGGCTGCGCGAAATTCCGCGCGGTCAGTCGTGACAAGTTTCATGTATCTCAGTGCGTCTTGGTAAAGGCCGCTAGTCGCTGGCGGGCGTCGTCGCGCACATTGCCCCAGAACAGGCTATAATCATAGACGTGATAATTATTGCCGGGCAGCGTGTAGGGGCCCATGTCGACCGGCTCGCCGATCATCAGCACGCCGCTGGTGTCGCAGCGGGCAGGGACGATGCCGGCGACCAGATGAGCGGGCTTGTCGGCGGCGCGGGCGTCGAGCGTGCCGATATTGGCGCTGGCGGGCGCATTGCCGTTGAAGGTGCCGGTGATCGGATTGGTGCAGAGCATGTGCGTGCCCTTGCGCGGCTGGCCATTGAGGCCCTGCTTGCGCTCGAAGCTTTCGACCACGGCGGACGGATCGGCCGGTTCGGCATAGCTTTGCCAGCTGACGATGCAGTGTGATTGATCCCGCTTGGCGCAGGCGGGGAAGCCCAATGCAGGCAGGTCCGCCTCGACCGAGATCGGCCAGCCCACGGCATAGATGGCGGCGATCCGGTCGGCGACCGGCTTGCCCGCCACCTGTTCGCGCACCAGTTGCAGCAGGTGGCGTGACCCCTGGCTGTGGCCAGCGAGGATCAGCGGGCCGGTGGGATTGGCCTTGAGAAAGGCGGCGAAGGCCTGGGTCACGTCGCGATAGGCGGCGGCGAGCGCCTGGTCGCCCTCCGCTCCGGTGGTGAGGAAGGCGCCATAATTGGCCTGGCGATAGCGCGGTGCCCAGACATTGCCGGCGGCGCTGAAGGCACTGGCCTGGCTCAGCACGAAGCGGCGCGCGGTCGCGTTGCTTTCGGCATCGTCCAGCGGCGCGTTCCAATGGGCATTGCCAAGCGGCGTCACATAGCTGGTCGGGTGGATGAAGAAGACGGCGGCCTTCTGCGCGGGCGGCGCAAGCTTGGCCGCGCCCTGCGGCGTCCAGAGCGCGGGATTGTCCTTGCTCAGGTCAGGGCGGGCGATCCACATTTTCGGATCGTCATAGGCGTTGGCGGGCAGGGGCTGGAGCGGCTGGAACGCTTCGCGCGGGACCATCACCGCCCGCATGATCTGCATCCCCCAGATGCGATAGGCGAGCAGCATCGCAAGCACCAGCACGACCAGGCCGGCGACGACATAGAGGAATTTGCGGGCCACTTGCTCTCGTCTCCATCCCTGTGCGGGGATCGCCCCGCCTTCGTGCGGCCTGTCTGGCCCATGCGCGGCAGTCATGCAAGATGGGGGCATGCAAGATGGGGGCATGCAAGATGGGCGCATGCAAGATGGCAGATGGTGCAGCAGGACACTTGAAGCGGACTGGTGCGGGTGCTAGCGGCTTGGCCCATGTCGATAGACCTTCAGACCGTGAAAAAGATCGCCAGCCTTTCGCGCATTTCGGTGACGGATGCGGAAGCGGAAGCCATGGTGCCCGAACTCAACAATATCCTTGGCTGGGTGGAACAGCTGGGCGAGGTGGACGTGACCGGCGTGCAGCCGATGACGGCCGTCATCCCCAACCATCAACGCCTGCGCGACGATGTCGTCACTGATGGCAATGTGCGTGACAAGGTGCTGGCCAATGCGCCGCAGGCCGAACATGGCTTCTTCGCGGTGCCCAAGGTGATCGAATAATGACCAATCTGACTGATCTGACGGTCGCGGAAATCCGCGACGGCTTCCGCGCGGGCGATTTTTCGGCGCGTGAAGTGGCCGAGGGCTTCAACGCCAATGTCGCCGCTGCCAAGGCGCTGAACGCCTTCATCGTCGAGACGCCCGAAAAGGCGCTGGCAGCGGCCGACGCCGCCGACAAGGCCAAGGCCGCCGGCGAGACACTGGGCGCACTGGCCGGCGTGCCGATCGGCATGAAGGACCTGTTCTGCACCGAAGGCACCCAGACCACCGCCGCGTCGCACATGCTGGAAGGCTTCGTGCCGACCTATGAATCGACCGTGTCGGGCAAGCTGTGGGCGGCCGGCGCGGGCATGCTGGGCAAGCTCAACCTCGACCAGTTCGCCATGGGTTCGTCCAACGAGACCAGTTACTATGGCAATGTGATCTCGCCCTGGCGGCGCGGCGGCGGCGATAATGCCGCACTGGCGCCCGGCGGTTCGTCGGGCGGTTCCTCCTCGGCCATTTCCGCGCGGCTCTGCCCGGCGGCGACCGGGACCGACACTGGTGGCTCGATCCGCCAACCTGCCGCCTTCACCGGCATCAGCGGCATCAAGCCAACCTATGGCCGCTGCTCGCGCTTCGGCATCGTCGCCTTCGCCAGTTCGCTGGACCAGGCCGGGCCGATGGCGCGCACCGTGCGCGACAATGCGATCCTGCTGGAAGTCATGTCGGGCTTCGACCCCAAGGATTCGACTTCGTTGGATCTGGCCGTGCCGCAGTGGGAAGCCAATTTGTCGAGCGATCTCAAGGGCAAGAAGGTCGGTATTCCCAAGGAATATCGCCCCGATGGCCTGAACGCCGAAATCTCCGCCATGTGGGATCGCGGCATCGAATGGCTCAAGGACGCCGGCGCCGAAGTGGTCGAAGTGTCGCTGCCGCATACCAAATATGCGCTGCCGACCTATTATATCATCGCGCCTGCCGAAGCCTCGTCGAACCTCGCCCGCTATGACGGCGTGCGTTATGGCCAGCGCGACCTGCCCGATGGCGCAGGTTTGCAGGACATGTATGCCGCGACCCGCGCTGCCGGCTTTGGCCCGGAAGTGAAGCGCCGCATCATGATCGGCACCTATGTGCTGTCGGCCGGCTTCTATGACGCCTATTATACCCAGGCGCAGAAGGTGCGGGCACTGATCGCGCGTGATTTCGAACTGGCGTTCGAAAAGTGCGACCTGCTGCTGACGCCGACCGCGCCGAGCGCCTCCTTCGCGCTGGGCGAGAAGCAGGCCGATCCGCTGGCCATGTATCTGAACGACGTCTTCACCGTGCCGGCCTCGCTGGCCGGGCTGCCGGCGATGGCGATTCCGGGCGGGCTGGATTCGGTCGGTCTTCCGATCGGCCTGCAGGTGATCGGCAAGGCGCTGGACGAACAGACCGTGCTGAACGCATCGCTCGCAATTGAAGAACGCGCTGGCTTCAGCGCACGCCCGGACAAGTGGTGGTAATATGACTGAATCAACCTATCGCATCCAGGGCGCAACCGGCGAGTGGGAGGTCGTGATCGGCCTGGAAGTCCATGCGCAGGTGACGTCGAACGCGAAGCTCTTTTCCGGCGCCGCGACGGCGTTCGGCGCGGAGCCCAATACGCAGGTCAGCCTGATCGATGCGGCCATGCCCGGCATGCTGCCCGTGCCCAATCGCGAGTGCATCCGCCAGGCGGTGCGCACCGGCATGGCGATCGACGCGCAGATCAACAAATGGTCGCGCTTCGACCGCAAGAATTATTTCTATGCGGATCTGCCGCAGGGCTATCAGATCAGCCAGCTCTATCACCCGATCGTGGGCGAAGGGCAGATCGAGATCGTCCTCGACGAGAAGAACCCCGAGGCGAGCACCAAGGTGATCGGCGTCGAGCGCATCCATGTCGAGCAGGATGCCGGCAAGCTGATGCACGACCAGCACCCGACCAGTTCCTATGTCGACCTCAACCGGTCGGGCGTGGCGCTGATGGAAATCGTGTCGAAGCCGGACATGCGTTCACCTGCCGAAGCAGGGGCTTATCTCTCGAAGCTGCGAACCATTCTTCGCTATGTCGGTTCGTGCGACGGCAATATGGACCAGGGGTCGATGCGCGCCGACGTCAACGTTTCCGTGCGTCGTCCGGGCGAAGAGTTCGGTACCCGCACCGAGACGAAGAATGTGAACTCGGTCCGCTTCGTCATGGCCGTGGTCGAGCATGAGGCGAACCGCCAGGTCGACGTGCTGGAGGCCGGCGGCAAGATCGTGCAGGAAACGCGCCTCTATGACCCGGATCGCAACGAGACCCGTTCGATGCGGTCGAAGGAAGATGCGCACGACTATCGCTACTTCCCCGATCCCGACCTGCTGCCGCTGGAACTGGACGACGCCTTCCTGGAGGAATGCCGCCAGTCGCTGCCGGAACTGCCAGACGCGAAGCTGCGCCGCTATGCGCAGGATCTGGGGCTCTCGGCCTATAATGCCGCGACCCTGACCGCCGACGCCGACACGGCCCGCTGGTTCGAGGCGCTGCTGGCCGAAGGCGCGCGCATCCAGAAGAAGAGCGAGGGCGAGGTCGCCAAGGCTTCGGCCAACTGGCTGCTGTCGGAGCTCTATGGCGCGCTCAACCGCATTGGCAAGAGCCTTGAAGAAAGCCCGGTAAGTCCCGAGGAAGGCGCCGAATTGCTGGCGCTGGTAGCCGATGGCACGATCAGCGGCACGATCGCCAAGCAGGTGTTCGAGATCATGCTGGAAACCGGCGACAAGCCGGCCAGAATCGTCGAGGAAAAGGGCCTGAAGCAGACCAGCGATACTGGCGCGATCGAGGCGGCGGTGGCGAAGGTGCTGGCCGACAATGGCGACAAGGTCGAACAGTATCGCGGCGGCAAGGAAGCCTTGTTCGGCTTCTTCGTCGGCCAGACGATGAAGGCGATGCAGGGCAAGGCCAACCCCCAGGTCGTCAACGAACTGGTCAAGAAGGCGCTCGCCGGCTGACGGCAGGACGTCAATCGATAGGCAAGGAAGGGGTGATGGCGATGCCATCGCTCCTTTTTCTTGGTCGTAGCCACATGCTTGGACGTTGCTGCACCAAGCGACTGCGAGGGCGGCACGGAAGTAGCCCATGAAAAAGGGGCGCCGCTCGGGTGAAACCCATGCGACGCCCCTCTTTTTTGCCTTGGCGTCCCTTGGGGAGGAACATCATGCCGTGGCGCAACTGGCGGACCGGGAGGGTCTGTGGGGTGTGGCCCGCCAATTCCTTATTCAGACGTCACAGGACGAAGTTAACCGTCGCCCGGAATGAGATTGCGACGTGATTTTGTTGTTCTTCCGCACCGAACTCACCGCCGACGCGGAACGTGTCGGTGCCGCCATAGAGGCGGGCCCGGCCGGTCCAGCCGCTGGTGCGCTTGTCGGCGACCAGGACGAAGTCATCGCCATCCTTGAAATGGGCGACCGTGTCGCCGAGCGACCCGCCGATCAGCTGGCGGCGGCCGCCTTCCAGTTCGAACCGTGCCCAGCCATCCTCGCGATTGAGGCTGCCGAAATCATAGCCGGCGGCGATCGTGCCGTTGGCGGTCATTTCGTCGCTGGTGCGGCCGTCGACGGTCAGGTTGAACGCGTCGCCACCGCCGCTTTCGCTATAGCCGCCTTCCTTCAGGCGGTAATAGTCGATGCCAATGCCCGGACGCAGGCTGAAGCGGTTGAACTGGAGCTGATAGGAAGCCCCGGCCGTGGCCGAATAGAGCTTGCCCGACCAGTCGCCGGTCGCCTTGCGCACGACATCGTCCAGGGTGAAGTTGCGGGTGCCGTCAAAGTCGATATGCGCCGCCGACACGCGCGCGAAGGCCTGGAGCGGACCCCAGCTGCCGCGCCAGTGCGCCGCCAGTTCGAACTGGTCGGAATCCGCCGAGCTGTTGGAGCTGTCGCTGGTGTCCCGGCCATGGATATAGGCGAAGGAGCCACCGAAGGCGCCAAGATCGGTCAGATATTCGACGCCGCCGCCCGCGCCCCAGCCATTGATGTCGTAGGAGGCGGTGTCGCCGATGCTCTTGGAACTGCCGAACGCCACCTGCTGCAGCCAGAAGCCGAGCTTGCCGTCCTTGGTGCGGTAGATGCCGTTGGGATCGGACAGGATGCGCGCAGTCGCCCGCGAGCCGGCGGTGACGGCTTCGAAGGTGCTGCCGGAATGTTCGGGCAGCATCTGGCGCAGCGCACCGTTCAGCGTCTGGCCGTCGGTCACGTCCAGATAGGCGTTGGCCAGCGTGCTGTCATTGTCGAGCGCATTGAAGATCGCCGAATAGGCCCTTGAAAGCGAACCGGTCAGGCCCAGTTCCGACGTGGTCTTGGCGGCGATCGACAGGGTCACGTCACCGGTCGTCGTGTCGCTGCTGACACTGCCCTTGAACATATAGGGCAGCAGGGTCGCGCTATCGAGCGCCGGGGTGCCCGACAGCGATGCGGCGCGGACGATGACATAGTCGCCTTCCGATCCGCCGACCTGGGTTAGCGCCACCTTCACCTTGGAACCGCTGGCGAAGCTGGCGGCACCGGCGACGTCATAGACGGTGTTGGTGCCATCGGCGCCGTTGATGGTGACGCCCAGCGCCGAGCCGGAGGAGGCGCTGAGCGAGGCGAGCGCGATCGAACCGGTGTTGCTGGCTGCCAGCGTGCCGCCGTTCAGCACCAGCGCCATGTTGCCGCTGTTGCTGATCGCGCCGGTATAGCTGGAGGTGCCGTTCAGCGTCATCGTGCCGCTGGCGCCGCCAAAGTCGAGCGCGCCGGTGACGCTGGCGGTATCGGCCAGGGTCAGGGTGGCGCCGGTGCCGGCATAGCTGAGATCGCCGGTCAGGGTCGAACTGCCCGAGAGCGACAGGCTGTTATTGCCCGCGCCCAGGGCGACATCACCGACGATCCGGCCAGCCGATACCGTCATGACGTCATCGCCCGAGCCGAGCTTGACGTCGCCGACGATGCTGGGCGCGGTCGCGGTCGAGGAGGTGAGTGCCTGGGTCAGCGTCACGCCGCTGCTGTTGGCGCTGAGGTCGATGGCGGTGTTGGTGAGGCCGCCGGTCGCCGAGATGGTGCCGGTGTTGCTGAGGCTGGAGACGGTGCCCGAGGAATCGAGGATCGCGATCGCGCGGCCCTTTTCATCATCGGCGGCGACCGCCGCGACGGTGCCGCTGACCTTGACCGAATTCACCTGTGCCCCAGCATCGATCACCAGGCCGCGCGCGCTGGTATTTTCCAGCGCCGCGCCCGATGCGGCGACGGTGCCCGAAATCTCGATCGCGTCGCTGGTCGCGCCCGAACCCAGGCGCAGGGCGGTGGCGTTGCTGTCATAGGAGATGGCGGTGATCGATCCGGCGACCAGGACGCCCTTGGCAATGTCGACATCGCCGCCCAGGCCGCCGATCACCATCGCATTGGCATCGACGCCGTCATAGATGCCATAGCCCGCGATCGCGCCGCGCACGACCACGCCATAGCCCGAACTGTCGCCCTGGACCACGCCGACGCTGGTGTCGGCCGTGGCCGAGCCGATCTGCACCGCAGCCGCCGAGCCATAGTTGATGACCGTGGCGGTGGTTTCGGTGCTGTCGAGCAGGCCGTCATCATCGATGTCGGTGTCATCTTCGTCGTCATCATCGCTGGCGGTCGGCGCGACGTCGAACACGATGCCGCCGCTGACATTGCCGGCGATGACGAGGGCGGGGCCGCCCTGCAGCAGATCGTCGGCGTCGAGCTTGGTGACGTCGCTCGGGCGGGTGGTGGAGCGATAGCCGGTGCTGACGATCGTGCCCTGGATCTTCACTGCGCCATCGACATCGCCCCGCAGGGCGACGGCGGTGCTGTTTGCGCCCTTGGTGCTGATCGAACCGCGGATCGTGGCGTTGCCGTCAATATCGTTGGCGACCACGCCATAGCTGTTGTCGCCGACGACGGAGATGGTGCCATAGGTCGACAGATTGCCGATCAGCGTCGAGTTGACGCGGATGCCGGCGCTGTTGTTGCCTTCGATCGAGATCGTGCCGGTGGTGTCGATATTGCCGGTGTGGGCCGCACCGGATTCGACCAGGATGCCATTGCGGTTCGTCCCTTTGGCGAACGTGCCGTCAATGTCGCCGTCACTGTCCGTGTCGGTCGCGGTATAATCTTCCGTCAGCGTGATCGTGCCGCTGTTGGTGATGTTGCCGGTGGTGCCGGCCTTGACCAGGATGCCGGTCGCATTGTCGGCATCGTTGATGGTCAGCGAACCGGCGTTGCTGACATTGTTGTTGCTGTCCATCGTGATCGCGGTGCCGCTGGTCAGCGTGATGCTGCCCGCGGAACTGACCGTGATCGCATCGGCCGCGCCCGAGGCGACGGTGGAGGTCTTGACGGCGGTGGTGGTGGATGAACCGATCGTGGTTTCCGCCGCGGCGTTGGTTGCGGTCAGCGCAACCAGAACCGGGGCGATGGCCGTGCAGGCCAGCAAATGTCGCATGATATCTCCTCTGAATGCCGCGCCGTTTGATGGGCGCGTACATGCGGGAGGGACGTCGCCGCCGGGCGGGTTCCGTCAGGAAAAATGCCGTCCGGCGTGATTTTAGAAGGCGAAATCCAGGCCGATGCGCACGGTGCGGGGACGCAGCGGCGTATAATAGTCCGTGCTCAGGTCGAACGGCGTGCCGAGCGAGAAACGATTGCCGTCGCTGTCGAACAGGTTGGTGAGCGAAAGCGAGAGTTCGACCGGGCCGCGGGTGACGGCGGCGGACAGGGCCGTATCGACATAATCGCCCTGTTCGCGGCCCAATATCGGCCCGACGCCCAGGCGCGACTTGCCTACATAGCGGGCCGAGGCCGACAGGTGCAGGCGCATGTCGTCGCCCAGCGGCGCGCGATAGTCGGCGGCAACGCGGCCACCCAGATTGGCGACGTTGGGCAGGGTCAGCGAGCGCCCTTCATAGGAAAGAGCGCGCACGAACTGGGCCGGCTGGGTCAGGCGGCTGTCATTATAGATGATCGAGCCGTCGAGCGTCAGCGGCGGGATCGGGCGGACCACGATCCGGCCTTCCACCGTATAGATGCGTCCATCGCCGATATTGGCGGTGGTCGGCAGGCCGATGCGGTCGGTGACGTCGGCCTGGATATCGCGCCAGTCGGTATAGGCGACATTGCCGCTGAGCGCGACCGTGTCGCGGCCCGGCACGCCCTTGCGGAAGCCCAGTTCCATGGTCGAGATACGATCATTGCGGAAGCTGCGCGCGCGCTGATCGTCGACCGCCAGGCCACCGGGACGGAAGCCCTGTTCGAACCGGGCATAGAGGGTGAGCCCCTTCACCGCATCGCTGAGCAGCGAGAAGGAGGGGAGGAAGATGGTTTCGGAGCGATCGGCCTGCGCCTCGACGCGGGCTAGATCAGCGACGGCCGAGAGCATTGCTACCGGATCGATCGCCTCGCCGCTGAGGCGGCTGTTGGTGAGGCGTCCGCCCATGGTGGCGACCAGTCCCTGGAGCGGTTCGAACGAGGCTTCGCCGAACAGGGTCGCTTCCTTGATCCGGTTGCGCACGCCGGTGGCCGTGGCAGGACGTCCGCGACCATAGACCGGGACGCCCGGCAAAATCTCGATCGCCGGTGCGCTCAGCGGGCCATAGCCGGTCAGCGACCGCTGGATGGTCGAGGTGCTTTCCAGATAGGAAACGCCCAGCAGCCAGCCCAGGCCATTGTCGAGGTCGCGCACGAGCCGGTTCTCGGTCGAGAAAAGTTCGACCTTGTTGCGCTGGCGGAACAGGGCCGGCGCGCCGCCCGGCTGGGTCGCGTCATAGCTTTCGGCCAGGACATTGCGGACATAGCCGGTCGATGAGACGAGGCGCAGGTCGTCCCACTGATGCTCGATCCGCACATTGGCCAGGATATAGTCGGAATGATAGGGCTGGGCGACGCTGGAGGCGCGTTCCAGCCGGCCGACTTCGCGGCTGGCATATTGGGCGTCGTCACCTTCGATATGCTGGTAGGCGGTGCTGAGATCGATGGTCCAGTCGTCCGCCGGTGCGATCCGCAGCGTGGCGCGGCCGCCATAGGTGCGGGTGCGGTTGACGTCATCCTTGTCACGCAGGACATCGTCGATATAGCCGCCTTCCTGCACGCCATAGCCGACGACGCGCAGCGCCACCTTCTCGGCCACGATCGGCAGGTTGAGGATGGCCGACAGATCGCCGCCCGGATCGCCATGCTGGGTTGCGGAAACGCCGGTCGAGATCTGGCCGCCAAATTGCGCGAGATTGGGGGCGTTGGGGATGATGCGGATGATGCCGCCGAGCGAGCCGGCGCCATAGAGCGTACCCTGTGGCCCTTCCAGCACCTCGACCCCGCCGACATCATAGAGGCGCAGGTCGGGATCGGGCGCGGCATAGTTGAGACGCATGTCGCCCAGATATTGGCCGGTCGTCGCCTGGGTCGGCCCGGCAACGCCGGAATCGGCTATGGCGCGGATGAACAGCTTGTTGCGGCCTGCACCGGCATGGGTGGAGCTGAGGCTGGCGACGCGCGAGAGCAGCGCGGCCGTGCCCTGCGCCGCGTCGGCGGTCTCGAACAGGCCGCCGGTCACGGTTTCGACCATACCGGCATAGCGGGGCAGGGGAATGTCGCGCTTGGATGCGGTGACGATGATGTCGGCTGGCGGTTCCTGAACGACCGGCGCGAGCTGCACCGCTGCGGCTGGCGTCGGCGACGGGGGCGGAGCGCTCTTGCGGGCACGGACGATGCGCCAGGTGGTGGCGTCGATCTGTTTGGCCTTGGCGCCGCTGCCGCGCAGCAACTGGGAAAGGGCGCCCGCGGTCGACATCCGGCCCCGGATCGCAGGGGTGGCGATGCCGGCCAGCGACTGGTCCGACATGCCGATGCTGGCGCCGGTTTGACGGCCGAGCGCCACCACCGCCTCGCCCAGGCGTCCCGGAGCGAGGTCGATCGACTGTCTGTCCGCCGCTCGCGCAGGCGATGCGGCCGCTATGGCGAAGGCGGTGACGAAAAGGACGTCAGTTTTGCGACCCATCCCCTTCCTTCAGCAGCCATCCATTCCCCTGTCGGATGGCGGACAGCCCCATCAGGGGCGCGGCAGCGGCGAAGAAGCGGGACGGATCCCGTTCCAGCCGGATCGTGCCGGTAAAGCGCATGGCCTGCGCGCCGGGCGTCGCGGCCAGCGTCACGCCCAGCGAGCGGGCGATATCCTGGGTCACGTCGTCGACCGGCGCATTGGCATAGATGAGCTGGCCCTGGCGCCAGCTGGCGACGGCCTGGGGCGCGACGTCCATCACGCGCAGCCCTTCGGCGCTATCGCTGAGCGCGCGGCCGGCGGGCAGCGAAATGGCTTCGGCCTGCGGATTGTAGATGACCTTGCCTTCGGACACGCCAATGCGGGTGGCGCCGCCGCTATGGACGATGTTGAAGACGGTGCCGGCATCCTCGAACACGGCGTCGCCCACGGTCACGCGGAACGGATCGGCGGCGTCATGGCGCACGGTGAAGGCGGCTTCGCCCGCGTCGAGCGCGGCAAAGCGCGCATTCTTGCGGTCGAGGCGCAGGGTGGTGCCGCCGTTCAGTTCGATCCTGGTGCCGTCATCCAGCGCGATGCTGCGGGTCTCGCCGGGACGGGTGGTGATGCTGTAGATGTCGCTGCGGTTGAGCAGGCCGACCGAGACGGCGGCGACCAGCGCGGCGGCGATCGCGCCGCCACCGATCCAGCGCAGCGGGCGGTGGCGACGTTCGCCGGCATCATTGGCGGCAACAGGCATGACGACGGGTTCTGCCGGAACCATGTCCGCCAGATCCGCGTCGGCCGCCATCAGCGCATCATAGGCGGTCGCGCGGGCGGGATCGCCCTCCAGCCAGATGGTGAAGGCGTCCCAGTCGTCAAATTCGGGATCGCGCGTGCGGATCACCCACCCGAGCGCCTCCTCGTTCATCATGGCCTGTGCCCTGTTCATTTCTTGCCCCTTGAAGAGCCAGACGCCGCCGATCCGCTCATTCCGTATCCAGACTTTGCTTGAGCGCAAGCATCGCCCGATAGGCCTTTTGCAGATCCTTCTCGACCGTGGTCAGGCTGACCCCCAATTCCTCCGCGATCAGCCGCTGGCCGACCCCCTCTATGCGGAAACGGCGGAACACCAGTTCGACGCGGGGGCCAAGATCGGCCAATATGCCGCGCGCCTGTTCCAGCCGCTGATTGAGGATCATGCGTTCGTCGACCGCCAGATCGTCATTCGGGTCGGCCATCACGCCGCCGGCGCCTTCGGCCCAGTCCTGCTCGCGCCGCTCGCGCCGGGTGGCGGAGCGATAGCGATCGAGCATCAGGTTGTTGGCCATGCGATAGAGATAGGGCAGGGGATCGGCGACCGGCCCCAGATCCTTGGCCTCCAGCTTCATCCACATGTCCTGCAGCAGATCCTCCGCATCCTCGCCCGCACCGCGCGCGCGCAGGAAGCGCAGCAGGGCAGCGCGATTCTGGAAGAAGATAGCAGAAAGGCCCGTGGCCATGCCTGTGGTGCGTCCGGTATTGGCGATCAGGCGGGTTGCCATAGAGGCAGGGGTGGGGTCTTGGCAATGGCAAGGCGTTGATGGACCGGTCATGGCCTGAAATCATTTACCTAGTGCGCGGCTTGCTCTAGCCCGGTTCGGATATGGCAGGAGCGGACATGGCGACAGCGAAGGTGACGGATGCAGCAGCGGCGCGGGCGGCGGGGATGGATCCCGACCGGCTGGACGCGCTGGTCGATCATCTGGACCGGACCTATGTGCGGAGCGGCAAATTGCCTCATATGCAGATGCTGGTGTCACGCGACGAAGTGCCGTTGCTGTCGGTCAGCCGGGGGCAGGCGCGCGCGACCGGCGAGCCGTTGCAGGCTGATGCGCTGTTTCGCATCGCGTCCATGACCAAGCCGGTCACCAGCGTTGCCTTCATGCGGCTGGTCGAACAGGGCAAGGTGGCGCTGGACGATCCGGTGACCGACGTGCTGCCCGAATTTGCCGACCTGCGCGTCGGCGCGGACGGAACCGGGCGGATTACGCGGCCGATGCGGATGATCGACCTGCTGCGCCACACATCGGGTCTGACCTATGGGTTGCAACGGCAGACGCCGATCGATGCGCGCTATCGCGAACTGGGGCTGGACGAGTTTCAGCAGAAGCGATCATCGGACGAATTCATCGCCGCGCTGGCCAGCCTGCCGCTGGAATTTTCGCCGGGCGAGCGCTGGAATTACGGCGTGTCGACCGATGTGCTGGGCGTGATCGTCGAGCGGCTGTCGGGGCAGGATCTGGAGACGCATTTTCGTCAGAATATCTTCGATCCGCTGGGCATGAAGGACAGTTTCTTCACCTTGCCTGCGGACCGGACCGACCGACTGACCGATGCCTGGGGGCTGGGCGAGGACGGGTTGCGGCTTCGTGACCGGGGCGCGGCCAGCAGCTGGCGGCGCAAGCTGCGCTTCCGGTCGGGCGGGGGCGGGCTGATCTCTTCGACAGCCGATTATCACCGTTTCGCACGGATGCTGCTGCGCGGTGGCGAGCTTGATGGGGCGCGGCTGTTGCAGCCCGAAACGGTGGTGCAGATGCGAAGCAATCACCTGCCCGGCGGCGGCGATCTCGCCAGCATGTCGCAGGCGATGTTCAGCGAAGCCGATTATGCCGGCGTGGGTTTCGGCCTGGGCTTCGCGATGACGCTGGCGAACCAGCAATTTTACTGGGGCGGGGTGTTTTCGACCTATTTCTTCATCGATCCGGTCGAGCGGCTGATCGGCCTGTTCATGACCCAGCATTTGCCGTCCAGCACCTATCCGGTTCGGGCGGAATTGCGGGCCGGGATCGGGGCCGCCATCGTCACGCGACGCGGTCAGGGCTGAGGCAGGCCAAGCCCGCGGAAAGAAGCGGGAAAAGCCCATGCTGCGCTGCAAAAAATGGATTGGCATGGCGAAGCGCGCTGTGCCATCATCCCGGTGACTCATAGAGGGAGATCCCGGCCATGAATCTCAAGGGCGAGACGCAGCTTCCCAAGCCGGCACCCCGGCAGGTTGATCCGCAGATTCTGGCCCATGAGATTGTCGAGCGATTGACCTATCGCATCGGCAAGGATGCCAAGGCGGCCAAGCCGCATGACTGGCTGCATGCCGTGATCCTCTCGATCCGCGACCGGGTGATCGACGCCTGGATCGAGTCCACCCACAAGACCTATGAGGAACAGGGGCGCAGGGTCTATTATCTGAGCCTGGAATTCCTGATCGGCCGGCTGATGCGCGATGCCGCGTCCAACATGGAAATGCTGGACGATTTGCAGGCCGCGCTCGACTCGCTGGGCGTCGATCTGGACCTGATCGCCGCGCTGGAGCCGGATGCTGCGCTGGGCAATGGTGGCCTGGGGCGGCTGGCGGCGTGCTTCATGGAGAGCATGGCGACGGTCGACATCCCCGCCTATGGCTATGGCATCCGCTATGTGAACGGCATGTTCCGGCAAGAGATCAGCGACGGCTGGCAGGTGGAACTGCCGGAAAACTGGCTGGCGCACGGCAATCCCTGGGAGTTCGAGCGGCGCGAGGCAAGTTACGAGGTCGGGTTCGGCGGGCGTGTCGATCCGGCCGAGTACGAGAATTGCGGCCCCTATCAGATGAGCTGGCGTCCGGCCGAACGGGTGATCGCCACCCCCTATGACACGCCGATTGCCGGCTGGCGGGGCAAGCGGGTCAATACGCTGCGCCTGTGGGAGGCGCAGCCGATCGATCCGATCCTGCTCGACAAGTTCAATGCCGGCGACCATCTGGGCGCGCTGTCCGAAAGCAACCGGGCCGAGGCGCTGACTCGCGTCCTCTATCCTGCCGACTCTTCACCGGCGGGGCAGGAATTGCGGCTGCGGCAGGAATATTTCTTCTCCTCCGCCTCGCTGCAGGACATTGTCCGGCGGCATATCCAATATTTCGGCGATGTCCGCACCTTGCCGGACAAGGCGGCGATCCAGCTCAACGATACCCATCCGGCGGTATCGGTGGCGGAGTTGATGCGTATCCTGGTCGACGAGCATGGGCTGGACTTCGACGAGGGTTGGGACATTGTCCGCCGCACCTTCGGCTATACCAACCACACATTGTTGCCCGAGGCGCTGGAAAGCTGGCCGGTGCCCCTGTTCGAGCGGCTGCTGCCTCGGCACATGCAGATCGTCTATGCCATCAACAGCCGCTTGCTGGGCGAGGCGCGCAAGTCCGGCCAGTTCGACGACCATGCGATCGGCACCATCTCGCTGATCGATGAGGGCGGCGAGCGGCGGGTGCGGATGGGCAATCTCGCCTTTGCCGGATCGCACAGCGTCAACGGCGTGTCGGCGCTGCACACCGACCTGATGAAGGTCACGGTCTTCGCCGACCTGCACAAGCTCTATCCCTTGCGGATCAACAACAAGACCAATGGCGTCACCTTCCGCCGCTGGCTGATGCAGTGCAATCACGGCCTGTTCGAACTGATCCGCGAGGCGATTGGCGACCGCTTCATGGACGATGCCGAGGCGCTGCGCGAGCTTGACAATTTCGCCGACGACACCGCCTTCCAAGAGCGGTTCCTGGCGGTGAAGCGCTTCAACAAGGTCGCGCTGGCCGACCTGCTGCGTAAGCGGATCAACGCCCGGATCGACGCCGACGCGCTGTTCGACATCCAGATCAAGCGCATCCACGAATATAAGCGGCAATTGCTCAACATCATCGAGGCGGTGGCGCTCTATGACCAGATCCGCTCGCATCCCGAAAAGGACTGGGTGCCGCGGGTCAAGCTGTTCGGCGGCAAGGCCGCGCCCAGCTATCATAATGCCAAGCTGATCATAAAGCTGGCGGGCGACGTGGCCCGCGCGATCAATCATGATCCGTCGGTGCAGGGGCTGCTGAAGGTGCAGTTCGTGCCCAATTACAATGTCTCCATGGCCGAGATGATGATTCCGGCGGCGGACCTGAGCGAACAGATTTCGACCGCGGGCATGGAGGCGTCGGGCACCGGCAACATGAAGTTCGCGGTCAACGGCGCGCTGACCATCGGCACGCTGGACGGCGCCAATGTCGAGATGCGCGACCATGTCGGCGAGGATAATATCGTGATCTTCGGCCTGACCGCGGCCGAGGTGAACCAGCGCCGGGCCGAGGGCTATAATCCGCGCGCGGTGATCGAGCAGAGCCGGGAACTGGGGCAGGCGCTCAATGCCATTGCCAGCGGCGTCTTCTCGCCCGACGATCCCAATCGCTACAAGGATCTGATCCAGGGCATCTACGACCATGACTGGTTCATGGTGGCGGCCGATTTCGACAGCTATGCCGCCGCCCAGCGCCGGGTCGATGGCATCTGGCAGGATCAGGCTTTGTGGGCGAAGAAGGCGATCCACAATGTCGCGCGCATGGGCTGGTTCTCGTCCGACCGGACGATCCGCGAATATGCAGCCGACATCTGGAACATGGGATGATAAGAATGGCCGCTATCGGCGGAGACGGGAGATAGGAGCGTGCTGACGCCGGAGCAGATCGACCGGCTGGTCGAAGGGCGGGATGCCGATCCCTTCGCGACGCTTGGCGTGCATCCGGCCGATCCTGACAGCGGCAAGACCGGCTTTACGGCCTGCGTGCTGTTGCCCGATGCCGTCAGCGTCAGCGCGCAGACGCTGGATGGCAAGCCGGTCGGCGAACTGGCGCTGATCCACCCGGCCGGGCTGTTCGAGGGCAAGGTCAAGATCCGCAAGCGCCAGCCGCTGCGCTATGAAGCGCAATATGCCGATGGCGGCCGCTATGCGACGATCGACCCCTATGGCTTTGGCCCGGTGCTGGGGCCGATGGACGATTATTATTTCGCCGAAGGATCGCACAAACGCCTGTTCGAGAAGCTGGGCGCGCATCCGATGGAGCATGAAGGGATCGCCGGCACCCATTTCGCGGTCTGGGCCCCCAATGCCCGGCGCGTGTCGGTGGTCGGCGACTTCAACCGCTGGGACGGGCGGCGCGCGGCGATGCGGCACCGGCAGGATGCGGGCGTATGGGAAATCTTCCTGCCCGAAGTCGGCATCGGCCAGCCCTATAAGTTCGAGATTGTCGGGCCGGACGGCGTGGTGCTGCCGCTCAAGGCCGATCCCTTCGCCTTCCGGTCGGAGCTGCGCCCGTCGACCGCGTCGATCGTCAACGGTCCGCCGGCGCATAAATGGGGCGATGCGGATCACCGAGACCATTGGCAGAAGGCGGATGCGCGGCGGCAGCCCATCTCCATCTACGAAGTGCATGCCGGGTCATGGCAGCGCGACGAAAATGGCGATTTCCTGCACTGGGACGCGCTGGCCGAGCGGCTGATCCCTTATGTCGTCGGCATGGGATTTACCCATATCGAGTTCCTGCCGATCAGCGAATTTCCCTATGATCCAAGCTGGGGCTACCAGACGCTGGGCCTTTATGCGCCGACTGCGCGCTTTGGCGATCCGGCGGGCTTTGCGCGTTTCGTCGATGGCGCGCACCGCGCGGGGATCGGCGTCCTCCTCGATTGGGTGCCGGCGCATTTCCCGACCGACGAACATGGCCTGGCCCGGTTCGACGGCACCGCGCTCTACGAACATGCCGATCCGCGCAAGGGGTTCCAGCCGGACTGGAACACGGCGATCTACAATTTCGGCCGGCGCGAAGTGGCGGAATATCTGACCAACAATGCGCTCTTCTGGGCCGAGCGCTATCATGTCGACGGGCTGCGGGTCGATGCGGTCGCGTCGATGCTCTACCTCGATTATTCGCGAAAGCCCGGCGAATGGATCCCCAACGACCATGGCGGGCGGGAGAATGTGGAGGCGGTCGCCTTCCTCCAGGGGATGAACAAGGCGCTCTATGCGGATTCTCCCGGCGTGATGACGATCGCCGAGGAATCGACCAGCTGGCCGCAGGTGTCGGCGCCGGTGCATCAGGGTGGCCTTGGCTTCGGTTTCAAATGGAATATGGGTTTCATGCACGACACGCTGCGCTATCTGGCGCGCGAGCCGGTGCATCGGCAGCATCATCATGACGACATCACCTTCGGCCTGCTCTATGCCTTCAGCGAGAATTTCGTGCTGGCGCTGAGCCATGACGAGGTGGTGCATGGCAAATCGTCGCTGCTGCACAAGATGGCGGGCGACGACTGGCAGAAATTCGCGACGCTGCGGGCTTATTATGCCTTCATGTGGGGCTATCCCGGCAAGAAGCTGCTGTTCATGGGCCAGGAATTCGCCCAGCGCGCCGAGTGGAGCGAGCAGCGGGCGCTCGACTGGAACCTGGTCGATCATGCGCCCCATCAGGGCGTGCAGATGCTGGTTGGCGACCTCAACCGTCTCTATCGCTCGCGCCCGGCGTTGCATGCGCGCGATTGCGAGGCGGAAGGGTTTGAATGGGTGCTGGTCGATGGCGCGGCGGACAGCGTCTTTGCCTGGCAACGGCGGGCGCCGGGCCACAAGCCGATCGTCGTCATCAGCCATTTCACGCCGGTGCTGCGCCATGGCTATCGCATGCGTCTGCCCGTGGGTGGTCGCTGGCGCGAGATACTCAATAGCGATGCGTGCGAATATGGCGGCAGCGGCGCCGGCAATATGGGCGTGGTCGAGGCCGATGAGAGCGGATGGGCGAACATAACCATCCCGCCCTTCGGAACCTTGATGCTGGAACTGGACTATTGATACCGAGGAACGCGTGCAGGCGGTCGCGGGCATGAGAGAGGAGCCCTAATGCAACAACGCAATCAGCCGATCGCGCGCGACGCCATGGCCTATGTGCTGGCCGGCGGACGCGGCAGTCGCCTTGCCGAGCTGACCGACCGGCGGGCCAAGCCGGCGGTGCATTTCGGCGGCAAGGCGCGGATCATCGACTTTGCGCTGTCCAATGCGCTCAACAGCGGTATCCGCCGCATCGGCGTGGCGACCCAGTATAAGGCCCATTCGCTGATCCGGCATTTGCAGCGCGGCTGGAACTTCCTGCGGCCCGAGCGGAACGAGAGCTTCGACATATTGCCCGCCAGCCAGCGTATTTCCGAAAGCCAATGGTATGAGGGGACGGCCGACGCCGTGTTCCAGAATATCGACATCATCGAAAGCTATGCGCCGGAATATATGGTCATCCTGGCCGGCGATCATGTCTACAAGATGGACTATGAGCTGATGCTGCAGCAGCATGTCGACAGTGGCGCGGATGTCACCGTCGGCTGTCTGGAGGTGCCGCGGATGGAGGCGGTCGGCTTTGGCGTGATGCATGTCGACGAGGCGGACGTGATCACCGCCTTTGTCGAAAAGCCCAAGGATCCGCCCGCCATTCCCGGCCAGCCCGACATGGCGCTGGCATCGATGGGCATTTATGTCTTCCGCACCCGCTTCCTGATCGAGCAATTGTTGCGCGATGCCGACGACAAGAACAGCAAGCGCGATTTCGGCGGCGACATCATCCCTTATATCGTCAAGCACGGGAAGGCGGTGGCGCATCGCTTCTCTAGCAGTTGCGTGCGGGCGGAAAGCGAGCTGGTGCCCTATTGGCGCGATGTCGGCACGATCGACGCCTATTGGCAGGCCAATATCGACCTGACCGACGTGGTGCCGAGCCTGGACCTTTACGACCGCAGCTGGCCGCTCTGGACCTATTCGGAGGTCACGCCGCCGGCCAAGTTCGTCCATAATGAGGATGGCCGGCGTGGATCGGCGACCAGTTCGTTGGTGGCGGGCGGCTGCATCGTGTCGGGCTCCTCGCTGCATCGCAGCCTGCTTTTTTCCGAGGTGCGCACCCACAGCTTCTCGTCCATTACAGAGAGCGTCATCATGCCCAATTGCGTGATCGGGCGGGGCGCGCGGCTGCACAAATGCGTGGTCGATTCCGGGATCAGCATCCCGCCGGGCCTGATCATCGGCGAAGACCCAGCCTTTGACGCGCAGCATTTCCGTCGCACCGACAGCGGCATATGCCTGGTGACGCAGCCGATGATCGATCGGCTGGTGGCCTGAAACGAAGGATGATGATGAAGCTTCTGTCGGTTGCGTCCGAAATCTATCCGCTGATCAAGACCGGGGGGCTGGCCGATGTCGTCGGCGCGCTACCCGGCGCGCTGGCCGGCCATGATGTCGAGACCCGGACCTTGGTGCCGGGTTATCCTTCGGTCCTGTCGAAGCTGGGCAAGGCCAAGGCGGTGCGTCGCTACGACAAGCTGTTCGGCGCTCCGGCGACGGTGCTGGCGGGCAAGGTCGGCGACCTCGACCTGCTGGTGCTGGACGCACCCGATTTCTACGCGCGCGAAGGCGGGCCCTATGGCGACCATGGCGGCAATGACTGGGGCGATAATTGGCGGCGCTTTGCCGCGTTGGCGCGGGTCGGCGCGGATATTGCGGCGGAAGGCGTGAAGGGCTGGATGCCCGATATCGTCCATGTCCATGACTGGCAGGCGGCGATGACGGCGGCCTATATGCGCTTTGGCCCGGCCCATGCCGTGCCGCGCGTCGTCACCATCCATAACCTGGCCTTTCAGGGGCGGTTCGGGCCGGAGATATTTGCCCAGCTGGGCCTGCCGGCCGAAGCCTGGGGCATGGATGGCGTCGAATATTATGGCGGCACCGGCTTCCTGAAGGCGGGGCTGGTGTCGGCCGATGCGATCACCACGGTCAGCCCGACCTATGCCGAGGAAATCCGCTCGCCGGTTCATGGCATGGGGCTGGATGGGCTGATCAACGGGCGCAGCGACAAGCTGCATGGTATATTGAACGGCGTCGATACCGACATCTGGAACCCGGCCGAGGATGAACTGATCGCGCGGCGCTACAGCGCGCGTGCGCTGAGCGGCCGAAGCGCCAACCGGCGGGCGCTGGAAAAGCGCTTCGGCCTGCAGCGTGACGATGCGCCGATATTCGTCATCATCAGCCGCCTGACCTGGCAGAAGGGCATGGACCTGATGATGAACGCGATCGACCATCTGGTCGGGCTGGGCGCGAAACTGGCGGTGCTGGGGTCGGGCGATCACGCGCTGGAGGGCGGCTTCCTGGCGGCGGCGGACCGGCATCGCGGCCGCGTGGGCGTGCAGATCGGCTATGACGAGCCGCTGTCGCATCTGTTGCAGGCGGGCGGCGACGCGATCCTGATCCCGTCACGCTTCGAACCGTGCGGCCTGACCCAGCTTTATGGCCTGCGCTATGGCTGCGTGCCGGTAGTGGCGCGGGTCGGCGGCCTGGCCGATACGGTGATCGACGCCAATGAGGCGGCGGTGAGTGCGGGCGTGGCGACCGGCATCCTGTTCGCCGGCGACGATCCGCTGGCGCTGCATGGTGCGATCGCGCGGTCGGTGCGCCTGCATGGCGAGCCGGAAGCCTGGCAGGCGATGCAGCGCGCGGGGATGCGCGCCGATTTCAGCTGGACCCACAGCGCGGCGCGCTATGCGGCCCTCTATCGCAGCCTGCTGGGGCGCGAAGCCGCATGAGCGCGGGCGGGTTCGGGCCGGTGATCGATGCCGGCGGAACCCGCTTTGCCGTCTGGGCGCCGGAGGCGACGCAGCTCTGGCTCTGTCTGTTCGACGCCGACGACCGGGAAAGCCGCCTGCCGATGGCGCAGGGAGATGAGGGCGTCTGGCAGGTTCATGCGCCGGGCGTCGGCGCCGGTGCCCGCTATGGCCTGCGCGCCGACGGCCCATATGATCCCGATAGCGGCCTGTGGTTCGACCCCGACAAGCTGCTGCTCGATCCCTATGCGCCGGCGATCGACCGGGCCTTCGTCCATGACCCGATGCTGGCCGCACCGCGCGGGCAGGGGGAGGATACGGCCACACTGATGCCCAAAGGGGTGGTCGCCGCGCCGTTGCCAGCCGTCGCTTCGGCGGCGCCGCGCTTCCAGCCGGGTGGGCTCATCTACGAATTGCAGGTGCGCAGCTTCTCGCTGTTGCATCCCGACATTCCCGAAGCGCAGCGCGGCACGATCGCCGCGCTCGCCCATCCGGTGGTGATCGATCATCTCCAGAAGCTGGGCGTTGGCGCGGTCGAGCTGATGCCGATCAACGCGTGGATCGATGAGCGGCATTTGCCGCCGCTCGGCCTGCGCAATGCCTGGGGCTATAATCCGGTCAGCTATTTCGCGCTCGATCCGCGACTGGCGCCCGGCGGGCTTGCCGAATTGCGCGATACGGTCGCGGCGCTGCACGATGCGGGGATCGGCGTGATCATGGACATGGTCTATAATCATGACGGCGAAAGCGACAGCTTGGGGCCGACCTTGTCGCTGCGCGGCCTCAATGCCCGCGCCTATTTCCGGCACCAGGCGGACGGGCGGCTGATCAACGATACCGGCACCGGCAACAGCGTGGATTGCAACCAGCCGATGGTGCGCCGGATGATCCTGGAATCGCTGCGCCATTTCGTGGTGCAGGCGGGGATTGATGGTTTCCGTTTCGATCTGGCGCCGGCGCTGGGGCGGCTTGCGGACGGGTTCGATCCTGATGCGCCACTGCTGGCGGAGATGCGCGCCGACCCGATACTGGGCGACCGCATTCTGATCGCCGAGCCATGGGATATCGGTCCGGGGGGCTATCAACTGGGCCGGTTCGGGCCGCCCTGGCTGGAATGGAATGACCGCTATCGCGACGATATGCGGCGTTTCTGGCGGGGAGACGCCGGCACGATTGGTGCCTTTGCCACGCGGCTGGCGGGATCGTCGGACCTGTTTGAGGGCATCACCCGCAGCGTCAATTTCCTCGCCGCCCATGACGGCTTCACTTTGGCCGACTGCACTGCCTATGCGGACAAGCATAACCTCGCCAATGGCGAGGACAATCGCGATGGCCATGGCGAGAATTTCAGCTGGAACAATGGCGTGGAGGGGGTGAGCGACGATCCGGCGGTGAATGCGGCGCGGCGGCGCGACATCAAGGCGCTGCTTTCGACCCTCTTCTGCTCGCGCGGCACGATCATGCTGACGGCGGGCGACGAGTTCGGGCGCAGCCAGATGGGCAATAATAATGCCTATGCGCAGGATAATGGCATCAGCTGGATCGAGTGGGACGCGCGCGACCGGGAGATCGAGGCCCATGCCTTTGTGCTGGGGCAATGGCGGCGGAATTGTGCCGAGCTAACCGACGTGGCGCTGCTGGGCGAGGGCGATGTCGTCTGGCTGGACGAGGGCGGGCAGCCGCTGACCGTTGCCCAATGGGAAGACCCCGCGCGGCGGCGGCTGGTGCTGCATTTCCGGGCGTCGGGCCTCAGCCTGTGCATCAATGGCGCGGAGGAGGATTTTCTTTTCGAGACGCCTGGCGGTCCCCTGATGGTGCCGGGGCGCAGCGTGATGCCGCAACGCCGTAGCGTTATCCCGGAAGGTGCGGCCGCGCCCGATTGATGCGCGGCGATCCAGCCGCCATCCTGCCCGCCGATCGGGGGCTTCCTTCGCCCGCCAAAGCATGGCTAAGCAGGGGCAAAGGGAGCAGGACGACAGATGACGGAAGCAGGATCGGCGGCAGGACCGGGAGCGGACGAGGAACGGGATCTGCTGGGCGGGCGCTGGCTGACGGGCGATACGCCCTATGGCGCGATGATCGACCGGTTGCGCGATTTCCTGGATCATGTCGCGGCGGCCAAGCTGGACGACGCTACGGCGCAGGCGCTGGACGCGGACCTGGCCACCTGGACGCAGCGGCTGACGCCGATGGTGGCGGACGAGGCGCATCGCATGTTCGGCCGGGTGCGCGATGCGCCGGGTCATGGCCAGGTGTTCGCGCCGGCCTTCATCCCCGATCAGATGGGCGATGATTCGCTCCATGCCCGCGTCACCTTTGGCGCCTTCCATCTGGGCGCCAATTATGCCGCTCATGGCGGGGCGGTGGCTTTGCTGTTCGACGAGATATTGGGGCTGCCGGCGAACATGAGCGCGCAGCGCATGGCGCGCACCGCCTATCTGCATGTCAATTATCGCGCCATCACGCCGATCGACAAGGAATTGCAGGTCAGCGCCTGGGTCACCAAGGTCGAGGGGCGCAAGCGTTTCGTGCGGGGCGAACTGCGTGACGGCGACATAGTGTGCGCCGACGCCGAGGGGCTGTTCATCGAATTGCTGCCGCATCAGCAATAAGGCGGGAACCATCGTGGCACTGGCCCGTTCTGTTGCATGAGGCCGCCGCACTTCCCCCCGCTCGGGCGGTCTCGCAGATCGGGCCCGTCGACATCCCCCCGTCGACGGGCCTTCTCTCTTTTCAGGACATTGTAACGAGCGCGCCATCCTGCGCGGCGGACTGGCGGATTGCGTCGAGCATCGCCATGGCCGCGACGCCATCATGGAAGGTCGGGACCGGGACGCCATCGGGTATCGGCCGCCCTTCGACGCCGGCGCGCAAGGCTTCGCACAGGCGGATGAAGGGGGCGAGTTCGAACAGCATCGCCGCCTTGCGCGGATCGTCGGCTTCGATCGGCGGCAGGTGGAGGTCGGCATCGACCGGCAGGTCGCGCACGCCATCGCGGTCGGCGATCTTGACCACCCCCTTGTCGACCCAGAGCGTGCCATGGGTGCCGGCGACGCGGCTCACATTCTCGGACGGCCCCCAGACGCCGGCGCTGTGCTGGAGAATGCCCTGGGCGCCATTCTTCATGCGGAAGCGGACGATATAGCTGTCCTCCGCCGCGTCGGCCGGGCGGTCCGACACGGTGGGCAGGGTGGCGCTGAGGCTGTCGACCTCGCCCAGCCAGACGCGCAACTGGTCGACCAGATGCGAGCCATGGGCGCCGAGCCAGCCGCCGCCGGCGCCGGCATCGAACCACCAGCGCGGCATGCGGGCGGCGGGATCGGCGACGATCGGCAGGACGCTGGACAGCGTGACATAGCGCGGATCGCCGATCAGCCCGTTGGCGATGGCGCGGCCGATCATCGCGCGATCGGGCGCCCAGCGAAACTCGTTGCCGATCAGGTGCGTGACGCCCGCCTGTTCCGCCGCCGCCAGCATCGCGCGGGCCTCGGCCAGGTCGGCGGCCATCGGCTTTTCGCAGAGGATGTGGCAGCCCCGTTCGATCGCGGTCAGGGCAAGCGCGGCATGGCTGGCGGGGGGCGTGGCGATCGTTACCGCAACGGCGCCGGTGCGGTCGATCGCTTCGCCCAGATCCGTGAAGATGTCAGCGATGTTGACAGCATCGGCGCGGCGGCGGGTGCGGTCCGGATCGGTGCCGATGAGGCCCGCCACCTCGAACCCGGCAGCGCGCAGGGCGGGAACATGAATGCGGCAGCCAAAGCCGGTGCCGACGACGATCGCGCGGGGGGCAGGGGGCATGGTTGGTCCTTTCGGGCGGGTCAGGTGGCGGGAACGGCGGCGAAAAAGTCGATCCCGGCCTGGGTCGGGAAAATATATTCGAGATAATGGCCAAGCTCCGGCGCATCGACGAAGCAACTGTCCATGAAACCCGGATTATGGCTGACATGGGGGACGGGCAGGCCGTCGGCTTGCGCGCGGGCGAGCAGGGCCTGCCACTGCGCGGCGTCGTGGATCAGGTAGCCCAGATGATGATGGCGCATCTGGAAAACATCGCCGGGGGCGAGCCGGTCCATGTAGATGGCCGATCCCGGCCCGGAGGCGGTGAGCAGTTCGTACATGACCGGACCGACCCAGGCCAGTTCCACGCGGATCTGGCCGCCGGCCGCCAGCGGTCCTTCGAGCCGGCGAAAGGCGCCTATGCCATAGCGGTCAGCCAGGATCGCCTGTGCCCGGTCGATATCGTTGGTCGCATAGGCGATCTGGAAATGGTCGGCGCGCAGTACGCCCGATGCCGGGTCGACAAGCGGCGATGGTCGGCGCAACAACATGGGCGCTATCCTCTCGGCATGATCCCGTTCGCGGGATTCGGCATGAAGATAGTATATGCTATCTTTGTGGGGCAAGGCGCGTGCGCCCTGATCCGCCCCGGCGATATGGGACGATGATGATGCAGGAAATCGGCGTGGGCCTGATCGGCTATGGGCTTGGCGGGCGGGCCTTCCACGCGCCCTATGTGATGGCGACGCCGGGCATGGCGCTGCGCGCGGTGGTCTCGCGCGATCCGGCCAAGGTCCATGCCGGCCTGCCGGGCATGCAGGTGGTGCCCGATGTCGATGCGCTGCTGACATTGCCGGGGATCGATCTGGTGATCGTGTGCAGCCCGGACGAGCTGCATGCCGACCATGCGATCGCCGCGCTGCGGGCGGGCAAGCATGTGCTGGTGGACAAGCCCTTTGCCACCACGCTGGCCGATGCGCGCCGGGTGGCGGCCGAGGCAGAGGGGGCCGGGCGATTGCTCGCTGTGTTCCAGAACCGGCGCTGGGACGCCGATTTCCGCACCTTGCGCCGGCTGATCGCCGAGGGGCGGTTGGGCGAGATCATCCAGTTCGAAAGCCATTTCGACCGTTGGCGACCGATCCCGGCGACGAGCTGGAAGGATGCGCGGGCGGCGGGCATCTGGCAGGATCTGGGGCCGCATCTGGTCGACCAGGCGCTGTGCCTGTTCGGCAAGCCCGAAGGGGTGAGCGCGGACATTACCGCTCTGCGCGAGGGGGCAGCCTCGCCCGACTATTTCCATGTGACGCTGCGCTATCCGCGCCATCGCGTGCTGCTGCATGCGACCAAGCAGGCGGCGGCGCATGGGTTGCGCTTCGTCGTGCATGGCACGGGCGGCAGCTGGATCAAGAATGGGACCGACGGGCAGGAAGCGGCGACAGTCGCCGGGCAGCGGCCCGAGGGGACGGACTGGGGCGTCGATCCGCAGCCGGGCCATCTGACCGATGCGACGGGCGATACCCACATGGTTATGAATGAACGTGGCGATTACCGGCTGTTCTGGCAGGCGCTGGCCGATGCGATCCGGGGCGAGGGCGCCAATCCGGTGCCGGCGGACGAGGCGATCGCGGTGATGGAAATATTGGAAGCGGGCCTGCGCAGCAGCGCGGAAAGGCGCGAAATCCGGCCCTGACCTCCGATCGGGGAAAGCCCCGATACATGGTCTGGAAATAATTTGGTAGCAAAGGGGATTAAAGCCGCCACTGAGGCGTAAGTGACGTATGAAACCCACGTCGCCCAAGGTCGTCGACCTGCTGCCCGCGCTGATGCGCTACGCCCGTCGACTGACCGGCAATGAAAGCGATGCCGAAGACCTGGTCCAGGATGCGCTGGTGCGCGCCTATGCCAATGCCGACAGCTATCAGCGCGGCCGGCCACTGCGCGTCTGGCTGTTTTCCATTTTGCACAATGTCTTCGTCAGCGGCACCCGCCGGGCGGCCGTGCGCGAACGGTTCCGTGCCGACGCCGTGGCGCAGGCCGAGCCGGTAGCGGCGCCGGCGCAGGAGCAGATGGTGCGGCTGCACCAGATCGAGGCGGCGCTGAGCGCCTTGCCGGAGGAGCAGCAGACCGTGCTGCATCTCGTCGCGGTCGAGGGGCTTTCCTATCAGGATGCGGCCGACGCGATCGGCATTCCCATCGGCACGCTGATTTCGCGGCTGTCCCGCGCCCGCGCGAAGCTGCGCGCGCTGGAGGAGGGGGCGTCCGCCGTGCGCCCCGGCCATCTGCGCATCGTGAGGGATTGAGCCATGGCGGAACTCACCATCACCGAATGCGAACTGCATGCCTATGTCGACGACCAGCTCGACGCCATGGGGCGGCTGGAAGTGGCCGATTATCTGGTGCGCAATCCCGATGTCGCCGCGCGTGTGTTGGCCGATCTGTCGGTGCGCGACGCAATGCGGGCGCTGGCGGAGCGCGATGATCAGCCGGTGCCGCAACGCCTGCATGACAGCGCCCGCAAGGTGGAAGGCGCGCTGCACCGTAGCCGCCTGTTTCGCCGGTTGAGCGGCGGGCTAGCGATGGCGGCGGGCATCGTTGCCGCCGTGGCGCTGGGCGTGGGCAAGCTGAACATGGGCGTGGCGCCGACGGCGCAGGCGATGCCGGTGTTCATCGAGGAGGCCTTGATGTCGCACAAGACCGCGCTGGTGCGGTCGCACATGAAGTCGCAGCCCGAAATCCCGCATTTCGACCCGGCCGATGTCCGGTCCGCCACCCATATCAACGTGCCGGTGCTGCCGGCGGGTTGGCGGCTGCTGGATGTGCAACTGTTCCCGTCCGACTATGGGCCGAGCCTGCAACTGGTGATCGATGCAGGCGAAAAGGCACCGGTGTCGCTGTTCGCGGCGCGGGCCGTCACCGGCCTGCCGGAAACGCCGCGCACCCAGGTCGTCGACGGCGAGACCATCGCCTACTGGGCCCGCAAGGGCACCGTCTATGTGCTGACCGGCGTGGAATCCCAGGATTTCCTGCAGAAGCACGCGGCCGATCTGGCCAATAATCAGGACGCATGAATGAGCATTGATCTCTCGCAACAGACCGGCGCGCTGCGCCGGCGGGCAGATGTCTGCGTCATCGGCGCGGGCGCGGCCGGCATCACCACCGCGCGCCGGCTGCTGGCGGCCGGGCATCAGGTGCTGCTGCTGGAAAGCGGCGGGCTGGATTATGAGCGGGAAACCGCCGACCTCAACGCCGGCAAGAATGTCGGCCAGACCTATTATGAGCTGGACGATGCACGGCTGCGCTTCTTTGGCGGCACGACGGCGATCTGGGGCGGGCGCTGTGCTACGTTGGACCCGATCGACCTCCAGCGCCGCGACTGGGTGGCGGGATCAGGCTGGCCGCTGTCCTGGGACGAACTGCAGGATTATTATGGCCAGGCGCGCGGCATATTCGAGATTGGCGACGAGCCGGCGAGCGCGGAGGCGCTGAGCGCCCATGGCGTACCGCTGCCGGGGTTCGACCGGTCGGAACTGCACATGCCGGTGTGGAATTTCGATCCGCGTTTCAACCGCTTCACCTTCGACGCGTGCCAGGATTTGCGCGATCATCCGCGTTGCGAGATCATCACCCATGCCAGCGTCACGCGGATCGTGACCAGGGATGGCGCGATCAGCCGGATCGAGGCGAAGGCGCTGGCCGGCGCGCATCTGCATGTCGAGGCGCGCGCCTTCGTGCTGGCGGCGGGCGGGATCGAGAATGCCCGGCTGCTGCTGGCATCGAACATCGGCAATGAGCGCGACCAGGTCGGCCGCAACTTCATGGAACATCCCCATGCGCGCGGCGGGCGGATCGTCGATGCCAGGGCCTGGCCGCTGCTCAAGGCGTTCGGCCGGCGGCACCGGATCGGCGGGCATGACATGGCGGCGCTCATCACGCCGTCTGCCGATCTGCAGCAGCGCGAGGGGCTGCTCAACAGTTCGCTGACCATCGTCGGGCGGCAACCGGCGCGGGCGTCGCAATTCTGGGGCATGCGGGCCTATGGCTCGCTCAAGCACGACATGTCGCCGACGCGCAGTGGCCGGCGGATGTGGATGATGACCAAGAAGGCGGCGACATGGGCCCAGCGCCATGTCGATCCGTTGCGCCCCTGGCTGCTGCACAAGGCGGGCAAGCTGGAGATCGCGCTGCTGGTGCGGGCCGAACAGGCGCCCAATCCCGACAGCCGGGTGCTGCTGACGAAGGAGCGCGACGCGCTGGGCGTGCCGCGCGTGGCGCTGGACTGGCGGCTGTCGGCGATCGACAAGCATAGCGTGACGGGACTGGTCGATGGTCTGGGCCGTGAACTCCAGCGGCTGGGCATGGGCCGGGTCGAGCGGGCCGATTGGCTGGACGAGCCGGGCGAATTGTGGCGCAACGATCCGCTCATCTCTTCCCACGCGATCGGTGGCTATCATCATATGGGCACGACCCGCATGGCGACCGATCCGCGCCAGGGCGTGGTCGATGCCGATGGCCGGGTGCATGGCCAGGCCAATCTCTATGTCGTGGGGTCTTCGACCTTCCCGACATCGAGCTGGGCCAATCCGACCCTGACCATCGCTGCGCTGGCGCTGCGCACGGCGGATCGGCTGTCGGTCGCCCTCAACCGGCCAGTGGCGCAGCCGGTGCGGGTGCCGGGACTGGCGAAGGCGTCGTAGCGCGCGCTTTGAGGTTCGTCGAATGGCGGCGATGGTGGTTTCCTACCAATCCCCTCCCGTAAACGGGAGGGGTAGCGAGACTTACGCGCGCAGCGCGTTAGTCGCAGCGGGGTGGGCTTTCGCGACGCCCAGCCCACCCCCTAAC
>NZ_QLJK01000128.1:0-674 GCF_003950715.1 Sphingomonas sp. S-NIH.Pt3_0716 | reverse complement strand
CCCCTCCCTGGAAGGGAGGGGCTATGCCTTGTTTCCACCCAAAGCTACCACCCCACCCCAGTTCGCAGCCCCCTCGCCACGCCCTCTCCGCGAAGCGGGCACAATGCCGCCCCCTCTGGCCGCGCCCCGGCTTTTCGCCTATGCTTCGCCATGGCGCGCGCACGCGTGACGCCCCATGGCGGGAGGGTTCATGGCAGGACATTCGGCATTCCCCTCATTCCCGCTGCGCTGCGGCCTGTCGCTCGCCCTGCTGGCCGCCATCCCGGCCCGGTCGCAGGATCATCCGCCCGCACCGGCCGCCGCCTCCCCCGCCGACGATGAGATCGTCGTCATCGCCCGCAAGATGCGCCAGGTGAAGATCGATTATGCCGCCTTGGGCACCGACCTGCGCCAATGCGTCATCACCCGTTCCAGCGGCGATGCCCGGATCGACCGGATCATGTGCGCGATGCTCAGCGCCTGCGTGCGCGAAGGCGTCAGCGATCCGGCCGGTGGCAAGGCCTGCATAAACGCCAAGATCGCCAGTTTCGAGGATGAGGTCGTGCCGGTGCCTGCGCCCCTGCCCCCGCACCCCCCCGCCCCCCACCCCGCCGTCGACGGCCGCCCCCGCCCCCCCCGCGCCCCCCCCCCCCTCCCCCCCACCGCCCCCCCCCCCCCCCCCCCCCCCCCCCCCC
>NZ_QLJK01000127.1:0-689 GCF_003950715.1 Sphingomonas sp. S-NIH.Pt3_0716 | reverse complement strand
TCCCTCCCCAGCGTCGTCGCGCATGAGCTTCTGCCCGGCCATATGGCGCAGGTGCCGCTGGAGGCGCTCGCCCACCCCCACCCGCTGCGGCTCCGCTATGCCGCCGGCTTCAGCGAAGGGTGGGGCGTCTATGCCGAAATGCTGATGGCCGAGGCCGGCCTGTTCAGCGATCCGGCGACCATGCTGGGTCACATCCACTGGATGCTGTTCCGTGTGACCCGCGGCCTCGCCGACATCGACCTGCATGTGCGGGGCGTCGATACGGACAGCGTCGCGGCCCGGATCCGCGAGAGCCTTGGCGAATCCGTTTATTTTGCCCCCATCGATCGCGACGTGGTGCGGATCGCCAGCGACCCGGGGCTGCGCGCCGCCGATGCGTGGGTGCCCCTGCGCATCACCGCGGCACGCCCGCGCGCGCGCCATCGCTGGCCGCAATTCCATACGCCCCTGCTCGCCTTCGGCCGGCGCAGGACCGAACAGATCGCCGGATAAGCGCCGCGGCGCGCGCGCGTTACAGCGCGCGGAACCGGAAATCGCGGAAGCGCGCCTCGCCCGCGCCGGCCGCATACAGCCCCGGCCGCAGCATCAGGAAACCGCCGCGGACATTGTGGTGGTAGCCCGACACCTCCATCCCCCGATCGAACCGCCGCCAGGTCCCGCCGCCGTCTCACGAGGTGTGGATTGCCCCG
>NZ_QLJK01000126.1:0-724 GCF_003950715.1 Sphingomonas sp. S-NIH.Pt3_0716 | reverse complement strand
TGGGTACGTCGCCGCTGGATACCTTTCCTGATCTTCCACGTTGCTGTTCGCAACGACCGGGCGTTCGCACTCTACCAACGGCTTGGCTATACCGTGTGCGGAGATGTGGTGGCGGCCAACAAAGAATCGGGCGCTACACGTAGCGGCGTGTGCTCGCAAACAGCCTGATTTCCTGCTCACGCTTTCTGCCACTGGCGGGGAGCGTCCTGCTCGAATTATCTGCCAGTGTGCTCGCCATCACCGGCGCTGCTTGCAAACGGGGCGTTGTGCTCACGCTCCGTGCCAATGGGCTCTCCAAACCCGTAGCCGGCAAGCGCTTTTGCGAAGCAGGTTTCCAGAACAGTTCTGACAAGCGGCGGGCCGCAGAAATGCGTTGTCGTCATGGCCCGCCCGCGAGGTCGTCAGAAAGGAAGGTTTTCGCGAACAGGGCCGGCGCGTCGTGCTAGGCGATGGAACCCCGCAAGCGGACAGGATGCGATGACCAGGACCGAAATGCTGGAAACGATGAAGCGTCTCGACGCCCATGCGAACGCCCTGTTGCTTACCGGGGCCTCCGATATCGATCTGCTCGGCGGCATGTTCGACGTGATGCCCGACTTCAAGGCGTTGCTCGACGCCGGATACGGCGGTGAAATCGACAAGAACGCTGGTCGCTTCCCCGGTTTGCATCGCTACGCCGTCATGCTCTCCAATGTCGCCGAGGGGATCGCGGAAGGTTCCATCC
>NZ_QLJK01000125.1:0-735 GCF_003950715.1 Sphingomonas sp. S-NIH.Pt3_0716 | reverse complement strand
CATATCGGCGCCCGTAGGGCGGCACCACATAAAAGGGGCAGGAAAGCCTGCGAATAGCATCTGCTGGCATCGTACCGGATTTGTTCGCCCTTAGCGTGCAGATACGTCACTTTCGTGTAGTCACCCCTATATGCAATCGCGGCCATCCTCCGCGATTATCCGCGTGATGGCACATGGTATCTCGGCTTCATGATCGTAGATGCCGCACAGCGTGGTCGTGGCGTCGGACGCTCAATTTACTCGACGGTCGAAAGCTGGGCCGCTGCGAGAGGTGCCACAGAGATTCGGTTGGCCGTGCTGGAAGCGAATGAAGCGGCAGAGCGATTTTGGCGTTCTCTCGGCTTCATTGAGTATCGGCGCGTTGGGCCAGACACCTTCAAAATGCGTAGCCATCGCCGGATAGAACTGAGCCGTCGCCTTTCTGGCGCGACCGTAGAAGGCAGCAACAAGTAAGATCTCGCGCCGGCTATCTGGGCGAGCTTGGCGTAGGATTCCGCCCCCTCCCGCAAACGCCCCCTTCCTCGTCCTGCCGCCCGATCGCCTCGCCACCTATTCGCGATGGCTGCGCCTGCTCGTCGCGCAAAGCCTCACCGACATGGCCCGCGATCCCGCCAAGCCGGCCGTGCCGGTCCTCTATCTGCTCGATGAGTTCGCCGCCCTCGGCCATCTGGCCCCCGTCGAGCGCGCTATGGGCCTCATGGCCGGCTACGGCGTCCAGCTCTGGCCCATCCTGCA
>NZ_QLJK01000124.1:0-759 GCF_003950715.1 Sphingomonas sp. S-NIH.Pt3_0716 | reverse complement strand
GGCCTCTCTACGCGGCGGCGGATCATCATCATCTGGCCGGCATGGACCCGCTGATCGACCAGCAACTGGGCGGTGTCCTCATGCTGCTGGTTGGCGGGGCCAGCTATTTCATCGGTGGTCTTGTCCTGTTGGCGAGCCTCCTTCGCCAGAGGGGGGCGGCATGATCCTTCGCATCAGCTTGAAGCGCGCTATCGTCGCGTTGCTCGGACTTGGGATTCTGGGCATGCTGTTCGCCTGGTCCGGGGCCATGCAGATTTCCGCGTCGTCGGGCCATTGGCGTATCACCGACTGGTTCCTTCACTGGACGATGCGCAATTCCGTGCGGACTTATGCCTGGCTGGACGCACCGCCCGATCCGCTCGACGATGAGGGCCTGGTCACTGCAGCAGGGCATTTTCGTCAGGCCTGCCAGGTCTGTCATGGCGCACCGGGTGTGCGTCCATCACCCGTGATGCAGCAGGCAACCCCGCCGGCGCCTGATCTTGCCCGGACGGCGGGGGAATGGCGGGATCGCGAATTATTCTGGATCATCCGGCATGGCGTCAAATTCACCGGCATGCCGGCCTGGGCGGCGGCTGATCGACCGGATGAGGTGAGGCGGATGACCGCTTTCGTCCGGCGCTTGCCACAGATGACGGCGGCGCAATATCAAGCACTGACTCAGGCTGGCGAGGAGCGACGCCTGCCCGGCGTTGCTCCGGCAACCTTGTCGGCATGCACAAGCTGCCATGGCGTCGATGGTCGGGGGAGGGAGCAATC
>NZ_QLJK01000123.1:0-784 GCF_003950715.1 Sphingomonas sp. S-NIH.Pt3_0716 | reverse complement strand
TGCAGCCCTTCGAACAAGGCTGACGCCTGTGATGCCGACAGCCGCATCACGCCATCCTGTGCCCGTGGCCAATGGAAGCCCCCCGTCTGCAAAACCTTGCTCACGAGCACCAGGCCGCTGCCATCCCAGACCAGGAGCTTGATCCTGTTCGCCCGCTTGGAGCGGAAGATGAATACCACCCCCGAGAAGGGCTTGAGTCCGAGTTCATGCTCGACCAACGCCGCCAGGCTGACGGCACCTTTCCTGAAGTCGACCGGCTTTGTCACCACCATCACCTTGAGCGGCCCTGGCGGGATGATCATCCCGACCGGCTCACCGCGGCAAGCACACGGGCGATATGATCCTCGCTCGCCCCTGGCGGCACATGGATCGCCAGCCTTGCCGTGCGGATCACGATCTCATCGCCTCCACCATCAGCCGGGCCGGAGCCGCCCGCATCTTCTACCACCGCCGGGACGAAGCCCAGCTTTTTGCTGGCCAGGCGCTTGCCTGGAATGCTGTCATGCCGCCACGCATAAAGCTGCTGCGGCAGTAACCCATGCGTCCGTGCGATTTCTGCGATGTTGGCGCCGGGCTCAAAACTCGACGCTATGATCCGGGCCTTGGCCTCGGCCGACCAGCGGCGACGCGAAGGTCCCGCTGGAATGACATCCATACGCGAGGGCCGCTGGCCCTCCTGCCTTTCGAAACCTGTTTCGAATGTTCTTACATCATCAGCCACTACGATACCCCTCGGATGAGGGGCAAAACATAGACAGATCAGCAGCTACGAAAATGTGGGGAG
>NZ_QLJK01000122.1:0-790 GCF_003950715.1 Sphingomonas sp. S-NIH.Pt3_0716 | reverse complement strand
TCCCGAAGATCCTGTGATAGCGTTCGTGCCATCCATGCTGGCCTCCTGCCACCAGCAGGAAGGCTGAATCACAACGGCGCCGCGAAGGGAATCCCTGACGAGTCAGATCGTGTGGAAACCGCTCTAAGGCCGCCCATGAGCATCGTGCGAACAGAACTGGAGAGCAGTCGATCCTTGAGAGAGCCGATGCGATTCGTGCAGCTCTGGATCTGCGCAGCTGGGACGCCGCCGGAAGGGCTCTCGCGACAATCGGGGTCGGTTTGGAAGCTGCCGTGCGTAAAAGCAAGAAGGCGTCCGCCAAGATCGTAGGGCTGACGCTGTATGATCTGCGTAGTGGCGGGAATCGGATCAAAGCCTCCGATCTGGATACCGCGCAGTGCAGATACGGTTTGCTTCAGATTGAAAAGCGGCGGCCGCCAGACGCTGTTTCGTTTGAGCGATGGTGGCCCGAGAATCCAGACTATCTGCGCGCCTGTCCGGAGATGAAAGTTGAGGAGGTTCTGCCAGATCGGACGGAATTCGAACTTTATCGCGCGCAACATTTTGAGGCGCGACGCCGTACGCGTTCCGAGCGGGAGAAGCGGAAACGCGAACACCGGGCTAAGCGCAAGAAACTCTCGCAACAACTGACTAAGCAGCGGAAGGAAGAGGCCTCACGTCTCCCGTAACCGTCCGATTGGGACCGCCTGCCTAATGGAGCGATAATTTCTTAAGAGACGGTCATAGCGACGTCGCTAACGACGTCTCTTGATCGGGGATTGCGATGAGGGCGGAAATACTGGGTCAGGAA
>NZ_QLJK01000121.1:0-828 GCF_003950715.1 Sphingomonas sp. S-NIH.Pt3_0716 | reverse complement strand
CGTAGGGTGAAGTCGTAACAAGGTAGCCGTAGGGGAACCTGCGGCTGGATCACCTCCTTTCTAAGGATCGTGACGAAAGCGTCAGTGCTAGACACTGAAAGAGCTTCGTCATTTCCAAAGAACATAGCCGCCGTCCTCATGTCCCTTCATCACTAGAGATTAGCGCAGTTCAGCTGCGTTGATAGCTGAGCAGGCTCAAGCGCCTCTGGCTGCTAACGCAGCCTGATTTGGCAGCTGGGCCGGTAGCTCAGGTGGTTAGAGCGCACGCCTGATAAGCGTGAGGTCGGAGGTTCAACTCCTCCCCGGCCCACCAGCATTTGGTGAGGGGCTTTAGCTCAGCTGGGAGAGCGGTTGCTTTGCAAGCATCAGGTCATCGGTTCGATCCCGATAGGCTCCACCATTTTTGCGGTTCAAGAAAATGTCCGGGGGACATTTTCCCGCAAAAATCCCGAGCGCAAGCGAGGGGCGCCCTATGGCCAACCACATACTCTAGTTGATGAAGATAGCGGTTTACCAGCCAAGGCTGGTGATATGGCTCGCACAAGCGAGCCTCTTTGACATTGTGAATGGGTTTTTTAATCGATGCCGTGGCGACATGGTTTGGTTTTTGGTGTTTCCGCAAGGAAGCATCCGGAAAGCGAGCGATGTTGTACACACAAGATTATCTGGCTGAGTTTAATAACCACACCGATACAGCTAATGGCAAATGCTACCCAGTATTGTCGTTGGTGGTGTGGACTCTCAAGCGTGAGGTAAGGGCATCTGGTGAATGCCTTGGCATGTACAGGCGATGAAGGACGTGGCACGCTGCGATAAGCGTGGGGGAGC
>NZ_QLJK01000120.1:0-807 GCF_003950715.1 Sphingomonas sp. S-NIH.Pt3_0716 | reverse complement strand
TTATCGTGGTCTGGAAGCTGGATCGCTTGGGTCGCACGATGAAGGGATTGGTCGACCTTGCCGCTGAGCTCGAAGGCAAACAGATCGGTCTCCGCTCGATCACCGACGGCATCGATACATCGGGAACAGCTGGACGTCTCGTGTTCAACATTCTTGCCGCGATGGCCCAGATGGAGCGCGAACTGGTTCGGGAGCGAACGAATGCGGCACTCGACGTTGCTCGTCGTAAAGGGAGATTTGGGGGGCGAAGATCTGTAATGACTGAACAGCGTAGGGCCGCTGCCGAAAAACTTTTGAAAACCGAGATGTCGGCCACCGAGATTGCCTCTGCAATTGGTGTGTCGATTTCCACGTTCTACAGGCATTTCCCAGTTAGATAACGGCATCCGCGCCAGTCTTGGCCGACGTGTTGCGCAGAAGCACGCAATGGTGGAGTGAGACTTAAACTGACGGCCGGTTTGAGCCGATTGCCGGCAGTAGGATTCATGGCTCTTTGTTGGCGCGATCTGGCGTTCGCGGGCCAAGGAATTCGTAGCGCAAGAGAATGTCGCTATCGATCCGTTCGAGTATGGCGTTGATCGTTGCCTCGCGGGACGGCAGTGTGAGGCGCTGCCGGATCTTCTCCACGATGTCGATGGATGTAGGGGAGAGGGCGTATGTTGAACGTCGATAGCCAGCTGCGTCCTCACGCAGCTTTTTGCGACGCATCGACCGTGCGCTCCTTGTCGTCGAGTCCTTTTCGGGCATGGGGCAGGATAGTCATAAGACATCTGCTTTCAACACCGCGCTCGACTCATGATGCTGTAG
>NZ_QLJK01000012.1:0-149839 GCF_003950715.1 Sphingomonas sp. S-NIH.Pt3_0716 | reverse complement strand
CCGGCGGCCTGGGTGGCACGCTGGGTGGTTCGTTCGGCGGATCGGGCAGCCTGGATCGCAGCATCGACCTCGACAATGGCCGGGTCGGCGCCAGCGGCAACGGCAATGGCCGCGCCGAAGGATCGGCAAGCCGTCGTGGCAAGAGCCGCTCGGCCAGCGGATCGGGATCGGCCAGCGGCAATCTGGCGGTCGATACGCTGGGCACCAGCGATGTGACCAGCGCGACCGATGCGGCGCGCAGCCGGGCGAGCGACACGGTCGGCGCCGCACGGGACCGGGCGGAAAGCGGCGTCGCGACGGCGCGCGATCGGGCGAGCAGCACCGTGGCATCGGCCCGTGACCGGGCAGGCAGCACGGTTGCCACCGCACGGGATCGAGCCAGCTCGACGGCCAGCGGCGCGCGATCGGCGGCGAGCAATGTCGCGGGCAACGCGACCAATGCCGTCGGCAGCGCCGCCTCGATCGACGCCAGCGGGCAGGTTTCGGGCAGCGGCGAGACCCATGGCAGCACCAGCCAGCCGCAGAGCGAGGCCGCTACCCCTTCCTCTTCCGATCAGGCCACGGATTGACCCCATAACCCCGTAGCCGTCGCCTGACGGAAGCGGCCGGCGATCCCCATAGGATCGCCGGCCGCATCATGTCCGCAATCGGACGACGGGATCAGCTGGACGCGACCACCATGGCGCGGGCGCGATCGGTCGCCGCGCGCGTGTCCCCTGCCAGTTTCTTCACTTCGGCCGCGACCACCGCAAAGCCGCGCCCCGCCTCGCCCGCCCGTGCTGCCTCGATCGTGGCATTGAGGGCGAGGAGATTGGTCTGGTTGGCGATGCCGCTGATCGTGTCGACAATGTCGACCAGCCCGTCGACCGTGCTCTTGAGTTCTGCGCGCAATATCTTGGACGGGGTGGTGTCGGTCGCGATCTTGAGGATACGCTCGACCCGGCCTTCGGCATTGAAGACCGGATTATAGGTGGCCTGCAGCCAGATGTCGCGGCCATGCTTGTCGAGGCGCCGATATTCGCCGGCATCGAAATCGCCCTGCGCCAGCTTGTCCCACAGCGCCGCATAGGCGGCCGAGCGCGCCTGGCCTTCGTCGCAGAAGATGCGATGATGGCGGCCGACAATCTCCCCCAGCGCATAGCCCATGGTCGCCAGGAACAGGTCATTGGCCCAGAGGATCGTGCCGTCCGGCGCAAATTCGATCACCGCCTGCGAACGGCAGATGGCGTCCCAGACGGCATCGCGGCTGTGGGGGTGAATGGCCTGGCCCATGAACATAAAACTCCTTCACCCCCGGCCTAGGCATCGATGGTAAATGGCAGCTTAATTCTATGGAAATTACATAATTTGTAACAATATGGCGGATACGGAAAAGGCCGGCGATCCCATCGGACCGCCGGCCTTTCCACCCCCTGACATGCAATCAGCGGTCGATCAGGCAACCCGCGCTTCGAGCGCCTCGACCTCATCGGGATCACGCAGCACATAGCCGCGGCCCCAGACGGTCTCGATATAATTGTCGCCACCGCAGGCCAGCGCCAGCTTCTTGCGCAGCTTGCAGATGAAGACGTCGATGATCTTGAGTTCGGGCTCGTCCATGCCGCCATAGAGATGATTGAGGAACATCTCCTTGGTGAGGGTCGTGCCCTTGCGGAGCGAGAGCAGCTCCAGCATCGCATATTCCTTGCCGGTCAGATGGACGCGATTGCCGTCCACTTCCACGGTCTTCGCGTCGAGGTTCACCGCCAGCTTGCCGGTGCGGATGACCGACTGCGAATGGCCCTTCGAGCGGCGGACCACGGCGTGGATGCGCGCAATCAGTTCCTCGCGATGGAACGGCTTGGTGACATAATCGTCGGCGCCGAAGCCGAAGGACCGGACCTTGCTGTCCATTTCGGCGACGCCCGACAGGATCAGCACCGGGGTCTGCACCCGTGCCGCCCGCAGCTTTTTCAGCACGTCATAGCCGTGCATGTCGGGCAGGTTCAGGTCGAGACAGATGATGTCATAGTCGTACAGCTTGCCGAGATCGAGGCCCTCTTCCCCGAGATCGGTGGTGTAGACATTGAAGCCCTCGGTCGTGAGCATAAGCTCGATCGCCTTGGCGGTGGTCGGTTCGTCCTCAATCAGCAGCACGCGCATTGGAAGCCCCTTCGTGTCGCAGGTCCGTTCACCCCACCAGAACGGTTTCTGCTCGCAATCATTAACCAAAAAACTTCTGAAGGACAAAGGTTAATTTTTCGCTAACCCGCAGGAATCCGCGAGTCGTATAAAAACGAATCTATTTACAAAGCGTTGACCCCGTAACGATCCCTATCGAGTCAAGCTGGATTCCGGGACGAAACGAGCAAAGTCCTGCCCTGGTTCCGCCTTTCGCAGGGGCGATCCGCGGCCGTCACAAGGCGGAAATTTGCACTTCGTAAACCAGCCTCAGCAACCATGGTGGCGGGTCAGGAAGTCGAGCAGCGCCTCCACCCGCGCCGGCCGCAGGCGCGAGGGCGGCGTCACCAGATGCAGGCCGAAGGGCGGCGGCCGCCAGTCGAGCAATATCTCCTCCAGCTCGCCCGAACGGATCGCGTCGCCGACGATGAAATCGGGCAGACGGGCGATGCCGACGCCAAGCCGCAGCGCGGGCATCATCGCCTCGCCGCTGTTGACGGTGATGCGCGGGCGGACCTGCACCGTCACATTCTGCTGCCCCGGACCGGTGAAGCGCCAGACATCGGGCGCGGTGACGTTGGAATAGCAGAGGCAGTCATGGCTGCCGAGGTCGGACGGATGGGTCGGGCGGCCGCGCTCGGCCAGATAGGCGGGCGAGGCGACGACATGCATATGGACGTCGGCCAGCCGGCGCGCGCGCAGCGAACTGTCGGGCATGTCGGCGATGCGGATGGTGGCGTCGAGGCCGAGTTCGACGATGTCGATCTTCGCATCGGACAGATGCAGGTCGACATCGACCAGCGGGTTTTCCTTGGTGAACTGCGCGATCAGCGGCGCGATCCGCAGCAGGCCGAAATTCATCGGCGCACCCAGCCGCACCGTGCCGGAGAGTTCGGCGGTCTCGTCGCGGGCCGCCTCCTCCGCCGCCTGCCCTTCGGCCAGGATGCGCTGGGCATGGTCGGCAAGGCGCCGGCCGCTCTCGGTCAGCGCCAGGCGGCGGCTGGTGCGGCTGAACAGGCTGGTATCGAGATGCTGCTCCAGGCGGGTCACCGCCTTGGACACGGTGGCCTTGGAGACGCTGAGCGCCTTGGCCGCGTCGGTAAAGCTGCGATGTTCGACCACGGCGGCGAACATCGCCCAGGCCTCGAAATCAGGTAGGCGCATAGGGAAACAATCCGTTTCAACACTGCTTATTCAAGAAACGAACCTGATCGCTAGATTGTCGGAAAGCAAGCCGGAAGCATCCGGCATTCGCATTCGAAAGGCAGACCCCATGAGCACGACAACCGCGAGCCGCATCGAGCGCCGCCCGTTCGCGTCGCTCGGCCATGCCGACCATGGCTGGCTGAACGCACGGCACCATTTTTCCTTCGCCAATTACTATGATCCCGCCCGCATGGGCTGGGGCGCGATCCGGGTATGGAACGACGACGAGATCGGTCCGCGCTCGGGCTTTCCGCCCCACCCGCACAGCGACATGGAGATCATCACCTATGTCCGCACCGGCGCGATCACCCACCAGGACAGCCTGGGCAACAAGGGCCGCACCGAGGCGGGCGATGTCCAGGTGATGTCGGCCGGCACCGGCATTCGCCACGCCGAATATAATCTGGAGGACGAGACCACCACCCTGTTCCAGATCTGGGTCATTCCCCGGTCGGTCGGCGGATCGCCCAGCTGGGGCGCCAAGCCCTTCCCGAAGGGCGATCGCTCCGGCAAGCTGGTGGTGCTGGCCAGCGGCCATGACGAGGACAAGGAAGCGCTGCGCATCCGGGCCGACGCCCGGCTGCTGGGCGGCACGATCAAGGCAGGCGACAGCGTGACCTATGAGACGGGCGAAGGCCGCCATCTCTATCTGGTCCCGGCGACGGGCCGGATCGAGATTGACGGCCAGACCTTCGAGGCGCGGGACGGCGCCGCCATCATCGGCGGCGCGCCCATCACCATCACCGCGGTCGAGGACAGCGAGATCGTCCTGGTCGACAGCGAATAGACATGACGCTTACGCACCGGTCCGTCATCCCCTCCCCCCGACGGACCGGTCCGGGTCGCCCGCATGCTCCCTCCCTTGTGCGGGCGACCACCCTTTCAACCTTTCAGTTTCAGATGAGGAGACGTGACAATGGCTAAGGTTCTGGTTCTCTATTATTCGTCCTACGGGCATATCGAAACGATGGCCAAGGCCATGGCCGAAGGCGCTGCCGCCGCCGGTGCGCAGGTCGACATCAAGCGCGTGCCCGAAACCGCGCCGCTGGAAGTTGCCAAGAATGCGCATTTCAAGCTGGACCAGGACGCCCCGGTCGCGACCGTCGCCGAACTGGCCGACTATGACGCGATCATCATCGGCACCGGCACCCGCTTTGGCCGCATGTCGAGCCAGATGGCGGCCTTCCTGGATCAGGCCGGCGGCCTGTGGGCACGCGGCGCGCTCAACGGCAAGGTCGGTGGAGCCTTCACCTCGACCGCGTCGCAGCATGGCGGCCAGGAAGTCACCCTCTTCTCGATCATCACCAACCTGCTGCATTTCGGCATGACGATCGTCGGCCTGGACTATGGCTTTGCCGGCCAGATGGGCGTCGACAAGGTGCGCGGCGGTTCGCCCTATGGTGCGACCACCCTGGCCGATGGCGACGGCAGCCGCCAGCCGAGCGAGGAAGAACTGGACGGCGCCCGCTATCAGGGCCGCCGGATCGCCGAAACCGCGATCAAGCTGCACGGTTAATCGCCGCCCGCGCCGTCTGGGGAACGCAGCCTGGCTGCGTTCTTCGGTCGCATGGGTGCGCCATCAGGTTGTAGGGAGCTGGCACGCCGGGACTGCGCGCCAGCTCCTTTTTCTTTTTATTATCCCAGCGTCTTGGGCGTGACCCAGACTTCGACCGGGGTGATGAACTTGCCCGGTGCGGGCTTGCCGACGACGACGCGGTCGGCGGTGACCAGTTCGCCATTTTCAAGGTTCAGCGACACCCAGGGCTTGGGCATGCGCTCGAACTTCATTTTCTGGATGGGCTGGCCGGTGGCCGTGTTCATAATGGTGGCAATGATAGACATAGGGCGCGGCCGCTAGCGCCTGCCCCCGCCCCCTGTCCAGAGCAGGAATCGGCAAAATATTTTCGACCCTTGCGAAAAAAATTGCTGCCCATGTCACATCGGGCACGGCCGTCTCGTCATGTCAGCAATAGCAAGCAAAGGAGCTGTATCATGACCGACAAGATCAATCCCTATGCCGCCGCGCCGCAGCTGATGAAGAGCTGGACCGCGCTGTCCACCGCGGTGGCCGACAGCCTGGAGCCAAGCCTGATCGAACTGGTGAAGATCCGTTCGTCGCAGATCAACGGCTGCGCCAACTGCATCAACATGCACACCTATGAAGCCCGCGAGAAGGGCGAGAGCGAACAGCGCATCTACCTGCTGTCGGCCTGGCGCGAGGCGCCCTGCTACACCGACCGCGAGCGCGCTGCGCTGGGCTGGACCGAGGCGCTGACCGAAATCGCTAAGGGCCATGCCCATGAAGCGGCCAAGGAGGCGCTCAACTGGGAGTTCACCGAGGAGGAACAGGTCAAGCTGACCCTGATGATCAACATCATCAATGGCTGGAACCGCATCGCCGTCGGCTTCAACCTCTGGTATGACATGCCGATGAAGGCAGCAGCCTGATGGAAGGGGGGACGCAGATGGACGCCGCCGACAGCTTCGACCCGCTGCGTCCCCGCCTGATCCGGGTCGCCTATCGCATGCTCGGATCGGTCGCCGATGCCGAAGATGTGGTGCAGGACGCCTTCATTCGCTGGATGGGCGCCGACCATGGCGCGGTGCGCGAACCCGAAGCCTTTTTGCGCCGCATCGTCACCCGGCTCTGCCTGGACCAGATGAAGTCGGCGCGGGCGCAGCGCGAAACCTATGTCGGCCCCTGGCTGCCCGAGCCGGTTGTCGAGGAAGCGGACGAGGAAGAGGATGTCACCCTGCCGCTGATGCTGGCATTGGAGCGTCTCTCGCCGCTGGAGCGGGCCGCCTTCCTGTTGCATGATGTGTTCGGCCTCGCCTTTGACGAGGTGGCGAGGACCATCCGGCGCGATGCTGCCGCCTGTCGTCAGCTCGCCGCCCGCGCGCGCGATCATGTCCGCGACGCCCGCCCCCGTTTCCAGATCGAGAAACAGCGCGGGCTGGAGATTGCCGGCGCCTTCTTCGCCGCGTCGCGCAGCGGCGACATGGGGGCTCTGGGCGCGCTGCTGGCACAGGATGTCAGCTTCCACAGCGATGGCGGCGGCAAGCGCCCGGCCGCGATCCGCCCGGCGATCGGCCATGGCCAGGTGATGCAGGTCCACAAGGCGCTGGCGGTGCTGTTCGGCAAATATGGATCGACCCTGCTGCGCACCTGCATGGTCAACGGCCTGCCCGGCTTCGTCACGCGCGAGGCCGATGGCGAGTTGCAGACCACCGCACTGGACATAGAGGATGGCCAGGTGACCGCCATCTACATCATGCGCAACCCGGACAAGCTGCGCCATCTGCACTGAATGCTTAATCGCCGGATAAGCCCGTTCCTTGTCAAATTCGCAGCCCCCGCCGCGCCATGGCAGGATCGGGGACCGGGAGCGAAACAGAGATGGTTGGTGCGATCGGCGGCTCGAGCAATGGCTGGGGCCAGTTCAAGAAGGCGATGGAAGAATTTGCCGAAAAGGTTCGGCAGGCGAACCAGAATAGCGGCAGCACGACAGCGAAAGTGACAGAGGCGAGCACACCGGCGGCCACCACGCCGGTTGCGGCCAGCGAGCCGGTCGCCAGCGTCCAGCCGGCGGTCGAAACGACACCAACTACCGCAGCGACCGCGCCGGCGCCGGTGATCGCGAGCGAATCCGCCGCCGTCGTCAGCGATAGCGTTGCCCTGTCACCTTCGCTGTCGCCCCTGACCTATAGCGCGCCCACGCCAGCGCCGCGATCGCAGGCCGTCGCGGCGCCGGAAACCACGCTGGACACGCAATTGTCCGACGCGGGCTATTACGCGTCGCCAGCGGCATCGGCCGTCGCCGACCCGGTCGCTCCCGCCCAGCAGGAGGATGCCGCCGCGCTGAGCCAGGCGCAGGTGATCGCCCAGGCCGCCTATGCCCTGGTCGCCCGCGCCGGCGAGGATCATCGACTGTCGCTGATCCAGCAGGGCTGACGCCCCGCGCCGTCAGCGCGCCAGATAGCCGCCATCGACCGGATAATAGGTTCCGGTCATGAAGGAAGCGCGATCGGACAGGAGGAAGCTGGTCATGGCAGCGATCTCCTCCGGGCGCGCCAGCCTGTCGAACGCATGCAGGCCGGCGAGGACGGCCCGTTCCGCATCGGTCATGGTCTTGCCGAGCGCCGGGGTTTCGACAAAGGCCGGCCCGACCGCATTCACCCTGATACCCTGGCCAGCATAGTCCAGCGCGGCGGTCTTGGTCATGCCGACGACCGCATGCTTGGACGTCACATAGGCGGCGGAGCCGGCCCAGCCGACCGCGCCCAGGATCGAGGCCATGTTGACGATCGCGCCGCCACCGGATTTCAGCATCGCCGGAATCTGATATTTCATGCCGTAGAAGACGCTGTGCAGATCGACGCCGACAACCCGGTGCCAGTCATCGATGGCAATGTCGGCCAGCGGCGTGGATGGCGCGCCAATCCCGGCATTGTTGACCGCCAGATGCAGTCCGCCGAAGGTTTCGACGGCGAAGTCGACACTGGCGCTGACCGCTTGTGCATCGCTGACATCGACCTTGAAGGCGCGCGCCCGATCCTCGCCACAGGATTGCGCGAGACGCTGTGCCCCCGCTTCGTCGAAATCGGCGATGACGACCTTCGCGCCTTCCGCCAGCAAATCCTTCACCACCGCTTCGCCGATGCCCGATGCACCGCCGGTGACGATCGCGACCCGATCCTGAAACAACGCCATTCCAACTGCTCCTTGATTATCGCCGCCGGGCGACGGCATGACCGATGGGAAATAAACTCGACTCAAAGTATCCGGTTCCGTATCCTTTTATGTCGGAGCCGAATGGAAGGAAAGCAGGGATGGCCACCGATACCAGCCAGCGGGCTGACGGATCAGGGAGCGACGGATCGGCGCGGCCGACAGGCCGGCCGTCGCGCGAGGCGGCCGAACAGATTGAAGCGACGATGCTGGATGCGGCATTGGCGACCTTCATCGAGGCCGGTTTCCAGGGGGCCAGCATGGAAGCCATCGCCCGCCGCGCCGGGGTGACCAAGCGCACCCTCTATCGCCGCGCGCGGACCAAGTCGGACCTGTTCGTCGAGGTGGTCGAGCGCCTGGCCCGCCAGTCGGGCATGCCCAATCTGGCGCGGGTCGAGGCAGGTCCGCTGGAACAGCGCTTGCAAGCGGCGGGCGAGATTTTGCTGGGCTGGCTGCTCAATCCCCATGCGATCGCGCTGTATCGCATGATCGTGGCGGAGGCGGCGCGTCAGCCGGGGCTAGCGCTCAGCGTCGATGGGCCGTTCCAGCGTGCCAGCACGGCGATCGCCGCCATCCTGGCCGAGGATGGCGCCCGGCCGGCAGAGATCGTCAGGCTGGGCGCGGACATGTTCGTGCGGCTGGTCGCCGGCGAGGCGCTGGACCGGGCGGCGCAGGGGATCGAGCCGGCTGGCGTTTCAGACCGGACGCATGCGCGCGCCATGGCGGCCATCGCCTTCTTCCTGGCCGGCTGGCGATCCTGGCCAGCGTCGGCGCCGTCCTTGTCCTAGAGCATCCAACGGCTGAGGCGCGGGGACAGGCGGATGAGGTGCCACAGGGCAAGGGGCGCCAGCAGCGCGAGCGCGAGCAGCCAGGGCTTGGCCAGATAGGGCGTGCCATAATGGATGATCGCGACATGCAGATACATGATGACCAGTGACGCCCGGCCGAGTGCGGCGAGCGGGGCCGCCACGGGCGCGATGCGGGCGGACAGGCGGAACAGCAGCAGCGACGTCGCGATGCCCGAGGCGATCGAGAGCAGGGGCCAGCCATAGTCGGCCGCCTTCATGTTGAGGGTCGGCAGCCAGCCGGCAAGGCCCGCCAGCGCGAGCAGGCCGAGTGGCGCTATCCAGAAATTGCGCCAGTGCAGCCGCGGCCAGAGCGCGCCGACCCAGAGCAGGATCATCGCCATCGGCACGCTCAGCAAGCCGAGCGGCGAGGCCTGCGTCATCCAGCCCAGCCCCTCCGCCAGCACCAGCAGTCCCGGCATCAGGATCAGCCAGCGCCGGTCGAGCGGATCGGGCCAGCGGTTGAGCGCGAGGTTGAACAGGATGCGCGCCAGCATCAGGCAGGGCACGAACCAGAAGATGGTATAGGGACCGCGCAGCCAATAGCCGCCAAGCAGGATCGGCAGCAGATCGCGCGGCCATTGGTGGAAGATCGGCAGATTGCCCTTGGCCGGTTCGATGACCTGATCGGCCAGGATCAGCAGCGCGAGGAAGATCGCATAGGGGCGCATCTGGCTGACCAGTTGCCGCCGGGTGAAGGCGCCGACGGGATGCGGCCGCGAGAGCATGCCCGACAGCAGGAAGAAGAGCGGCATGTGGAAGCTGTACATGGCGTCGCGCAAGGGTCCGCGTGTCCAGACATGGCCGACCACCACGGCAATGATGCCGATGCCGCGCGCGACATCGACCCAGTCTAGCCGTTGCGGCGCATGTTGATAGGCAAGGCCCCTATTCTCCATCGGCTCCACGCCCTATAGGATGCGGCGTGGGCGTCAATCGCCCAACCAGATTACCCGGACGCCAGATTTCCCGATCGGATTGATATTTGACCCTGCTTAGCGACAAAGTGCTGTTCATCGATGGCGAGGCCATCATCCTCGACAAGCCGGCCGGCCTGCCGGTCGATGCGCCGCGCGACGGATCGATCAGCCTTGAAAACCACCTCGCCTCGCTGACCTTCGGCTTCCAGCGCTGGCCGCTGGCGGTCCACCGGCTGGACCGCGACACCAGCGGCTGCCTGCTTCTCGCGCGCAATCCCAAGGCGCACAAGCGCTTTGCTGCCGCGTTCGAGGCCGGCACGGTCGAGAAGCGCTATGTCGCGGTGCTGGAGGGCGTGCCCGAGGCGGATGAGGGCACGATCGCCCTGTCGCTCAAGAAGGTGAGCACGCCGAGCCAGGGCTGGCGCATGATCGCGGCGAAGGCGGGCAAGCCCGCCGTCACCCACTGGCGCAAGCTGGCGGTGAAGGACGGCCGCGCGCTGATCGCCTTCACGCCCGAGACCGGCCGCACCCATCAGATTCGTGTCCATGCCCAGCATGGGCTGGGCTTCGGCATCGTCGGCGATCCGGTCTATGGCGACGGACAGGGCGCGATGCTGCTGCATAGCCGCTTCCTGAGCGTGCCGCGCGGCGACAACAAGCCGCCCGCGCAGGCGACCGCGCCGCTGCCGCAGAGCTTCGTCGATGCAGGTTTCGGCCCCGAGATATTGGATGAGACCGGGCTGTAAGCCCCGGCCCCGCGCCATGGTCGCCATCCCCGTCACCCGCTCCATCGCGATCGATAGCGACGAGATTGTCGAGAGCTTCGCGCGCGCGTCGGGGCCGGGCGGCCAGCATGTGAACACCACCGACAGCGCGGTGATGCTGCGCTTCGACGTCGCCGCCTCGCCGGGGCTGCCCGATGTAGTGAAGCAGCGGCTGGCGGATCTGGCCGGATCACGCATGACCCGCGACGGCGTGCTGATCCTGCGCAGCGAGGGCGCGCGGTCGCAGTTGCTCAACCGGCAGGAGGTGCGCGAGCGGCTGTTCGCGCTGATCCGCGAGGCAACGATCGTGCCCAAGAAGCGGCGCCCGACCAAGCCGACCAAGGCATCGCAAAAGCGCCGCGTCGACGGCAAGGTCAAGCGCGCAGCCGTGAAACAGGGACGCGGCCGGGTCAGGATGGACTGAATTTAGCGGCCATTTACGAATTAACCATCATTGCCTTGCTAGGGAAAATGGGACGCAGGACCGCGTTCCCAGCTTCCCGAGGATGCCATGCCGGCCGAACGCCCGATTCTTCTGCCTCCGCGCCCCTGGAACTGGTTCATGTGGGTTGCCGCCACGTTCCTGGGCGTCTTCCTGATCATCTCGGATTTACGCCAGCTTGACGGTCTGCACCTGCCCGAAGCCCGACTTCTGATCGGCCGCGACTTTCTGAATGTTTGGTCGGGCGGAACACTTACGCTGACCGGCGAACTTGAACGCATTTATGATCTGCAAGCCTACATGAATTGGCAGGCCAGCATTTTCGGCCCGCTGGAGATGCTGAACTACTCCTATCCCCCGCATAGCCTGTTTCTGGCGATGCCCTTTGCGCTGTTTCCCTATCCGGTAGCGCTCGCCTTGTGGACGGGCCTTGGCGCCATCTTCTTTGCTTGGGCCGCCCGCCCCTATATACCGGCCGGCCTGTCCCTCTGGCTTGCGCTGCTGACGCCGGCGGCGATCGTCAATATCTGGGTCGGCCATTATGGGTTTGTCATTGGCGGCCTGTGGCTGCTGTTCTTCGCCCAGTTGCGCCATGCGCCGGTCCGCGCCGGACTTGTCGCCGGGCTGCTGACGCTCAAGCCCCATCTGGGCCTGCTGATTGCCCTGACGCTGGTCCATCGCAGGGCCTTCCGGGCGATAGGCGCGGCACTCGCCGTCACCTTGGGGCTGATCGGGCTGAGCGGCTTGGCGTTCGGCTTCGATCTCTGGCCCACCTGGCTGACGGATACCTCTGCCCTCCAGACCCGGATCATGACCGCAGAAGGCGAAAAATTCTATTTCTTCATGATGACATCAGCCTATGTCGCGCTGCGCGAGGGGCCTTATTGGCTGCCGCTGATGGCCCAGACCCTGTTCGCGGGCAGCGCGCTCTACCTGGCCTGGCGCGCGCGTGACTGCTCCGTCCATCAACTGGCCTTCATCACGGCCACCGCGACGGCCCTGATCACCCCCTATATCTTCAACTATGACCTGACGGTTTGCTGCCTTGGCTTCGCGGTCCTGCTTTATGGCCAATGGCACGCGCTTCATCGCAACGAGCGGGTCATCCTGTGGATGGCCTTTGCCGCCCCCCTGCTGGTGATGGCGTGGAACCTCATTGCACCGATCGCCCTGCTTGCCGGCCTGGTCGTCCAGATACGCTGCTACACGGGCATGTCCTACGCAGATCTGCTGTTGCCGGCCCCTCTCAAGCGGCGATGGATCGATAATCCCGTCCCCACATCCTAGCCTCTGGCCGAGCGGTGCTGGCCATCCTATATGCATGCCCATGTATGATTTCGCTCCCGCTGCCGACGCCGACAAGGCGACGCTTTACGCCGATCTTCTGTCCGCTGCCGACGCGCTGACCCGTGACGAGCCCGATGCGGTCGCCAATATGGCGAACCTGTCGGCGCTGATCTGGCAGTTCCTGCCTGACCTCAACTGGGCGGGCTTCTATCGCATGGTCGAGGATGAGCTGGTGCTCGGCCCGTTTCAGGGCAAGGCGGCCTGCATTCGCATCCCGCTGGGCCGCGGCGTGTGCGGCACCGCCGCGCAGACGCGCGAGACGCAGTTGGTGGCCGACGTCCATGCCTTCCCCGGCCATATCGCCTGCGACGCGGCGAGCGCGTCGGAGATCGTCGTGCCGGTGGTGCATGATGGCCGGCTGATCGGCGTGCTGGACCTGGACAGCCCCCGCCCCGCCCGGTTCGACAGTGCCGACCAGCAGGGGCTGGAAGAACTGGTCGCGCGGATCGCCGGCCGCATCGGCTGATCGCCGCCCTGCCCCGTTCCGGGACAGGATTTCATAAGCCGAACATGGCGTTGCACGGATCGTCATGCTAATTTCCGCGTTAGCATGATGACCGTGCGGGCGGCCTGACGCCCCTGCAGGAACAGGGAGCATGATGATGGCCGCGCGCTTTTTCTTCGCCAGCAGCGCCATGGCGCTGATCGCCAGCCTTGCAGGGCCGGTTGCCGCGCAGGCGCCAGCGACATCCAGTACGGGCGTGATCCACACCACCACCACGGCGACGGCCACGACGGCCCATCGCTGGGGGCCGCGCTATGACGGGCGCTGGTATGCCGGTTGGGCCGCGCCGGGCGGCTGGCAAAGCTATCAGCGGCCGCGGGTGGGCTTTGCCCTGCCCGCCTACTGGGTCCATCCGCGCTTCTTCATCGCCAATTATGGCGTCTATGGCCTGCCGGCGCCGACCACCGGCTATGGCTGGTCGCGCTATTATGACGATGCGGTGATGACCGACCAATATGGCCGGGTGCGCGACGTGCGCAGCGGCATCGACTGGTCGCGCTATGAGGGCGGCTATGAAGAGGGTGCGCCGCAGCCGGCCGTCATCGCCAGTTCCGGTGGCGAGGCCGGCTATAGCGCGCCCGACGACATGGTGACCTATAACCCCGCGCCGCAGCCCGCACCACAGCCCGCCCCGTCCAGCCGCCCCGGCGTGGACTATGACGCGCCGGCCTATGCCAGCAGCGCCGTCAGCCCGAGCGCAACAACGGTGGAGACTGTTGCGGCGGCTCCAACGGCTCCGCCAGTTCCGGTGGCAGCGACGAGCGGCACGCACTGGTCGAACCAGCCGGCGACCACGACCCTCGTGTCGGCCGCGCCGCCAGTGCCCGGCCTGCCGCCGGGAGGCTATATTTCGGGCGGCTTCTATTATCCGCCGCCGCTGGTGACGACCATCATCATCAATCCCGACGGCACGACCCAGGCGACCACCCGCTATGCGACCGAGGCGGCGCCGCGCTGAACCGTCCGGAACCGCGACCATGGGTTGGTGCGTTGACGGGCGGAATCAGGCGACGGGAGTGGCGTTATGCTGCATCATGTATCGGTGGGCACCAATGATGTGGCGCGGGCGCGGGCCTTCTACGACCCGCTGATGGCGCTGCTGGGCTATCGCAGCCTGCGCGACCACCCCCATTCGCTCGACTATGGCGTGACCGACGTGGTGTTCAGCGTCGAGACGCCGGTCGATGGCGCGCGCGCCAGCGCGGGCAACGGCATCCATATCTGCTTCGTCGCTGCCGATCGCGGCGCGGTCGACGGATTTCATCGGCTGGCGCTGGAGCTCGGTGGCAGCGATGCCGGCCCACCGGGCGTGCGGCCACAATATGACGAGCATTATTATGGTGCGTTCGTGCGTGACCCCGATGGCAACAAGATAGAGGCGGTCACTTTTTCGGCGCGATAGGCGCCGCGCCGCGGGCGGCGAGGACCGACGCGGCGGGCTGTGGCCGGCCATAATGATAGCCCTGCGCGATATGGCAGCCATGCTGGAGCAGCAAAGCGGCCTGTTCGGCGGTCTCCACGCCTTCGGCCACCACCTCCATGCGGAAGCTGCTACCCAGCTTGATGACGGCGTCGACGATGGCGGCGTCGCCGGCATCGCTGTCGACATGGCTGACGAAGCTGCGGTCGATCTTCAGCACATTGACCGGATATTGCTTGAGATGGCTGAGCGAGGCGAAGCCGGTGCCGAAATCGTCGAGGGCGATACGCACCCCGCCCCGCGCGAACCGGTCAAGCGCGCGCGCGACCTGATCGGCGCCGCGACCAAGGAAGACCGACTCGGTCACTTCGATCTCGAAATTCTGAGCCGGCACGCCATGCTGATCCAGCCGGGCCAGGACATGATCGGCAAAATCGGCCTGCAGCAGATCCGCCGCCGAGGCATTGACCGCCACCCGGCCGGGATCGAAGCCCATCCCGAGCCAGGTCGCCATGTCGTGCAGCACCGCATCAAGCATGAGGTCCGTCAGGCGGATGGCCAGTTCGCCATGTTCGAAGGCGGCAGCAATGGTGGCGGGCGCCTGCACCCCGAGCCGGGGATGCTGCCAGCGCAGCAACGCCTCATAGCCCAGCACCTGCCCGCTGCGCATGTCGACCTTGGGCTGATAATAGGGTTCGACCAGTCGCTCGGCGATCACCTGGCGCGCCATGTGGATCATCGAACTGCGCTGCTGCGCATCGGCCCGCAACTGGGAATGGAACATGGTGAGCCGGCTACGACCGCTCGCCTTCGACGCATAGAGCGCCAGGTCGGCCGCCTTGAACAGTTCATGCGCATCGTCGCCATGTTCGCCGAACACGGCGCCGCCGACGCTGACCCCGGCTTCGAGCAACTGCCCCTGATAGGCGAAGGGCACCCGCATCTTGTCCAATATCGCCTGGCTGCAGGCCTGCACCGTCGCACTATCCACCAGCGAGGCGGCGATCAGGCCGAACTCGTCCCCACCCAGGCGACCGACCACCGCATCGGCCGGCGCCGCCGCCGCCAGACGCTCGGCAAAGCCGCAGAGCAGCGCGTCGCCCGCATCATGGCCGAGCGAATCGTTGATCCGCTTGAGGTCATCGATGTCGAACAGCATCAGGCCGAAGCCCGCGCCGGTCGGGCGCGCCTGATCCGCCAGTTCCTCCAGCACGCCCTGCCACAATGTCCGGTTGGGCAGCCGCGTCATCGGATCGTGGGTGGCGGCCCAGCGGATGCGTTCTTCCGCATCGCGCTGTTCGGTGACGTCGAGGAAAGTGACGATGATCCGGCGCAACTGGCCGACTTCCGTGCGCGTCGCCCAGCCGGTGCTGCGGATCCAGCGCAGCACGCCGTTATCGGCGCGATGGACGCGCAGGGTCGCCTCGAAATGGGGCGGCAGGACATTGGCGGCAACGCCGTCCATCATCGCCTTGAGCTTGTGCCGATCATCGGGATGGACGAGCGACAGGGCCAGTTCCGTGGTCGCGGGCGCATCCGCCGTCAGGCCCAGCATGGCCCGGAATTCCGCCGACCAGCTGCGTTGGCCCGAGCGGGCATCATAGTCCCATATGCCGAGCCGCGCCGACTGCACCGCAAGGCGGAAATGCTCCTCGCTCTCGGCCACCGCCTGCTGCGCCAGCTTCTGATTATGGATATCCTCCAGCGTGCCATACCAGCGGATGATCGCGCCCCGGCCATCACGCCGTGCGGCCGCGCGCGCGCGCATCCAGCGATAGCTGCCGTCGCGCAGGCGCAGGCGATAATCGACATCGACCGGATCGCCCGACTGGAGCCGCTCGCGCCATAGCGCCAGGGTCCGGTCCATGTCGTCGGGATGCAGGGCGTTGATCCAGCCGGCGCCCATCGCCTGTTCGGGCGAGCTGCCGGTCAGATCGCGCCAGCGCGGCCCGACCTCCTCGATCGCGCCATCGGGCGTGGCGGTCCAGGGAACCTGGGGGCTGAGTTCTACCGACCAGCGATGATGTTCACGACTTTCCGCCAGCGCGGTTTCGAGCAATTCAGCCTGTTTGTCGCGACGATCATGCATATCCTCGACCGTTCCATACCAGCGCCATGCCCCTGCGGGCATTGCCTGCCGCGTCATGCGGAGCAGGCACCAGCGGCTTGCGCCATCTGCGCAACGCAGGCGAACGACCAGCGGTTCCGGCTGCGACGAGGCGGCGGCGGCCCGTATGATGATCCCGATATCGACCGAATCAAAGCCCTTGCGCCAACCATGGCGCATCAGCCCCATGCGAAGCCCCCCGCCCCGCACCTCGCCCTCGACCCAGTAAGTCAGCAGGCGACCGCGATAATCCGCGAACCAGTGAATGACGGGTGGGCGGACATGCTTGATCTTGGACGATAATGTCCTGTGCGCGATGTTGGCGCCGGACGGCATATGGGCCGCAGGCCCGCCAAGTTCGCGGGCGCCATCGGCAAAGCGCCGATCAGCGAAGCGATCCATCGCCCATCCCCGATTGCCGTGCCGCCCTGTTCCTCATGGCAGCGATGATGCAGGAAAAGCTTAAACAAGCCTGCACGTAACCGGAATGATCAGGAATCTGTAATTTACAGAAACTGTGCCGTCAGCGGCGCAAGATGGCGGCCAGTTCGACCGGCAGCGGCGGCTCGTCCCGCGGCATGACGACCCGGATCGCTTGCGCCTGTTCCTCCGGATCGAAGCGGACCCAGCCGGCACGGCTGAGCTTTTCGAGCGGGCGGTAGCGGATCTTGTACTGCATCCGCTGCGAGCCATCGACCCAATAGCCCAGATACACATAGGCGAGGCCCGCACGGGCGGCGCGCTGGATATGATCCATGATGATGAAGTTGCCGAGACCCGGACGATCTTCCAGTTCGGTGTCGAAGAAGCTGTAGATCATCGACAGGCCGTCACCCTGGCGATCGGTCAGGCAGGCGCCGACCAGCTTGCCGGGGCGGCCATCCTCGCCGGGCAGGCGATATTCGACGACATGGCTTTCGACCGGGGTCTGTTCGACCATGTCGGCGAAATCCATCTCGTCCATTTCGGTCATGCCGCCGCCGGGATGCCGCGCGCGCAGATAGCGCTGGAGCAATTCGAACTGCTCCTCGGTCGACCAGGGCTTGCAGGCGGTGACGACGAGGTCGCTGTTGCGGCGGATCAGCTTGCGCTGGGTCGCGTTGGGCTTGAATTCCTGCGCGACGACGCGGACCGACACGCAGGCCGAGCAATCGGCGCAGCTGGGGCGATAGGCGACATTCTGGCTGCGGCGGAAGCCGATGCGGCCGAGCGCATCATTGAGTTCCGAGGCATTGTCGCCGTTGAGTTCGGTGAAGACCTTCCGCTCGCTCTTGCCCGGCAGATAGGGGCAAGGGCTGGGGTTCGTCACGAAGAAACGCGGAAAGCGGAATGGTGCGCTCATGCCTCTCCCCCCGATTCAGTCATGCGAATTTGCCTTTTCATGGTCGGACTATGCCGTCCCGGCCCAACCATGAAAAGGTCATTTACCACGAAATTTTTACCGATGGTTAAGCATGTCCCAAAATCAGGCAACCTCGATCGGCGCGACCTCATAACCCGCCGCGCCCAGCGCCGTGATCAGCCGCTGGAGATGGGCGCCATCGCGGGTCTCGCACTCGACGTCGAGGCTGAGCCCCTTGGCCGGCAGATTGGTGAAGATGCGCTGGTGCGACAGCTCCAGGATGTTGACCGCTTCCTGGTCGAAGATGCGGGCGACATGAAACAGCGCGCCGGGCCGATCCTGCAGGATGATGCGCAGGCGGGCGAGACGGCCCGAGCGGGCGAGATCGCGCAGCAGCACATTGGCGAGCAGGCGGGTGTCGATATTGCCGCCGGTCAGGATCAGGCCGACATTGCGACCGGCAAACTGCTCGCGATAGCTGAGCAGCGCGGCCAGGCCGGCCGCGCCGGCGCCCTCCACCACCGTCTTCTCGATCTGGAGCAGCAGGCTGACCGCCTCCTCCAGCCGGCGTTCGGTGACCAGCAGCACATCGTCGGCGAGACGTTCGACGAAGCGGCGGGTGAGTTCACCCGGCTGCTTCACCGCGATCCCCTCGGCCAGCGTGTCGCCGTCGCAGGCGAGGTCCGCGCCCTTGATGAAGTCATACATCGACGGATACAGCTCCGCCTGGACGCCGATCAGGCGGATATCCGGCTTCATCGCGCGCGCCGCGGTGGCAATGCCCGAAAAGAGGCCGCCGCCGCCGATCGGTATGATCAGCGTGTCGATTTGCGGCGCATCCTCCAGCATTTCCAGACCGACCGTGCCCTGACCGGCGATGATGTCGGGCTCGTCGAACGGATGGATGAAGGTCAGGCCCTGCTCCACCTCCAGCTTGCGGGCATGGGCATAGGCGTCGTCGAACTTCTCGCCATATTGGACGACGGTGGCGCCATGGCCCTGGGTCTGGGTGACCTTCACGATCGGCGTGGTGGTGGGCATGACGATGGTGACGGGCACGCCAAGGCGCTTGCCGTGATAGGCAAGGCCCTGCGCATGGTTGCCGGCCGAGGCGCCGATCACGCCCTTGGCCTTGGCCGCTTCATCGAGTTGCAGCAGACGATTGAGCGCGCCGCGTTCCTTGTAGGCGGCGGTGAACTGGAGATTTTCGAACTTCAGATAGACGTTGCAGCCAAGCATTTGCGAGAAGGTCTGGCTAATGAGCGTCGGCGTCTTGACGATCGACCCGGAAATACGTGTCCGGGCCGCAAGGATGTCATCGACGGTGACGGGCAGCGGCAGGGCGCCCTCTATCTTGCTCAGCGTGTTCATGGCGCAGCGCCCTAACGCAAAATTGCCGGTGAAGAAACTGGCACTTGCCGAAAACTGGCCCTATGGCTTGGTTGCACGCACGAAATGTACGAGGCTTATGGCTAATATCGCGTTTATCGGCCTGGGGGTCATGGGCGGCCCGATCGCGGGGCATCTGGCCAAGGCGGGGCATCATCTGACCGTCTACAATCGATCGATCGGCAAGGCCAAGAGCTGGGCCGAGGCCTATGGCGGCGAGGTCGCGATCAGCCCGGCCAAGGCCGCCGAGGAAGCGGACATCGTCATCAGCTGCGTCGGCACCGACGATGACCTGAGCCAGATCACTCTGGGGCGCGAAGGCGCGTTCCGCACGATGAAGCCGGGCGGCCTGTTCATCGACCATACGACGGTGTCGGCGCGGATCGCGCGGCAATTGTCCGTCGAGGGCGAGAGCCTGGGCCTGCACTGCGTCGATGCGCCGGTGTCGGGCGGGCAGGCAGGCGCCGAAAATGGCCGGCTGTCGATCATGTGCGGCGGGTCCGCCCCGGCGGTGGCGGCCGCGACGATCGTGATGCAGGCCTATGCCGCGCGCATCGTCCATGTCGGCAAGGCCGGCGCGGGCCAGACGACGAAGATGGTGAACCAGATTTGCATCGGCGGCGTTCTGCAGGGCCTGGCCGAAGCGATGCGCTTTGCCCAGGCGGCGGAACTGGACCTGGACAAAGTGTTCGAGGCGATTTCGGGGGGCGCAGCGCAAAGCTGGCAGATGGACAATAGATGGAAGACGATGGCGCAGGACAGTTTCGATTTCGGATTTGCGGTGGACTGGATGCGCAAGGATCTGGGACTGGCGCTGGAGGAAGCGCGGGCCAATGGCGCGACCCTGCCGGTGACGGCGATGGTCGATCAATATTACGCCGACGTGCAGGCAATGGGCGGCCATCGGCAGGACACCAGCGCGCTGGTGCGGCGGATCACCCGCGCATGAGGAAGATGATGCTGGCGGCGATCGCCGTGCTTGCTCTGCCCATGCCGGCCCATGCGTCGGGCGTGATCGACAATGTGAACGGCATCGCCATCGGACCGGATGGCAAGATCTTCCATTTCGGCGCGCTGATGATCGACGATGAGGGCAAGGTCGAGAAGCTGATCCAGGGCCGCTATCAGGAGCCCGAGTACAAGCCCAAGAAGCCCAAGCGCGGCCAGCCCTGGCCCGAGCGACCGAAAGGCCCGAGCTTCAAGCTGGACGCGGGCGGCAAGACGCTGATCCCCGGCCTGATCGATGCGCATGGCCATGTCATGGGGCTTGGCCTGTCGCTGATCACGCTGGATCTGTCCGACACGAAATCGCTGGCCGAGGCACAGGCGAAGATTCGCGCCTATGCGCAGGAAAATACCGGCCGCAAATGGATCATCGGCACCGGCTGGAACCAGGAGACATGGGGGCTGGGCCGGTTCCCGACCGCCGCCGAACTGGATGCGGCCGTGGGCGACATTCCGGTCTGGCTGGAGCGGATCGACGGCCATGCCGGCTGGGCCAACAGCGCGGCTATCCGCGCGGCCGGCGTCAGCGCCACGACCAAGGCACCGGCCGGCGGGCGGATCGAGATGGCGGCGGGCAAGCCGGCGGGCGTATTCGTCGACAAGGCGATGGATCTGATCCAGAAGGTCGTGCCCGCCCCTGCCCCCAAGGATCGCGACAATGCGCTGGAAAAGGCGCAGCGCGCGCTGCTGGCGGTGGGCATCACCGGCATTGCCGACATGGGCACCAGCATCGAGGATTGGCAGGCCTTCCGCCGGTCGGCCGACCGCGGCGCGCTGCGCGTGCGGATCATGTCCTATGCCTATGGCCTCGACAATATGGTGCTGATCGCCGGGCCGGAACCCACGCCCTGGCTGTATGACGATCATCTGCGCATGGGCGGGATCAAGCTGCTGCTGGACGGCGCGCTGGGGTCGCGCGGCGCCTGGCTGAAGGCGGACTATAGCGATGCGCCGGGCCAACGCGGCCTGCCGATGATCCCGTCGACGCAGCTGCGCAACATCATGAGTCGGGCGGCGATGGACAATTTCCAGGTCGCGGTCCACGCGATCGGCGACGCCGCCAATGGCGAAATACTCGACGCGATCCAGGAAATGTCGGACACCTATACAGGCGACCGGCGCTGGCGCGTCGAACATGCCCAGATCATCGATCCGGCCGACCTGCCGCGCTTTGCCCGCTATGGCACGATCGCGTCGATGCAGCCGGTGCATGAAACGTCGGACTGGCGCATGGCGACGGCACGGCTGGGCGAGGCACGGCTGAAGGGCGCCTATGCCTGGACGGCGATGCTGGACAATAAGGTGCCGCTGGCGTTCGGCTCTGACGTGCCGGTCGAAAGCCCCAATCCCTTCCCCGGCATTGCCGCCGCCATGTCGCGACAGGACGCCAGGGGCGAGCCGGCCGGCGGCTGGATGCCCGAGCAGAAGGTGAGCTTCGAGGCGGCGCTGGACGGCTTTACCCGGCAGGCGGCCTTTGCCGGCTTTGCCGAGAAGAAATTCGGCAGTCTGGTGCCGGGGCAGCGGGCGGACTTCCTGCTGATCGACCGCAATATCGAGACGGCCAGCCCGACCGACATTCGCGGCACGCAGGTGCTGGAAACCTGGATCAACGGCAAGCGGGTCTATGTGAAGGGGCAATAGCCCCTTCGCTTACATCGCGTTGTCGGCGGCGTTCATGGCGTCGTCGATCGTCTCGGGCAGCGGCGGCTGGACCGGGCGATCGCAACCGGCCAGCTTCATATGGGCGCGCAGCGTGTCCATGCGCCCGAGATTCCAGCGCGCCAGCGGCACGCCGAGCGGGCGGAATTCGGCACGGTCGAACAGCTCGACAACATAGGTCTTGCACAGCTCGTCCACCTGATCGAGCGTCAGCATGCCGAGGTTCATGACCATCGGCTTGCCCGGCACGCCGTTGCGGCCGCGCACCAGATCGGTGACGTAGAGGCCGCCGCGCGGATCGACCAGCACGACGTCCGCGCGCGAGGCGTCGATCATGCGGTGGCTGGCGGCATAGGGCTCAACGAAGACATGGGTGCGCCAGACCAGGAAGCCGGCGGTCAGCAGCGTCACCAGGAAGCCGATGAAGATCGGCCGCATCGCGCCCTGTGGCCGGAAGCGCGCCCAGCCAAGGCCGCCGAGCAGGCAGAAGGGGCCAATGAAGCCATGGGCATAGCGGAAGCCCCAGCCATAGCCCTGCGCCAGCGCCAGCGCACAGCCCGCCAGGCAGCCGAGCGCCAGCGGCAGGGCGATCTCACGGCCGCGGATCGCATCGCGCCAGCGCATGGCCAGCACGCCCAAGCCCGCGAGCGGGACCATCAATATGTTGTTCCAGGCGGCATAGCGGCTGAGATTGACCAGCGGCTGCCAGCGGTCGCCCAGGCGCTGGAACAGGCTGCCCACCTTGTCGGCGACGCCGGCGGACGGGCGCACATCGGTCGGCGCGCCCAAAGCGTGGAGCAGGAAACCGGGCCAGATCTTGGCCCAGACGATGACGATCGCGACCAAGGTCAGCGCGTGGAAGGCCGCCACGGTCCAGCGCCGCGCCAGCAGCATCCAGAGGATGAAGGGGGCGATGAAGATGGGCGGAAAATGCCATTGATGCAGGCCCGCCGCGATCAGCGCGACCACGCCCGCCGACAGATGGCCGGCAATGCCGCCGCGCAGCACCAGCGCCAGCCAGACCATGTTCAATGCGAAATGGCCGGTCATGGCATAGGGGGTCATCGCCGTGACCCAGAGCTGGGCCGAAGACAGCCCCAGCAGCATCGTTACCCAGACGGCATCGGGCCGGTCGGGGAAGAGATGCAGCGCCACCCGCCATAGCGAGAAGAGGCCGAGCACCAGAAACACCGGGCCAGCGAGATTGGGGTCGCCCATTTGCCAGAACAGGGCCTGGATCGCGCTGTTCACCGGCAGATAGGCAGCGGTCCAGTAATCGGCCGCGCCGAAGGGCGAGAAGAATTCGGGCATGATCGCCCGGCGATAGGGTTCCCATTCGACCGGGATCGGCCGGGCGAACAGGCCTTCGCGCATATAGGCAGCGGCAAAGCGCGCGACCTCTTCATCGCGAGAGACGGAATAATCCTGGAACAGCGCATAATGGCCAGCCCAGGCGGCCAGCCCCAGCAGCACGATGATCGGCACGATGATGCGTGCGCGCGGTTGCGGCAGGCGAAAGCCCATCCCTTCCGCAAAGGGCGCGGCAAGCGCCAGCAGGAACAGGCCGATCATCAGCGCCGGAAAATCCTGGTCCAGGAACAGGATGACGGCGAGGCTGACACCCTGACGCCAGGTCACATGCCACAGGAAGGTCGCGCCCAGCCACAGGGCAAGGCCGATCGCCCCGGCGAGGAACAGGCGCCGCGCGCTGACGAAGGGCATTCCCTTCGGCATCAGCTGTCCAGCAGCGCCTTGTTGACGAAGATGCCGTCCATTTCGACCAGCAGCGGGAAATGGCCCTTGTTGTTAGCGAAGAAGGCGGAGGGGACGAAGGCGCGCGCCTCCAGCCAGTCGATCATCGCGCGATAGCCGGTGCCGCCTTCATAGATGGGACGCACGCCCAGTTCCGTCTGGATGCCGGCCATGTCGGCGATGACGCTCCCCGCCCCTTCGCAGACCGACAGGTCATGGCCCTGCGTGTCCATCTTGAGGAAGGGCCGGGCGAAGCCATGGGCGGCGCGCAGTTCGGGCAGCAGGCTGTCGAGCCGGCGGCACTGCATCTCGACCGTCTTCGTCACCTTGTTGCGATCGGCGAAGATCGCGTCCTGTGCGCCCGACGGCGCCTTCAGGGAGCTGAACTGGTCGGCGGCCATGATGTTGAAGCTGGCGGTGCCGTCGAAATCGGACAGGGCCATGTTGAAGACATGCCAGTTGCGGTCCGACGCGGCGGCCTTGCTCAATTCGGCAAAGACGTCCGGGTTCGGCTCGAAGGAGAGGATGGTGCCGGCAAAGCCCGCATCCTTGCGCGCCATGGTCGCATATTGGCCGCGATTGGCGCCGACGTCGAACAGGCAGTCGATGGCGAAGGCGGACAGGAAGCGCTTGAGCGCCTGGATCTCGGGATATTGGTGGACGCGGCCGGCCAGCGCCAGGCGCACGGCCAGTGCGCGGTCGGACAATTCGCGGACATAGCGGCTCATGCGCGCAGCACCTGGCGGTAAATATCCATCGTCGCCAAGGCCATGTCCTTCCAATTGCCCATAATATCTCCAAAGGCGCGCGCCCGCGCACCCGCTGCCTGCCTGATGGCCGCGCTTTCGATCAGCGGCAAGAGGGCTTGGGCGAGCGCCGCCGCATTTCCGGCCGGAACCCGCGTGGTGACGCCGTCCGGCAGGGTGCCGAACATGCCCGCGTTGGAGGTGACCATCGCCTTGCCATGGTGCAGCGCCGACAGGAAGGCGCCGCTCGAATCGATATGGCGATAGGGAAAGACCATGAGGTCGGCTTTTGCCATATGCGCGTCCAGCCGGGGTTCGGTGAGGAAGCCGAAATCGGTGATGAGGCGGTCGCCGAAGCCGGCGGCATGAACCGGATCGAGGATCGGGGCGACATCCATGAAGGGCTTGCCGGCCAGCACCAGTTCGAAGGGGTGACCCGCGCGCCAGAGCGACAGGCAGGCCTCCACCAGCAGGTCGACGCCCTTATATGGGCGGATCGTGCCGAAGAAGAGGATGCGGGGCGCGGCGGGATCGGGAATGGCCGCAAGGTCCGCCGGGGTGGCGGGCGCGAGCCGCATCGGCGGGTGCGGCGTCACATGGATGCGGGTGGGATCGACGCCCTGCCCGACCAGCGCCGCGCGCGTCGTGTCGCCATGGACGATCAACGCATCGAACCGATCGAGCAGCGCGCGATAGCCGCGCCCCTGCAGGCCGCTGTCGGCATGATAGGCATCGGCATTATGGACGGTATGGACGAGCGCGGTGCGGCCCTTGAGCCGATCGAGCATCAGCCGGTCGGCCGGCGCCAGCGGCAGCCACTGGACATGGGTGACGTCCGCGCCGGTCATCGCATCGAGATTGCCGAGCGCGCAGGTCAGGCCATATTCGGCCGCCTTGGCGAGACGGAAGGCGCGCCCCTCCCCCAGCCGATCGCGCAAAGCCTCGCTGCGGCGGAAGAAGCGCGGCGCGTAAGCATAGCCCTGCGGCACGATCCCATCGGTGGCGCGCATCGGCCGGCCGAGCAGGGTCACGGCCGCACCCGCCTGCGCCAGGCCCGCGCACAGCCCGTCATCATAGCGCCCGGTGAAGAGCGACGGATCGAGCATAGCGATCTTCATGCGCGCACTAGCCGGCGCAGCGAGACGAGATGCAGGCTGGCGGCCAGCATCAGGGTCAGGGCATAGAGGCCGAGGAAGCCGAGATCGAAGCGATCGGGCCAAAGCGCGCCGGCGAGCGGCACGCTGAGCAGCGAACCGGCAAGGAAAGGCAGCGAGCGCTGGAGCAGATGGGCGAAGCGGCCGAGCGCGGCCTGGACATAGACCGAGACGCAGATGACCGAGAGCGCGACCAGTGCCAGCGCGGTGAGGCCCAAGTCGGCCTGATCGATGGCCGCGCGGCCGTCGAACAGCTTGTCGAACAGCCAGCCGCCGATCAGCATCAGCAGCGCCGAACCGGCGAGCGCGAAGAAGAGCGCGGCGCCGAGCGCACGGGTCAGGAGCTGGCGCACCCGCGCGCTTTCGCCGGCATGATAGGCGCGGGTGATGCGCGGCAGGGCCGCCTCCACCATGGCGCGCACCAGCATCGAGAGCGAGCGCGACATCTTGAAGAAAAAGTCGAACAGCAGCATCGGCCGGGCATCGCTGGTGGCCATGGCGATGGTGAAATAGGGCGCGTTATAGGCGACGATATCCGACACGGTGAAGGCCGCCGACGCACCGATATCGCGCAGATAATGGCGGCGCACATGCCCACCACCAACCCGGAAGGCGAACCAGTGGCTGCGGCGCATATTGAGGCGGCGATGGACATGGACGATGGCATAGCCGATCACCAGAACACTGATCGCCAGTTGCAGCGCGACCGACAGGCGCGGATCGAGCCCGAACAGGATCGCCGCGAGGAGCCCGATCGTCACCAGGCGGCGGGCGCAGTCCAGCCCTTCCCACAAGAAATTGCCGTCGATCGCCGCCAGCGCCCGCTTGGCAAGCAAAGCCGGCAGGTTGAGGCAGGCGGTGAGGAAGAAGAGCAGGAACAGCATCGGCATGGCGGTATGCAGCCCGCCCAGCGCCAGCGCACCGAGCAGGATAGCGACCGCGCCGGCGATCAGCAGCCCCAGGAAGAGGAAGAGGACCCCCATTTCCTCCAGCCGGAAGCCGCCATCGGCCGCCTCCTCATCGCTGCCCAGCCAGAAGCGGCGCAGGCGCGCATAGATGATGCTGGTGAGGCCGAATTCCGCCGAGATGGTGAAATTGCCGAAGGCGACCAGCAGCAGGAAGGCCTGGAACTCCGCCAGCGGCAGCACCCGCACGAAGACGAAGGTGACGGCGAAGCCCCAGATCATCACCAGCCCGACATTGGCGAGCTTGACCAGCGCGAGGATGCGGGCGGATGCCTCCATCCGCGCGAGCATGCTCACTGCGTCGCAGTTCCCAGCGGCTTGCGCGCGCGGAACAGGCGGTCGTCGAGCGCATAGAAATGGCGCGTGTCAGCGTCAATGTCGCGCGCGTCGATCTCCTCCAGCTCGAAGCCGGCAGCCCGGATGCGATCGGCAAAGTCGAGGCCGTACTGCCGGACATGATCCCACTGGCCGAAGCGGCGCTCGCGCTCGCGCGGGGGGATATCGAAACTGCCATCCTCGGTCGGCTTGTCCCACAGCGGCACGATCAGCCAGGCTTCGCCGCCGGGCTTGAGCGCGCGCAGGATATTGCGCAGCACGGCCATGTCGTCGGGCACATGCTCCATCACATGGCTGGCATAGAAGAGGTCGTAGCGATCGGTGTCGGACAGCGCCATCAGGTCGACCTTGTGCATGCCGGGCACGGTATAGCGCGCGGGATCAAGATCGGCCGGGACATAGTCGGCCGCTTCAGAAAAGCGCTTGACCAGGCTCCCCTCATTGGGGGCCATGTGCAGGATCGCGCCGTCGGTCGGCACGGTCAACACGCCCTTCATGAGGAGATAGTTCATCAGCCGCTCGCGCGGCGAGGCGTTGCAATTGGGGCAGCCCCATTCGCCATTGTCGCCATAGCGGAAGAAGCCGACGACCGTCGTGCCGCAGGCCGGGCAGCCACGATTGGCGCGCGCGCCCAGCGCCTTGCGCAGGTCGAGACCCAATTTGGTCAGATGCTTGCCGGCGGCCTTGGCCACCCGCTGGACAGTAATCACGCCATTCTCCGCTCGGTATCAGCTTCCGGCCTATACAATATGGCGCGGCTTTGGCGAGGGGGATCCGCGCGAAAGATTATCGCGACTGGGCCGGATTCCAGATCGTGACGGTGCGGCCGCGCATCGCCTTGAGCACGCCCTGAAGCGTGGCGGCGTAGGCGATCAGTATGTCGACCAGTGCCGCCAGAGGTCCGCCGCGCGACCGCAGGCCGATCCAGGCGAGCAGCGCAAGGCCGATCGCGCCGGCCATGTAGAGCATGGGCGAGAGGCGCAGCGCCAGAGCGCCAGCGGCGATCGCGCCGGTCAGGATGAAGGCACCACCGAACCAGCGGACGATCTTGCGCGAGGCATATTTGAACCGGTCGACCGCCGCCATGCGGCGCAGTTGCGGGCGCAAATGGCTGTGCGTGTGCCAGGCGCGGGCGGCGATCCGCACCTTGCGCCGATACTCGTCCCCGCGCCCGGTCACCAGCCGCTCGCGCGCGATCACATCCTTCGCCTTCACCAGCCGCTTGCCGGCGAACACAACTGCCATGGAAACGGTGAGGTCGTCGAGCACGCTATCGGGAAATTCCGGATAGAGGCTGCGACGGATAGAGAAGATCGAGCCGTCGGCCCCCAGCACATTGCCGGTGCGCGACTCCTCGTCCTTCAGCCGTTCCTCGATCCGCCAGTAGAGCGAACCGACGGCGGCGGTCGCGCTGTCGCCCTCCCCCAGATAATGGAGCGATCCGAGCACGCCGCCGATATCGGGATCGGCATAGCGAGCGAGCAGATTGTCGATCGCGTCGGCATCCAGCAGCACATTGGCGTCGGTGAAGATCAGCACATCGCCGCGCGCACGGGCGGCGAGCAATTTCATGCCATGCGCCTTGCCGCTGCGTCCGGGGCCCTGCAACAGGGTGATAAATCCGCCGCCCCCCTGCGCCGCGATCAACCCGGCGGTGCCGTCAGACGATCCATCATCGAAGGCCAGGATTTCGAGAGTGGGATGCCGATCCTTCAGCATCGCCAGGTTGGCGAGCTTGTCCGGCATCGAGGCAGCCTCATTATAGGCGCAAAAAAGCAGCGAGGCGCTGGGCAGCGGGCCATCGGCCGGCGCTTCCGCACGGGTCGGTAACAGGCGCAGGATCAGCGGATAGAAGAAGAAAGGCCAAGCGACCGCGACAAGCGAAAGCAGCAGGACAAGGACAAGCAGAAGGTCGATCATGATCAATAGGCCTTGTGATGCACCAGAACACCCAGCGTCGCGACGATGATGCGCAGGTCGCGCCAGATCGACCAGTCGCTGACATATTCCAGATCCGACTGGAGCCGGTCGATCAGATCCTGATGATGGTCGGTCGCGCCGCGATGGCCGCGCACCTGGGCAAGGCCGGTCATGCCCGGCTTGATGCAATGCCGTTCCCAATAGCGGGCATCGACCTCCCAATAGAGGCTGTCGCCTGCCTTGGCGGCGGCGGCATGGGGGCGCGGGCCGACGACGCTCATGTCGCCGTTCAGCACGTTGAAGAGCTGGGGCAGTTCATCGATGCTGGTCTTGCGCAGGAAGGCGCCGACGCGGGTCACTCGATCATCGTCGCGCCTGGTCAGCGTTGCGGCCTTGTGGTCGCTCGCCTCGGTCCGCATCGAGCGGAACTTGTAGATCGAGAAGGGCCGCCCATCCTTGCCGATGCGCGGCTGGCGGAACAGAATAGAGCCGGGGCTGGTCAGCTTCACCGCCAGAGCGGCGCCGAACAGGACGGGCGACAGCGCGATGGTGGCGATGGTGGCGACAATGATGTCGAACAGCCGCTTGATCAGGCGGTCACGGAACTGCAACGGGCCACCGGCGACGATGATCGTCGGCTGGCCGTCAAACTCATCGACCCGTGCAGGGGCGAAGCGCAGCAGTTCGGGGACGACGATCTCGCCGCGCGCCGAGAGCGACTTGAGCGCCGCCGACCAGTCGTCCATCCGTTCGAGCGGACAGGCGACGATCACGCGCTCCGCCATGCCGACCGCAGCGGCCAGGCGTGCGGCCATGTCGGCGTCATGGCGTTCGGGGTGGAGATTGGCGGCGTCCGCCTGGATCACCTCCATATGGGCGCCGGTCTCGATCGCGACCCCGTCCATGATGACGGCCGTGAGGTGCGGCACGTCGCCCAGCAGCCGGACGGCGAGGCGCGCGACAGCCAGGCGCACCAGCGCCAGCGTCGCCGCGCCCAGCAGCAGGCCGGTGAGGAAGGTCAGACGCGACAGCTGTTCGGCGATCTTGCCCAGATAGACGATCAGCAGCATCAGCAGCGCCGCCTGCGCCAGCGCCAGCAGGGCGCGGAAGATGCCGCGGCGCACACGATCCAGCGTGTTGATGCCATAGGCACCACCCTGCACCGCGAGGATCGCATAGAGCGGCGCGACCATCGAGAACATCACCAGGCCATGGGGCTTGCCCGGCTCGCCGAGGAAGGCGCCGACGACCAGCCAGTTGGCGAGGAGGAAGGCGATGAACAGCCCCGCCATGTCGCCGGCCAGGCACAGCGCATAGAGGCGCAGCCGCACAATTTCCTTCGAGACAGTCAATGAGGCGCCCTGCATGATCATTATGCTGTCCCGTTGGCACCGGGCGGGGCCGGTTGCAAGGGGATCACGCGCCGAACAGCCGGCCGAGCGCCTTGTCGAGCATCACCATTTGCCAGAGCAGCCGGCCATGATCGGCCATGCCAGCCTTGTGATCGGCCGCGACCTTGGCGAGCATCTTCGTGTCGAACCAGCCGGTGCGGGCCAGCGCCGAGCCGCCGGCGACCGCTGTCGCCTCCCCCGCCAGCGCGCCGCGGAACCAGGCGCTGATCGGCGTCACGAAGCCCATTTTCGGGCGATAGAGAATATCCTGCGGCAGGAAGGGCTCCATCGCCTTCTTCATGAGGTACTTGCCGCTATTGCCGCGAATGCGCTGGGCAACCGGCAGACGCGCGGCAAATTCGACCAGCCGATGGTCGAGCAGCGGCTCGCGCGCTTCCAGGCTGACGGCCATGCTCATCCGGTCGCTCTTGGTCAGGATGTCGCCGGGCAGCCAGATGCGGATATCGGCATATTGGGCGCGGTCGAGCGGGTCGCGCGCCGGGGCGTCGGCCATCGCCTTGATATAGCGATCCTCGGCGCGATAGGCGCCCAGCCGGCTTTTCATGTCCTGGCTGAAGAGGCGCTGGCGCAGCGCATGGGGCGTGACCCCGACCGAGGCGGCATAGGCTTCGCCGCCGTCGCCGGCCAGCTCCAGGAAGGTCGATTTGGCGCGCAACGGGCGCGGCGCCCAGTCGGCCTTGGGATAATAGCGGCCGAGCGTGCCGAACAAGGGTTCGCGTACCGACGCGGGGATCAGGCCACGCAGCCTTTCCCCCTGCATCTGGAAACGGTGGCGGCGATAGCCGGCGAACGCCTCGTCCGCGCCATCGCCGGACAGGGCCACCGTCACCTGTTCGCGCGCCAGTTCGCAGACCCGGTAGGTCGGCAGCGCGGAGGCATCGGCAAAGGGCTCGTCGAAATGGAAGGCCAGCGTGTCGGCCAATCCATAATCATCGGGTGATACGATGCGCGTGCGGTGATCGGTCGCGAAGCGCCGCGCGATCCGGTCGGCATAGGCGGTCTCGTCCAGGCTGGCGACATCGAAGCCGATGGTGCAGGTCTTGACCGCCTGGTTCGAGGCCTCGGCCATCAAGGCAACGACGCTGCTGCTGTCGACACCGCCGGACAGGAAGGCGCCGAGCGGCACGTCGGACACCATGCGCGAGCGCACCGCCTGACGCATCAGAGCGACCAGTTCCTCCTCCAGCACCTCCGGCTTGGCCTTGCTGCGATCGGCAAAGCTGATGTCCCAATAGCGTTGCGGATGGGCCAGCGGACGACCGCGCACCAGCCGCAGCGTCTCGCCCGCGCCCAGCTTGCGCACGCCCGCGACCATGCAGGCATCGTCGGGGACATAGCCATAGGCGAGATAATCCTCGACCGCGCTCAGGTCCGGCGCACGGCGGAGAAGCGGATGGGCAAGCAGGCTCTTCAGTTCCGATCCGAAGATCAGGCTGCCATCCGACAACAGGGCATAATGGAGCGGCTTCACCCCCAGCCGGTCGCGCACCAGCCAGAGCGACTGGGCGCGCGCGTCGAACAGGGCGAAGGCGAACATGCCGTTGAAGCGACTGACGCACTCCTCGCCCCATTGGCGATAACCATGCAGGATGACTTCGGTATCGCTGTCGGTGCGGAAGACATGGCCCTTCGCCTCCAGTTCGGCGCGGACCTCGGCGAAATTGTAGATTTCGCCGTTGAAGGTGACGACCAGGCTTTCATCCTCGGTCAGCATCGGCTGGGCGCCGCCGCCAAGGTCGATGATCGACAGGCGCAGATGGCCAAGGCCCACGCCCGGCGCGGTCCAGATGCCGCTGCCGTCCGGGCCGCGATGCGGCATCACGTCCAGCATGGCGCGCACCCGCGCACGATCGACCGGCTTGGCCGTTTCGAGATGGAAGATGCCCGCAATTCCGCACATTGTTACGGTCCTAGCCTATGCCCGCGCTGCGGTCAGCCAATTCCTTCACATTGCCCAGATCGCGCAGGAAGGCGGCGATCGCCGCGTCGGAGGAATGGCCGGGATGTTCTTCGGCGGAAACGAGGATCGCGACCGAGCGCGGATCGCGGCCGAGCAGGCGGGCGAGCATGGTCTGGATCTTCACTTCCGGCTTGCTGCCGGTCGGCGCGCCCTGCCCCACCACATAGAAGCTGACGACATGGCGGACGAGCGGGCCGGGACCGGTGATCTGCTCGCCGCGCGCTTCGGCGGGCGCCGGTGCGGGCGAGGACCAAGTCCATTCCTTGTCGGGGTCGACCGCGCCCTGGCCGAAACCGACCAGTTCGCGCTTGTCCTCCTGCCGGTCAAAGGCGGCGACGACGAGGTCCACGACCTGTCCGTGCGCGTCGGCAAAGCGGCCAGAGATGAAATGATCGGCGCCATCGAAGCGCGGTTTCCAGGGGTAGGTCTGGGCCGCACTGGTGCGGGTCCAGCCCGGCACCGCCGGCAGATCGATGCGCGATGGCAGCGGCCGGGCAGTGGCCGCGGTGGCCGCCAGCCACAGCGGCGCGGCAACGATGATGCCGAGTGCGATCGCCGCCATCATGCCGGCCGGCGCCTGCCGCCGGACAAGGCGCTGCAGCGGCACGGGATCGAACCAGGGATCGCCGGGCTTGCGATCGAAGAAGGGCCAGGCGGTCGCCATCACGATGATCATGATGATCGCGAAGAACACCCAGCCATAGACGACATGGTCGAAGCCGACGGCGGCATCGACCGTGGTCAGATGGGCGACCAATATGGTGGCGAAGGCGCGCACGCCATTGGCCAGCACCGACAAGGTGAGCGCCCCGGCCATGAACAGGATGCGACGCGGCCAGCTCTGGAAGCAGACATTGCAGACCAAGGCGCCATAGGCTGTCATGGCGATCAGGAACTTGGCGCCCGAACAGGCCTCCGCCACCTCGAAATAGCCGGTCGGGGTGGTGATGAAGATGCCCTCCATATGGGCGGGCACGCCGGCCAGCGTCAGGAACATCATCGACAGATGCGCCGTCACCAGCTGAAGATGCGGCACGATCTCCTCACCGAAGGGGACCATGAAGAAGGCGTAGAAGAGCGGGAAAAGCAAGGCGCGCGCCACCATCGGCCCGAGCAGCGCGATCACCGCGCCCTGAAGCATCAGGACCAGCGCGCCATGGCGGACCATCGCAACGCCCGCCGCCGCGCCGAGCAGCCAGACAAAGGCGCCAAGGCCAAGCCAGATCAGGCCCGGCGGCCAGGCGACCGGATCCAGCTGGCGCAGGCCGGGCAGACGCTGCTGCACCAGCCAGGCGATGAGGATCGGGATGAAGAGGCAATGGCCGAAAGTGGAAGCGTTCCACCAGATCGAGACCATCGAATAGAGATCGTCGAAGAAGAGCGTCAGGATGGCGGCGGCCACCACGCCCAGCGCGGTCAGATGACCACGCCAGCCGGCAAGGCCCATGCGCGGCATGTCGGCAAGGGAACGGGCGCGATCGGTCATGCGGCCTGCGGATCGGCCTTGCCCGACGCGCCGAGCAGCAGGTCGGGCAGACCGCCGAGCGTCGCCGACCAGCGATAGCGGTCCTCGACACGGCGACGGGCGGCAAGGCCGAGCTGCGTTCCTCGCGCCGGATCGGTGAGCAGCGACAGGATCGTCTCGGCTTCGGCCGCCGGGTCATCCGCGACCAGGAAATCGCGGCCATCGACCGCATCAATGCCTTCGGCGGCCTGGGGCGAGGCGACGACCGGACGGGCCATCGCCATGGCTTCGAGCACCTTGTTCTGGATGCCGCGCGCGATGCGCAGCGGCGCGACCACCAGATCGGCGGCGGCCAGCCAGCCGCGCACATCGGGCACGCCGCCGGTGACGATGACGCCCGGCAGATCCGCGAGCGCCTGCACCGGCTTCGACGGGTTGCGGCCGACTATGGCGAAGCGCACATCGGGGCGTACGGCCTGGATGGCGGGCAGCGTCTGGCGCGCGAAACTCTCGACCGCCTCGACATTGGGGCGATAGTCCATCTGGCCGGTGAACACGATCACCGGCCCTGCCCCCTTCTCGACGGCCGGAAAATCGGCCGCCGGGTCGAAATAGTCGAGCGCCACGCCATTTTCGAGCGCTACGATCCGGTCGGCACCGAGGCCGCAGGCATCGCGAAACAAGGCCGCTTCGGCTTCGCTGACGAAGCTGCAGATATCGGCGCGGGTCGCGACCTGCCGCTCGAAATCGAGCAGCACGCGGCCCTCGCGCCGGTTGATCCAGCCCATCGGGCCGGAACCCTGCGCGCCATAGGCGGCATATTTGGCCGAATCGAAATCGACGAAATCCATCAGGAACCGCACCCCCGCCGGCAGCATGGGCACGAAATGCGCCATCTGCGCCGAATAGGCAATGACGGCGCGGATCGGCCGTTCGGCCATGACCTGGGCGACCCAGCGATGCAGGTCCGGATGATCGAACAGCGACACCAGCAGCGACTGGCCGCGCGCCAGACCCGAGAGGCCGGCGACGATGCGCGAACGGTCGCGCATCAACACGCACTGGCTGGCCGTCAGTTGCGCCATATCCGGAGCAAAGCCCATGTCGCGATCATCATCGGCAAAGCAGCCGACATGGACCGGCGCCATCTGCGCCAGCCGCTGGAGCAGATGATAGGACCGGATCTTGTCGCCCCGGTCGGGCGGGAACGGGATGCGATGGCAGAGGAAAAGCAACTCGCCCGTCATCCAAGGCCCCGCGCGATATGCGGACCGATCAGGTTGGCGACGGGCAGCGGCAGCTTCTTCCACAATTCCACCTTGCGCCGATATTGGGGCGAGAGCGGGTTGACGTCACGCGTCTCCTTGCCCGGCGCGGTGCGCAGATGATAGCCGAGCGGATCGCCCTCGAACCCCCAGGTCTTCTTCCAGGCGGCGGGACCGGTGCCGACTTTCGAGCGGCCAAAATCGAAATGGGTGAGGCCGCGCTCGCGGGCCTGGCGCATCAGGGTGAAATAGAGGACTTCGTTGGAGCGCATCGCCCGCGCCTCCAGCCCGGCGCCATGCCAATAGGGCATGCAGGCACCACCATGATAGAGGCTGATGACCGCCGACAGGGGCTTGCCGTCCTTCGATACCATGGCAATGTCCGCATCCGCCCCGAAACGGTCGAGGATCGCATCGAACAGCGCGCGCGGGAAGACCGGCGTGCCGAGATTATGGACGCTCTGGCAATAGAGGCGATAATGGATGTCGCGCAGCCGCTGGTCGTGCCCGGTCTCGAAATTGAGGTCGTTGCCCAGCCCCTTGCGGATTTCCGCACGATGGCGCTTGGGCACGGCTTTCAGTTCCGCTTCGTCATCGGCGGCAAGCGCGCGCGAGAAACCGAGATAGGCATCGGCCTTGTTCTGCCATGAGGCGCCGCCGGGCGCTTCGCCACCGCGCAGCTCCAGCGTGTCGCAGCCGAGCTTTTCCGCCTGATACCAGGCGGCATCGGCCAGCCTGGCGATCGCCTTGCGGTGGGACGCAAGGATGCCGCCATCGACAGCGAATCCGCTGCCGACCAGCGCCTTGCCGAACAGGGCCGAACGGATATGGGTGAGCGGCAGCACGCCGTTGATCTCGCCCGAGGGCGTGCGGGCGACCAGCATGATCGCCTTCTGGCCGGTGCCGGCCTCCACGCCCATGATCCAGGCCGGTCGATGAAAGGGCGTCGAGCCCGGCTGGGCGCAGACCCAGGCATCGATTTCCGCCACGACAGCCGGATCGGACAGGCGCGCCTCTCCGACGATGACGCTCAGATCGACAATCGCATTCATCTGGTCATTCCCTCAGTACCCTGGCACCGGCATAGGCCCAAAGGGCTGAATATATGGTAATCAGCCGAGGCCCCGACTGATCATCGGCCCCAGCAGATTGGCGACCGGCAGCGGCAATTTCTTCCACAGTTCGATCCGCCGCTGATATTTTGCGCTGGTCGGGCTGACGTCGCGCAACTGGCCGGTGGGCGACCAGTCATAATAGACGAGCGGCTGCGGATCGAAGCCGAAGCTCTTCTTCCAGGCGGCCTGGCCGCTGCCGACCTTGGACCGGCCAAAGTCGAACCGGCCCGCACCGCGCGCGCGGCCATGGCCCATCAGCCGGTAATACATGAGTTCGTTGGAGCGCAGCCGGCGGGCATCGGCGCCGCCACCACCCCAGAAGGGCATCACCCGGTCGCCATGATAGAGGGTCAGCACCGCCGAGACCGGGCGATCGCCATCGCGCACGATGCTGATGTCGGCGTCCGCGCCAAAGGCGGCGATTACCTCGCGGAAGAGGCGCGCGGGGAAGACCGGGGTGCCGAGGTTACGAACGCATTCGGCATAGATGCGATAATGGTCGCGCAGATGCGCCGAGGAGCGGCCATGATCAACGCTGAGCGCGGGATTGGCGAGCGCCTTGCGCAGTTCGGCGCGATGCTTGCGCGGAATGGCGAGTAGTTCGGCCTCTTCATCGGCGGCAAGCGGGCGGACGAAGGCGACATGCTCGCCCTCGCAGACGCGCCACCCCTCCCCCGGTGCGACACCGCCGCGCAGTTCGACCGGCGCATCTCCGCGTGCCCGCGCCTCATTCTGGGCAGCAGCAGCCAGGGCGGCGATCACGGCCGGATCATCGGCCAATATGCCACCATCGACGGCGAAGGCGGCGGACACCAACGCCTGGCCGAACAGGCGGCTGCGCACATGCTGGAGCGGCAGCAGGCCGCAAATCTGGCCCGATGGCGCGACCGCCGCGAGCATCAGCGCCCGGTTCGCGGTCGCCCGCTCGATCGCGATCAGCCAGGCCGGACGATGGAAGGGCGTGCTGGCGCCATGAGCCAGCACATAGGCATCGGCCGCCTGCGCCTGCGCCGGATCCTTGAGGTCCAGCGTGGTGATCGCCAGATCGGCCCGGTTGCCCGCGATCATGTGGCGCGCGCCGCTTCCTGCGCAACCAGCGCGTCGACGCGGGTCCAGGCGAAATCCTGGGTCAGGCGGCGCAGCTTGGCGGCCATGACGGACAAATTGGTATAGTGGCGCACCCGCGAGCGCAGTGGCGCGCCGGCGACGCGTGGCTGATCCGGGTCGATTTCCCAGGGGTGGAAATAGATGATCGCGGGCCGCTGCGCCTGGCCGTTCACCTGGCGGATCGCCCAGCGCGAAAAGCCATAGGGCAGCAGGCGGAAAAAGCCCCCGCCGCCGGCCGCCAGCGTGCGCTGGCCCAGCTTTGCCGTGGTGACCGGCAGTTCGAGCAGCTCCGATCCCGCCACCGGCTTCCAGGCGAAGCGGGGCGAGTCGGGCCAGCCATAATGGTCATGCCGGATCGGCGCGACGCTGCTGGAATAGGCATAGCCTTCTTCCGCCAGGATCGGATGCGCCCAGGGCGTGCGCGGATCGATCGAGAAGCTGGGCGCGCGATAGCCCGACACCTTCTGCCCGCTGGCATCCTCCAGGATTGCGCGGGACTTGCGCAGGTCGGCGCGAAACTGTTCGGGCGTGAAGGTGAAGACGCGGGCATGGTCATAGCCATGGCTGGCGACTTCATGCCCGGCTTCGGCAATGCGGCGCATCAAAGCGGGATAGCGTTCGGCGACCCAGCCCAGCGTGAAGAAGGTCGCGGTGACGCCGGCCTGCGCGAACAGGTCCAGCACCGCATCGGTGTTGCGCTCGACGCGATGCGTCAGCCCCTCCCAATCGGAACGGTCGATCGTCCGCTCGAAGGCGCCGACCTGGAACCAGTCCTCGACATCGACGGACAGGGCATTGTGCATCATGATCTTGTCCCGGTGTTGCCGCGCGGGCGCGATCAGGCGGCGTTACGCTCCGGATCGGCGGCGCGTTCGTCGCGCTCGACCCAGTCGACCAGCAGGGTCAGCACGCGGCGCAACGCCGCATCCTGTTCCTCGACACGAAATTCGAGACCCGACAGGCGCTCCTCGATCAAGGCGAAGCAGCCCTTGAGCGCTTCGGGATCGACCGTCGGCGCGGCATAGGAGGCATGGTTCTGCATCGCGCGCAGGGCGGCGATCTCGGCACGCAGCGCCTCGATCTCCTCATGCACGGCGGGCGACACGAGATCGGGCTGCGCCGGCGCCTGCCAGGCAACCGCCTGCGGTGCGGGGGCAGCGGCGACCGGTTCGGCCGGTGCGATCGGTTCCGGCGCGGTTTCGCCAGCGGTATCCAGCACGGACGGCGCGATCGGTTCGGCGCTGACATCCTCGTCCACGCCCATATCCTCGATCACTGCCTGGACCGCCTGACCGTCAATCTCGGTCAGTTGCTCCAGCGCGCCCAGCAGCAGCACGCGGCTGACCAGCGCGTTGATGCGGCGCGGCACGCCGCCGGTGGCGGCATAGATGGCGTCAAGCGCATCGTCGGTGAAATAGGGATTGCCGGTCCAGCCGACGAGCGTCAGGCGATGGCTGATATAGGGTTCGACTTCCTGCGGCAGCATCGGGTCGAGATGATGGGTCGCGATCACGCGCTGGCGCAGCTGCTCCAGCTCGGGCGACCGGACAAGGTCGCGAAATTCGGGCTGGCCGAGCAGGAATATCTGCAGCAGCGACTGGCCGCCCAACTGGAAGTTGGACAGCATGCGCAGTTCCTCGATCGCCGAGACCGGCAGGTTCTGCGCTTCGTCCACGATCAGCAGCGAACGGCGGCCGGCGCGGGCCTGGCCCTGCAAATAGGCCTCGATCTGGCGCAATATCTGCGCCTTGGCGACGCCGTCGGTGGCCAGGCCGAAGCTCTGCGCGGCAAGGCGCAGCATGTCATCGCCCTCGACCTGGGTCGACACGATCTTGGTCGCGGTAAGGCGCGCCGGGTCGATCGTGCTCATTAGATGGCCGACCAGCGTCGTCTTGCCAGCGCCGATGTCGCCGGTGATGACGATGAAGCCCTCGCCCTGCGCCAGACCATAGCCCAGATAGGACAGTGCCTTGCGATGCGTCGTGCTCTCGAAATAGAAATGCGGGTCCGGCGTCAGCTGGAACGGGCGTCCCTGCAATCCATAGAACTGATCGTACATCTGTCGTCTCCATCCGGCCGACCGGCGTCGTACAGACGCCGTTATAGCCCGAATTTCCTTAAAAGCTGTAACGCAGGCCGACCTGGCCCATCGCGTTGATCAGCGTGTCAAAATCATCCGCCTTCGCCGCATCGACGCCAAGCGAAGCCGATGCCGTAAGTTTCCTGGTCAAGCCCCTGAAATAGCTTGTGAAGGCACCATAGTTCAAGACATCGGCGCGCGCGCCGCTGGCATCGAAATAATTGATGTAGACCGCCGTATCCAGGGAATCGCGATCGTTGAACGCGTAGGTGACGGTGCCATTGCCATACCAATTCTGGTCGCGGGTGCCGCTGATCAGCACGCTCTGGGTCGTCGGCGTGATGAACTTGCGGTTGGAATAGCCGCCGCCCAGACCAAAGCCCCAGGGGCCGCGTCGGGTGGAATATTGGCCGGCGACGCCGCGGTAGCGGAAATTGGCGCCGGTGATGCCGGCCAGCGCATCGTTGAAACATTCGCCCCCGCCGGTCGGCGAGAAGGCGCAGCCGGTGAGATCACCGGTGAAGGGATTGCGCGGCACGATCAGGTTGGTGCCGGTGAAGGCGGCCGCATCCGCCGTGATCATCCGGCCGAAGCTTTCAATGCCGTCGAACACGGCGATGCCGATGCTGCTATTGCGCCCCTGCCAGGTGAACTGGCCCTGATAGGACATGCCGCCATAGCGTTCGCCCACCGTCGCCTTGAGCGACGTGCGGCGATTGGGCCGCCACAGCACGCCCACATCCCAGATCAGGTCGCCGAAATCATAATAAAGTTCGCGCGGCGAACTCTTGTCGGTGACATAGCGGCCATTGCGGATGATCGGCACGCCATCCTCGTCCAGCAAGGGCGCGCGCTGGCTGATCTCGATATCCTCATAGCCGATGCCGCCGAGCAGCGCGACCGTGGGCGAGACCGGCATGATCGCATCGACCCGGCCCCAGACATCCTCGAACCGCTGATCGAGCTGGCTGGCATCCTCGCGGCTATAGCCGGCACTGGCGGTCAGGCCGACCGGCAATATGGTGCCCGGCGCAAAGCCGACGGAACCGTTCAGATCATGCGACCAGCTTTGTGCGAAGGAGCCATTGGCGATCGCGGCGCCGGGGACATTCACATCGACATCGTCATCGACGCGGGCATAGCCCAGCCGATAGGAAGCCTTGATGTCGAGATCGCCAACCTTCGTGGCGTAACTGGGCCCGATATAGCCGCCCCAGATCTGGCTGGTAAAACGGTTGTCGATCGCCGCAGCGCCCGAATAGCCGTCGGTGCGCACGCGCGAGGCGATGCCGCCGGCCTGCAGGGTGAGTTCGGGGGTCAGCTTGTAGCCGGCGTTGGCGATACCGCTCAGCACGTCGGAATCGGTTGCGTGGCCCCAGCCGAAACTGTGCATATATTGTACGTCCGCGGCGGCATTGAGCCGGCGGGTCTGGACTTCCACCGTCACGCCGGCGGTGAGATTGGTGTAGGTCACGACATCGCCGTCGCCCTTGAGCGGCACCATCACCACCTGGTCGATACCAAGATAAGGCGTGACATCGACCTTCCTGGTCGACGCAGGCGTGACTTGCGCCAGCGCCGGTGCGCTGACACTGGCAAGCACCAGCAGCGAGGTGCCGGCGATCAGGGCGCGCGCGGTCATCCCGCCTCCCCCTTGCCATAATAGGAACCGAAGCGACGGGCGCCGCCGGTGTAGCGGACGGCGTTGAGCAGCAACTGGACCTGCGCCCCGCCCTTGAGCAACGCGGCCGCCTCCCGCAGTGCGCTTTCCGATGTCTTGTCGGCGCGCACCACCAACAGCGCGACCGCGACATGGCTGGCCAGCACGGCGGCGGGCGAGGCCGCGAGCAAGGGCGGGGAATCGAACACGATGATGCGATCGGGCCGCCCCTCGGTCAGCCGTTGCAGCAGCATCTCGGTGCGCGCGGAGGCGAGATATTCGGTGTCGGCATGGCTGCGCTGGCCCGCCGGCAGGACCGACAGCGAGGGAATGTCGGTGCGCAGTACGCAATCCTCGATCGCGACCAGCGGATCAGCGAGCGCATCCATCAGCCCCGGCCCGGCCTGCAGGCCCAGCGTTTCGGGGATGCCCGGATTGCCGAAATCGGCATCGACCAGCAAAATCTCGCGATCCTGTTCGGCCGCGAGGCTGAGCGCCAGGTTGATCGCGCAGAAGGTCTTCCCCTCGCCGCTATGGGGCGAACAGAGGAGGATGCGGTTGCCGCGCGGATTGTCCTGAAGATGGGTCAGCAGCCCGCGCTTGAGCAGGCGGAACTCCTCGCTCATCGCGGTGACCGGCGCGCCGGGCACCAGGAAGCCGGCTTCGGTCAGTCGGTCGCGATCGACCGGCTGGGCCGGGCTGGTCCAGGCCTGTGCGCGGAAGATCGGCGCTTCATCGGACGCGACCGGGGCCGGCGCCTGCGGCGCGGGATCGAACATCGGCGGCGGTGGCGGCGCATCGGCCGGCACATCGACGGCCGGCGCCGCACGACCACGCAGGGCCGCCTGGAAATCGAAAATCTCGGTGGCGCGTTCGATCAGCGAGCCGCGGCCCTTGATGGGGCTATGCTGGTTCATGGGATCAGGCTCCTTCACGCCGTACCGCGCTGGATGAATTCGACGACGATCAACAACAGGCACAGGGCCGCCAGGCCGCCGCTGGCGCCCGCAAACCATTTCATCCGCTGCTTGTCGAGAGCGACCTGGGCCGTGCTGGCAACCTGGGTGATCGACCCGGCGACCGGAATGCCCACCGCCCGTTCCAGACGGGCGGCCGTCGGGAAGGTGCCCTTGAGCTGGCCGATCGCGAAAGCGACGCCAATCCCGGCGCCGATGCCGAGGATCAGCACGCCCAGCAGCAGCAGCGGCCGGTTGGGCGCAGCCGGCGCCGTCGGCAGGCTGGCGGGCTGAAGCACGCTGAACTGCACCGCGCCGGTTTCGGTCTTCACGTCGCCACGCAGGCGGATTTCCTCGCGGTCGGCGAGCAGCTTGTCATATTGGGTCTGGAGCGCGGCATAGTCGCGATCCAGCTTTTCCTGTTCGGACGCCACGCCCGGCTCATCGATCTGATGCGCGGTCATGGTGTTGAGATCGGCCTGAAGCTGCGCCTTGCGGGTCGACAGCGCCTGCACGGTGGCGGCCCGTTCGGCCTGCATCGACTTGATCGACAGATAGGCGGGATTGGGCGTGCCGGCAGCGGCCGCGCCATTGGCGCCGCCCTGGCGACGCAGATTATCGACCTGCCGCTGGGCGGCGATCACGTCGGGATGGCTGGCGGTCCAGCCACGCGCGCGCATGCCGGCGAGTTCGGCCTGGGCCTGGGCCAGCGGGGATGCACCGCCGCCGACCGCCACGCCCGGCAGGGTCGCCGGGGTGCCAGCCAATTGGCCGTTCATTGCGCTGAGCGCGCTCTGCGCCTGCACCAGTTGGGCATCGATATTGTTGATCTCCAGACGAGCCGCATCCATCCGCTGGCTGATCGTGCCGGCGCCCGGCAGCACGCCGGCATAGCGCTGGGCAAATTCGACGCGCCGCTTGTCGGCGGCTTCGAGCTGCTTGCCGCGACCGGCGATCTGCTGGTCGAGAAAGGCCAGGCTCTGGCGGGTTTCGGTGCGGCCGCCAGTCAGATTTTCTTCCTGGAAGATGTCGATCAGCTTCTGCACCACCTGCTGGGCGATGCGGGCATTGGCGCCATCCGACAGGCCGCTGTCGGCCGAGGTCGCGCTGATGTCGATCATGCTGGGGTCCGCCTGGGCCAGCACGGTGATATGTTCGCGCAGGGTGGTGATCTTGCCCGCCACGTCGCGCGGCCCGGAAATGGTCTGGGCAAGGTCAGTGCCGCGCACGACCTTTTCCAGATTTTCCGCGCTCAGCAGCGTCTGGCGCACCCGGTCGAGATCCTGCTGGGACTGGACCTGGGTGATGCCGATCTTGTCCTCCAGCAGCGACTGGGTGTTCACATAGACCCGCGCCTTGGATTCATAGCCATTGGGGATGAGCGACACGCCCAGCCAGCCCAGCATGCACACGCCCCAGGCCACGGCCAGCGCGATCCAGCGCCGGCTCCATATGCCGTGGAGAAGGACCAGCAGCTCGTCGTACAGACCCGCCATGATCAGAACATGCTTTCGGGAATGATGATGACGTCGCCGGGCGCCAGCATGACATTGGCCTTGGTGTCGCCCTTCTTGAGCAGGTCGCCGATGCGGACCTGATATTCCTTCTGCTTGCCGCTGGCCTTGTCGAAGCGGACCAGCCGGGCGCGATTGCCGGACGCATATTCGCTGAGGCCACCGACCGAGATCATGGCGTCAAGCAGCGTCATGTTCGCGCGATAGGGGATGGAGGCCGGCTTTTCAGTCGCGCCGACGATCCGCACCTGCTGGCTGTAGGTGCCGGAGAAATTGTCGACGATCACCGATACCAGCGGATTTTCGATATATTGGGTCAGCGCCAGCTTGATGTCGTCCGACAGCATCTTGGGCGTCTTGCCGACGGCCGGCATGTCGGTGATCAGCGGCGTGGTGATGCGGCCATCGGGACGCACCTGCACCTTGGCGCCCAGTTCCGGGTTGCGCCAGACGAAGATGGTCAGGTTATCGAGCGGGCCGATGATATATTCCTCGCCCGGCCCTTCCTGGGTCGCGACGAAGGATGCGGGGGGAAGCTGCGGCGCGGAGCCGGTCGAAGCGCAGCCCGACAGGGCCACCGCAGGCAGCGATGCACCGATCAGGAGCCTGGAAATCCGCTGGAAACGCATAAAATTCACCCCTTCATACCATCATAGCCGACGCGCGATCGGAAAAAATGATCGCGTGCAGGCCCATGGCTTCATCCTCGTCATGCCCAAAAAGGGTAAAGATAGGGTTAGGCCTGCTGTCGGACTTGGATTAGCCAAGTAATAGTTCACGAGGACTTGGGTGGCCAAGAAAGGCCGCGGGACTCGCCGACGCGCCATAGGCACCGGCAAGGAAGATCGCGATGAAATCGCCGACATCGACTGGCGGCAGCGCCACCTTTTCGCCCAGCCGGTCGATCGGCGTGCAAAGGCAGCCCACGACATTGACCGGCTGGGTGGTCGGCTCGCGCCCGAAGCGGTTGGCCACCGCGATCGGATAGTTGCGCCGCACGACCGTGCCGAAATTGCCGCTGGCAGCCAGTTGATGGTGCAAACCGCCGTCCACGACGACGAAGCTTTCGCCCTGGCTCTGCTTCACATCGACGACACGGGTCAGATAGATGCCTGCCTCCCCCACCAGCCAGCGGCCCAGTTCGATCGCGAATGCGCTGTCGGTCAGGATATCGGGCAGCGCGTTGAGCGCGGTGTCGAGCGCGACCCCGATCGGCCGGATGTCCAGCCGCTCGTCACCGGGGAAATAGGGGATGCCGAAACCGCCGCCCAGATTGACGAGCGGCGGCGCAGCGCCGACGGCGTCGGACAGGCGCGCCGCCAGATCGATGGTTGCCGCCTGGGTCTCGATGATCGCCATCGGATCGAGCGCCTGACTGCCGGCGAAGATATGCCAGCCGCGCCAGTCCGCGCCGCCATCGATCATCGCGCGCGCCAGCGCGGCCGCGCGATCGGCATCGACGCCGAAGGGCTTGGCGCCGCCGCCCATGCGCATGCCGGACCCTTTGAGGTCGAAATCCGGGTTCACCCGCACGGCCAGGCGCGGCACCTTCCCCAGACGCTCCGCCACGGTCAGCGCGCGCGCGCCCTCCCCCTCGGACTCCAGGTTGATGGTGATGCCGGCATGGATGGCGGCTTCCAGTTCGTCATTGCGCTTGCCCGGCCCGGCAAAGCTGATCCGCGCCGGGTCCATGCCGGCCTCCAACGCCATCGCCAGTTCACCGCCCGATGCTATATCGAACCCGTCGACCAGCCCCGCCATGCGCGAGAGCAGCGGCGCATAGGGGTTGGCCTTGATCGCATAATGCAGATCGATCTTCTTGGGGATCGCCTCGCGGAAGCGGCGGACCTGCGCCTCGATGATCCCCATGTCATAGACGAACAGCGGCGTGTCGCCCGCTTCGTCGACCAGGCTCGCCGCGCCGCAGCCGCCGATCAGCAGCATGCCTTCTTCTTCGGCAAACCAGGCGGGAATGGGGCCCATGGGCTTCATGACGCATACTCCTTGGCCAGCGCGACTCGATCGATCTTGCCATTGGGGTTACGCGGGAACTGTGCAAGCACTAGCGTCTCGCGCGGCTGCATGAAATTGGGCAGTTCGGCCTTCAGATGGGCGGCAACAGCCGCGGATATAGCGGGATCGGCGGCGCGCAGCAGCAGCAGCACCGCCTGCCCCAGCCGCTCATCCCTGACGCCAAGAGCGACAGCCTCCGCCACGCCAGCGACGGCGACCGCCGCCTCCTCGATCTCGGTCGGGCTGATGCGATTGCCGGCCGACTTGATCATCGCATCGTCGCGGCCGACGAAATAGAGCAGCCCATCCGCGTCGCGGCGGACGGTGTCGCCGGACCATACGGCGGTGCCGCCATGGCGCGCGGCGGACGGAGCGGGCTTGAAGCGCTCGGCCGTGCGCGCCGCATCCTGCCAATAGCCCTGCGCCACCAGCGGGCCAGCATGGACCAGTTCGCCCGGCTCGTCATCCTCGGCCAGCGAGCCGTCGGGACGGACCACCAATATCTCGGCAAAAGGAATGGCCGACCCCATCGAATCCGGGTGACTGTCAACCAGCGCGGGCGACAGATAGGTGGAGCGGAAGGCTTCCGTCAGGCCATACATGGGATAGAGATCGGCCTGCGGGAACAGCGCACGCAGCCGCGCGACCAGCGGCCGGGTCAGTGCCCCGCCGCTATTGGTCAGGCGCCGGAGCTTGGTCGCGATCTCCGCCGGCCAGTCCAGTTCGGTGAGTTGTACCCAGAGCGGCGGCACCCCGGCCAGGGTGGTGATGTCCCAGCGATCGACCGCCTTCACCACGTCGCGCGGGGTCAGATAATCGAGCGGATAGGCGCAGCCGCCCGCATACCAGGTGGAAAGCAGCTGGTTCTGGCCATAGTCGAAGCTGAAGGGCAGCACGCACAGCGTCCGGTCCTCCGGCGCCAGCCCCAGATAATGGGCCACCGACACCGCACCGAGCCAGAGATTGGCGTGGCTGAGCATCACCCCCTTGGGCCGGCCGGTCGATCCGCTGGTATAGAGGATGGCGGCCAGAGCATCGGGCGCGGCATCGGACGGCGGCAATGCCGCGCCGCCGCTCATCCCCGCCGCCGCATCATCCTCGCGATGGAGATGACAGCCGGCCGGAATATCGCCGGGTGCCAGCGTCGACAGGCGGCTGGCCGTGCCGATCAGCAGCGCCGCGCCGCTATCGGCCAGGATATGGGCGACCTGCGCATGTTTGAGCAGCGGATTGATGGGGACATGGACAAGCCCCGCGCGCGGCGCGGCGAGCGGCATCAGCGCCGCGACCGGCCCCTTGGCCACCCAGCTCGCCACCCGCGCGCCGGGCGCGAGGCCGAAGCCCGCCAGCCATCCGGCAAGACGACCAAGCGCCTGTTCCAGTTCGGCATAATCCTGCGCGCCCGATCGCCCTGCGAGCGCCGGCCGTTCCGGATCGCCACGCAGCAGCAGATGGTCTATCGGCTGCACATCCGCATCGTCGATTGGCGCCTTGGAAGCCAACAGGGGGTCGCTTAACGTCATGTCCAGAATTAGGTCCTAAGGGCAGCTAAGGTGCCGGGAGATAATAGGTTGCTGGTCCCAAGGGAATATCGGACGCTGTCGGAAGTGCGGTCGGCGATCGGCGGCCGGATGGACCGCGCCCATATCGACAGCCTGTTCGACCGGCTGGACTGGTTTGAAACATTGCACCCCCTTTGCCTTGGCGACACCCCGCTCAGGGTGTTCCAACAGACAGAGGACGCCTGCGAGGCCTGGTTGTTCCTTCTCGCGCCCTCGGCTCGTCGCCTAACTGCCCTTGCCAATTGGTATAGTTTCGCCTGGAGCCCCATTTTTCTCGGGGAGCCGGACGCGCGGCAACAGGCCCGGCTGCTGGAAAATATCGCCCGCCATCTGCTGCGCGAACAGGCGCAGATCAACCTCTATCCCCTTGCCCTGCCCGGCTCGCTGATCGGCGCCTTTCGCCGCGCCGGCTGGTTCGCGGTGCAGCGGCCGATGGGCGGCCGATATCTGCTGCATGTCGATGGCCGGGATTTCGCCAGCTATTGGGCGCAGCGCCCCGGCCGGTTGCGCAACCAGGTGCGGCGCAAGGCCCGGCAGGAGCGTTACGACCTCAGCATCCACAACAAGCTGACCGATACGCTGTGGCAGGATTATGTCGATGTGCAGGCGCATAGCTGGAAGGCACCCGAGCCTGGCCTCAACTTCCTGCGCGTCCTGGCGCAGCGGGAAAGCGATGCCGGCACCTTGCGGCTGGGCTTTGCCCGACTGGACGGCCGCGCCGTGGCGACACAATTATGGACGGTGGAACATGGCACGGCGCTGATCCACAAGCTGGCCCATGACAGCACCCAGGACGAAGGATCGCCCGGCACCTTGCTGAGCCATGCGATGTTCGCCCATGCCATCGACCAGGATCGGGTCGCAACGATCGATTATGGCACCGGTGACAATGACTATAAGCGCGAATGGATGGATGAGCGCATTCCCCTCTACCAGATCGACCTGTTCAATCCGCGCCGCGCATCCAGCTGGATTCCCGCCGCGCGCACCTGCATTTCCGCGCTTGTCGGATAGGCGGCGAGCCATTAGATAGCCGCCATCATGCGGGCGCAAACCACTCAGCCGGTCGACCGGACAGACGATATCGAAACCCTGGTGCGGGCGCTGCTGCGCGACGTGCTGAGCCTGTCGCAGGAGCGGGCCGATGCGTTCGAGGCCGACACGCCGCTGTTCGGCGCCCTGCCCGAGCTGGACTCGATGGCCGTCGCCGGCCTGCTCACCGAGATGGAAGATCGCTTCGACATCCTGATCGAGGATGAGGATATCGACGGCGACACGTTCGAGACCTTCGGCACGCTGGTCGCCTTCCTGCGCGCCAAGCTGGGCTGAAAGTCGCCCTTTCCAAAAAAGTTCGGGCTGAGCCGTTTCCGGCCCAGCCTTTCTTTTCTTACGCTTCGACCAGTTGCTCGAAGTCGGCTTCGGCGAGGAAGCGTTCGACGTCGAGGGCGGCCATGCAGCCCATGCCGGCCGCAGTCACCGCCTGGCGGTAAATCTTGTCGGTCACGTCGCCGGCCGCGAAGACGCCCGGAATGGCGGTGTGGGTCGTGCCCTTCTCTACCACAATATAGCCTTCATCGAGCGGCAGCTTGCCGTCGAACAATTCGGTCGCAGGGTGGTGGCCGATCGCGACGAAGCCGCCATCGGTCGGCACATGCGACTTCTCGCCGGTGACGGTGTCGATCAGATCGACGCCGACCAGACCTTCGGGCGTGCCGCCGCCGACGAACTTGTCGACCGCCTTGTTCCACAGCACCTTGATGTTGGGATGGGCGTGCAGGCGCTGCTGCAGGATCTTTTCCGCGCGCAGCGAGTCGCGGCGGTGGATCAGGGTCACGTCATGGCTGTGATTGGTGAGGTAGAGCGCTTCCTCGACCGCGGTGTTGCCGCCGCCGATGACCACGACCTTCTTGCCGCGATAGAAGAAGCCGTCACAGGTGGCGCAGGCGCTGACGCCCTTGCCCTGCAGATGCTCCTCGCCCTCGACGCCCAGCCACTTGGCCTGGGCACCGGTGCAGATGACCAGCGTGTCGGCGACATAGAGGGTGCCGCTGTCGCCCTTCAGCTTGAAGGGACGTTCGGACAGGTCGACGTCGACAATCTGGTCATACATCATCTGCGCGCCGACATGTTCGGCCTGGGCCTGCATCTGCTCCATCAGCCAGGGGCCCTGGATCACATCCTTGAAACCCGGATAATTTTCGACGTCGGTGGTGATGGTCAGCTGCCCGCCCGGCTGCATGCCCTGCACCACGATCGGCGCCAGGCCGGCGCGCGCGCCATAGATGGCGGCGGACAGGCCGGCCGGGCCGGAACCGAGAATGAGCATGCGGGTGGAGTGGGTGGCGGTCATCGATAATTCCAGCTGCGATTCGTGTGGCCGCCAGAGATAGGCCCTGCCAGCCCCCACGCAAGCAGGAGTTGGGCAGGAGATTTGCTTGGGACGGCCAAAGGTTGAGGCGCAGCATCGCCGAGGCGTTGCACAAGCCGCGTTGCCCTATGATCCATTATGTATCACAAATAGCAGATCGATGGATAATGGGAGAGACGGAGCATGGCGACATTCGTGCTGGTGCATGGCGGGGGACATGGCGGCTGGTGCTATCAGAAGGTCGCGCGGCGGCTGCGCGCGGCGGGGCATGAGGTCCATTGCCCGACGCTGAGCGGCCTTGGCGAGCGCGCCCATCTGCTCAACGCCGACATCGATCTCGACACGCATATCCAGGATGTGGTGGCGCTGATGACGTTCGAGGGGCTGGAGGATGTCATTCTGGTCGGGCACAGCTATGGCGGGATGGTGATCACCGGTGTCGCCGATCGTGCGGCCGAGCGCATCCGCGAGCTGGTCTATCTGGACGCCGCCCATCCTAGGGACGGGGAATCGCTGGAAATAGTGGCACCGGCGCAGATGGAGCCGACCCGTGCCATGGGCCGCACCGTCGACGGGATCGAACTGGTGATGTGGCCTTTCCCCGGCATGGCGGGGTTCTTCGGCATCACCGATCCGGCCGATGTCGCCTGGACCGAGGCGCGGCTGACGCCGCATCCGTGGAAATGCTTCGGCCAGCCGCTACGGCTGGAAAATGGCGACGCCGCCTTTCGCCTGCCGCGCACCAATATCAATTGCACCCATGCGCTGCAGAACAGCCCGGACGCGGCACGCGCCCGCCAGCTCGAAGGCCATCGCAATTTCGAGATCGATACCGGCCATGACCTGATGATCACCGAGCCGGAGGCGGTCGCGACCATGTTGATGGAGGTGGCGGGTTAGAGCCTCACCTTACCCTTAGTCGAGGACGTTGGGCAGATCCTCGAACCCCTTGCGCAGGGCGGCGGACCAGCCCTGCGAAATCATGGCGAATTCCTCATTGTCCGCCTCGATCCGGGTGCGGACGCGGAAGTCGAACGTGTCGGTCTCGATCACGGTGAGGTCGAGCGGCATGCCGACCGACAGGTTGGAGCGCAGGGTTGAATCCATCGACACCAGCACCGCCTTGGTCGCATCCTCCAGGCTCGTCTCGCGCTGGATGATGCGGTCGAGGATCGGCTTGCCATATTTATGCTCGCCAATCTGGAAGAAGGGCGTGTCCTCGGTCGCTTCGATGAAATTGCCGGCCGAATAGATGAGATAGAGGCGCGGCTTGCCGCCCTTGCGCTGGCCCGCGATCATGATCGAGGCGCTGGCGGCCGATCCGTCCATGGCGATGCTCTCGCGGTAGCGTCCCTGCATGGTGCGCATCGCGTCGCCAACCAGTTGCGCCGCACGGTGCATCGTGTCGCAATTGAGGATGGTTTCGACCTCCGGGTCGCTCTCCGCCTCGCGGATCGCGCGCGACAGCATCGTCTTCACCCCCTGGGTGATCGACAGATTGCCCGAACAGAGCAAGGTGATCGCCCGCTCACCCTCGACATGATAGGTGAAGCTTTTCCGGAAGCGGGCAATATTGTCCATGCCCGCATTTGTCCGGGTGTCCGACAGCATGACCAGCCCCTGGTCCACGCGTACCGCCACACAATAGGTCATCGCCCCGAAGTCCTGCTTATCTCTACCCTAGGAGCGGGGCGTGGGCGTGCTCTGCTGTTGCTGGCGTTGCAATTGCCGTTCCTCGACTCCGTCTTCCGCCTGCGCGATCCGGACATCGGCGTCAATGCTGATATCGCCCGCGACCGTAACGGAGCCCCGTATCGGGGCAGCTTCATCGGCATCCAGGCCGCTAGCCAGGCGCAGATAGCGTTCGGTGACGCAGACGCGGTTGGACGGATCGAAGCCGACCCAGCCCAGCCCCGGCACCAGCGCTTCGGCCCAGCCATGGGTTTCGTGCAGCAGATCGCCTTCGGCCGCGAGCAGATAGCCCGAGACATAGCGAGCCGGGACGCCCAGCAGGCGCGCACCGGCCAGGAATATCTGGGCATGATCCTGGCACACGCCAGCACCCAGCGCGAAGGCCTGCGCCGCGGTCGTGTCGGCGCCGGTCACGCCCGGCCGATACTGAACGGCATCGCTGATCGCGGCCGACAGGGCATGGAGCTGTGCAAGCGGCCCGTCGCCCTCGGGAAGAGCGGCGACCATGGCGCGGATCGCATCGGACGCTCTGGTCAGCGCCGTGTCGCGCAGGAAATAGCGGGCATCGACCCGGCATTGCGGCAAGCCACCAATACCATGGGTCTCGCGCGTCTCGACCAGCCCCTCGGCCACGATCACCGCCTCGTTCAGGCTATCATGGCGGACCCACACCGCCTCCATCTCGCCATAGCTATTGGGACGGAAATTGGTCAGCGCCTCACCATTGATGCTGACCTGCCAGTCATGGACCTTCTGGCCCGGCGTATCGACCGGCACCAGCTTCAGCCGCATGGCGACGCGGCCGGCCGAGGCGGGATAGCCATAGACGGTCTGGTGACGGACGAGCAATTTCATGGCGCGCTTCCCCTCCCCCTTCAGCCGAAATGATAGGTTTCGGCGATTTCGACGCCGAGCCGGTTGCTCATCATCAGGCTGTACTGCACCGTTTCATGCAGGCCGCGGCGGAAAATCTCGCCGGCGTCCAGTTCCTCCAATTCACTCACCAACTGCTTCACCGTGTCATGACAGGTGCCGCGCGCATTGTGCCAGCCAGCCAGCCGGTTGAGCCGATAGGCGAGCTGATCGCAGCAATAGGCGACGCTGCGCGGAAACAGCCGGTTGAGCATCAGGAAGTCGGTGATCTGCCAGGGCGTATAGGTGCCGCCATAGACATGATGATAGGCGCGCGCGCCCGACAGGGCATAGAGCACCGACGTCCATTGATAATGATCGCGATTGCCGCCGATCACCTCGGTCTCGGGCAGCAGCACATAATATTTCACATCGAGCAGCCGCAGCGTCATCTGCGCCCGTTCGAGCGCGGAGCCGCAGCGCAGGAAGTCATGGCCTTCATTGCGCAGCTGGCCCGAATGGGCCGCGCCGCGGAAGGTCATGACACGGGTCTTCACCCAGTCGATCAGCGCGGGCAGCTGCGCCTTGGCCTCGGCCACGTCATAGCTGTCGAGCTTGCGCCAGCCGTCGTTGAGCGCCTCCCACATGTCCTGGGTCAGCATGGTGCGCGCCGATTTGGCATTGGCGCGGGCCTTGAGCAGGCAGGAACGGATCGAGCTGGGATTGTCGGCGTCCAGCATCAGGAAGGACACGACATCGCTTTCCGTCACCGGGACGCCATCGGGAAACTGATGCCCGGCGCCGGTCGCGCGCACGACCGACCGCCATTCGTCGCGATGATGCGCGCCCGGCAGGATCGCCATGCGCTGCCCCATCGACAGCAATCGGGCGGTGGCTTCGGCGCGCTCCATATAGCGCGCCATCCAGAAGAGATTTTCGGCGGTCCGGCTCAGCATGTCTTGGCTCTTTTCACCGTGGGGGCCGACGTCGTTGCGCCCGGCCCTGCATCATCAGGGGTAATCGAAAGGAGAGAAGCGGCTGCGCCCATCAATCCTGCAACACCCAGGTATCCTTGACCCCGCCGCCCTGGCTGGAATTGACCACCAGCGACCCTTCGGTCAGCGCCACGCGGGTCAGGCCACCGGGGACCAGCCGCAACTGCTTGCCGACCAGGCAATAGGGGCGGAAATCGGCATGGCGGCCGACCACGCTGGCCGGACCGAGCGTCGGCACGGTCGACAGGTCCAGCGTCGGCTGGGCGATGAACTCGCCGGGATTGGCCTTGATCCGCTCGGCATAGGCCTCGACCTCCGCCTTGCTCGCCTTGGGTCCGATCAACATGCCATAGCCACCCGAGCCATGGACTTCCTTGGCCACCAGTTCGTGCAGATGCTCCAGCACATAGGCCATTTCGTCGGGCTTGGAGCATTGCCAGGTCTGGATATTGTCGAGGATCGGCTCCTCGCCCAGATAGAAGCGGATCATCTCGGGCACATAGATATAGACCGCCTTGTCGTCGGCGATGCCCGATCCGGGCGCAGACGCCAGCGTCACGCCGCCATTGCGATAGACGCTGAAGATACCGGGGACGCCGAGCAGGCTGTCGGGGCGAAAGACCAGCGGATCGATATATTCGTCGTCGATGCGGCGATAGATGACATCGACCGCCTTGGGGCCGAGCGTCGTCTTCATCCAGACCCGGTCATTGTCGACGAACAGATCAGCAGGCTCGACCAGTTCCACACCCATCAGGTCGGCGAGGAAGCTATGCTCATAATAGGCGCTGTTGAGCGAGCCGGGCGTCAGCACCACCACCACCGGATCGCCCTTGCAGGCGGGCGGCGCGACTTCCTTCAGGCTCTTGAGCAGTTCGGCGGGATAATCGTCGACCGGCGCGACCATGCCCTGCGCGAACAACTCGGGGAACATGCGCGTCATGATCTCTCGATTTTCGAGCATGTAGGACACGCCCGAGGGGGTGCGGCAATTATCCTCCAGTACCTCGAAACTGCCCGGCCCGGTGCGCACGATATCGATGCCGACGATATGGCTATAGACCTTCCCCGGCGGGGTGAAGTCCGCCATTTCGGCCAGATAGGCGCTGTTGCGATAGATGATGTCGGCCGGCATGATGCCCGCCTTCACGATCTCGCCGCGATGATAGACGTCGTGCAGGAAGGCGTTGAGGGCGCGGGCCCGCTGGCGGATACCCTTGTCGAGGATGCGCCATTCGTTCGCGGTGAAGATACGGGGCAGCAGGTCGAAGGGGATCAACCGTTCCGGGTCGCCACCCTCGCCATAGACGGCGAAGGTGATGCCGATGCGCCGGAAGATCGCTTCCGCCTCATCCATGCGACGATTGAGCCCGGCTATGCCTGTCCGCTCCACCCATTTCTGCACTTCGTCGTAACAGGGGCGCAGCGAACCATCAGGCTCAAACATTTCATGGAAGGGCAAGTTGTCGTTCCTCCCTCGGCCCTCGGCCGGTTGTGCATTGCAACAATAGTGCGCCGCATCGTTGCGATTGCAAGACAAAAATGGCGGAGCGGAAAAAGCGTTCCTTCGGCGATGCCAGGATTGCGGAAATAGGTCGCGCCGATCGTTTCTACGCGCGCAGATGGGCGCGCGACGGGGGCTCTGGCAGGGCGTTCAAAAAAGAATGCAGATTTTTGCAATCGCCCCGTTGACCACCGTCCATCCCCTGCGTATAGCGCCGCCTCACCGCAGGGAAACACCCCCTGCGAGGCCCATGGGGCGGAGTAGCTCAGCTGGTTAGAGCAGCGGAATCATAATCCGCGTGTCGGGGGTTCAAGTCCCTCCTCCGCTACCATTTCCAAGACATCGAAAATGGCCCTTAGGGGCGCATTCAGGCGAGAGACCAGGCCGCAGACGCCGCCCTTCTCAACTTGATCGCAGCAATTCTGTGGCGATGCCCTGTCGCTTGCCGCCGCAGCCGCCCGACGCCTCAATGCAGCTTGAGGCGGGGGCGCACGAAGCGGTTGATATGGCTGACCAGGATCAGCGCGGGGCCGCGTATGTTGCCGTGAACGGCGAGCAGATGCATGCGATAGAGCGACATATAGACGAAGCGGGCCAGCCGCCCTTCCACCGCCATGCGCCCGCCGACCAGCTTGCCCATCAGCGATCCGACCGTCGAATAGCGGCTGAGCGACACCAGCGAGCCATGATCCTTGTAGACAAAGGTCTTGAGCGGGCGATCGGCCATCAGTCGGCCGAGATTGGCGAACACCGTGTCGGCCATCTGATGCGCGGCCTGCGCGCGCGGCGGGATCGGCCGATCAGCGCCCTGTGGCGTGTAGGAGGCGCAATCGCCCATCGCGAAGACGCGGTCGTCGGCCAGGCTCTGTAGCGTCGGGCGCACGATCACTTGGCCGGCGCGGGACAGTTCCAGCCCATCCAGGCCATCGCGGATCGCCGCCGCCTTGACCCCGGCGGCCCAGACCTGAAGATCGGCGGGGACGAAACCGCCATCCTTCGTCTCCATCCCCTCAGGCGTGGAGGCGGTGACGGCGACGCCAGCGCGCACCTTGACACCCAGCACCTCCAGTTCCTCGCGCGCGGCGTCGGCCAGTCGGTCGGGCAAGGCCGGCAGGATGCGTGGTCCCGCCTCCAGCAGGGTGACGTCGAGCCGCTGGCGATCAAACACCTCCAGCCCATAATAGCCTAGCGCATCGGCGGCATTATAGAGTTCGGCGGCCAGTTCGACCCCGGTGGCGCCACCGCCGACGATCGCGATCCGCACCCGCGCATCCGACGCGGGATCGGCCGACATGGCGCGCGACACGCGCAGGCAATGGTCGAGCAACTGGTCGCGAAAGCTGTCGGCCTGGGCCCGGCTGTCGAGGAACAGGCAATTGTCGGCAACGCCCGGCGTCCCGAAATCATTGGTGACCGATCCATAGGCCAGCACCAGATAATCATAACGCACCGAATGGGCGCTCACCACCTCGCGCCCCTTGGGATCGAACACCGGCGCGACATGGACCCGCCGTGCAGTTCGATCGATGCCCTGCAACGTGCCATAGAGATAGCGATAGCCCCAGCGGTGGCAGTGGCTGCGATAGCCGACCTCGTCCAGGCTGGCGTCGAGCGATCCGGTCGCGACCTCGTGCAGCAGCGGTTTCCAGATATGGGTGCGGTTGCGATCGATCAAGATGATGTCATGCCGCTTGCGGCCATAGCGGGCGCCGAGCTTGCGCGCGAGTTCGAGGCCGGCGGCGCCGCCCCCGACGATGACGATCTGGGTCTTCTTGTCGGGGATCAAGCGCATTCCTCCTCGATCGACAGACCGGCGGATCGCGATCCGGCGCGCCGGTTGTGCATTGCAATAGGCCGCCCGGCGTCGCAAAGCGAGGCGTGGACAAGCAGAATTTCACCGAACGCAACCGGCGCGACATCATCGAGATCGCCACCCGGCATTTCGCGGAAAAAGGCTATGCCGGCGCGCGGGTGGACGAGATCGCGGCCGCGACCGCGACGTCCAAGCGGATGATCTATTATCATTTCGGCAGCAAGGACGGACTCTATCGCGCGGTCCTGACCGAAGCCTATCGCGGCATCAGATCGGCCGAGCTTGAGGCCGAACTGGGCGACCTGCCACCGCTTGCCGCGCTGGAGCGGCTGACCGCCCTCACCTTCGACTATCATTTCAACCATCCCGAACTGGTGCGGCTGGTGATGGACGAGAATATCCGGGGCGGCCCGCATGTCGGCGAGATTTCGGAAGGGCATAATGAGATCGTCCTGCCCAAGACCCAGGCGCTGATCGATCGCGGCATTGCCGATGGCAGCTTCCGCGCCGGGCTGGACGCCGTCGACCTGCACATGACGATCAGCGCCCTCGCCTTCTACTTCGTGTCCAACCGCCACAGTTTCCACGCGATCTTCGGCGTCGACATGACCAGCGAAGCGGCGGCCAAGCGGCGCCGCGCGCAGGTGATCGACAATGTGCTGCGCTATTGCCGGGCAGACGCCTGAAGACTGGGCCGAGACCATGGGCCGGATCAGAACTGCATCTTGACCTGGCCGCCCAGCGCCAGCGCATCATTGGTGCGGCGGTAGGAAAAGGCACCGGGATCAAGAATATATTGGACGTCCGGCCGGATGCTGAGCCAGCGCCGCAACTGGATGCCATAGCTCATCTCGATCGCGGTCTCGCCCACCGGCAGCGCGGCGTAGCCGCCGGGAATATCCTGCGCATCGGCGGCTGCGCGGCGCAGGCGTGGATTGACCTGTGCATGGACGATGCCGATCGAGATGCTGTCGGCGTCCCGGCCGGCAAAGGTGCCGGTCTTGACCAGCCCGGCGGCATACCAGTGGGTGATCTGGGCCGACGCCTCCGGATTGGCGGTGAACTGGGCGAAGATGGAAAGGCCGCGATTGCCCGTTCTTTCGCGCAGGATCATCTGGTCGGCCAGCGCATAGACGCCATAGCGGCCCCGCAGCATGCCCTGCTCGCCGCGCCGGGCGGCGCGTGACGTGTCATAATAGGCGCCGATCTTGTAATGGCCCGGCAGCACATGACTGCCCGGCGCGAGGCCGGGGTCATATTCCAGCTCCAGCGGCAGCAATACGCCGGTCGTGCCGCCGGCAAAGGGGCGGAACGCATTGTCGGGATCGTTGAGGCGGGGATTGACTTGATAGACGCCGGCGCGCAGCGCCAGATCCGGCCGGATGCGATAACGCACCGCCGCGCCCCAGCGGGCATTGGGATAATTATACCAGCCGCTATTGCCCGATTCCGACAGCGGATGGGCACAGAAGGCCGCATTGACGAAATTGCAGCCCAGGATCATCCCGCCCAGATCATTGCCCATGGCAAAATAGCCCAGCCGCAGGTTGAGCCGGCCATTGTCGATATTCTGTTCGTAGCTGAGTTCCGACAGACGGGTATAATTGCCGCCGGCCGCCTCCTGGATCGGCAGGCGATTGCCGACGATGTCGGAGGAAAGGCCGACGCCGCGCCGGTCGTTGATGGTCACATGCACGATGCCGCCGGACAGGCCGACGATCCGGTCCATGTCGAAATCGAGGCTGGCGCGCAATTGCTGGGTATAGGCGCTGCCCCGCCGCTGGCCGCCATCGACCGCGGCAAAGGCTTCGCCGACATAGTCCGCGCGCACGGTGACGCCCGCCTGCTTCAGCCGCGTACGCAGCCCGCCCCAGTCGCCGGTCAGCGTTTCGCGCGGGGCCGTCACCGGCTTTTCCGGCGCGACCTCCTGCGCATGGGCGCCCGCAACCGGCAGCAGGGTCAGCAATGCCGCCAGGGGCAGGCGGGCATGGAGGTGAAGATGTTGGGCCAAAGCCCCTCCCTTCCGCGCGGCACATCTGCGCGCGGTGACATGATAAAAGACGACAGACAGGCGGAGCGGCGCCGGGCCGCCCCGCCCATGGTTCAGCGCAGCGTGTAGGCGATCACATAATCGCCCCGGTCGGGCGACTGGCGCGCACCGCCCGCCGTCACGACCACATATTGCTTGCCGCTCTTGGGCGACTTGTAGCTCATCGGGCCGCCCTGGCTGCCGACCGGCAGGCGGGCCTTCCACACTTCCGCACCGGTCGCCGCGTTGAAGGCGCGCAGATAGAAATCCTGCGTGCCGGCGATGAAGATCAGGCCGCCCTGCGTCGCCAGCGTGCCGCCCAGCGTCGGCATGCCGATCGGGATCGGCAGGCCCATGCGGATACCCATCGGCCCGGTGTCGCGCACCGTGCCCACCGGCACCTGCCACTTGATGGCCCGGCTCTTGAGGTCGATCGCGGTCAGCGTGCCATAGGGCGGCGCCTGACAGGGAATGCCCAGCGCCGACAGGAAGCGGTCCTTCACCACCGAATAGGGCGTGCCCTTCAGCGGGACGCTGCCCATGCCGGTATTGACCGCCTCGCCCGCGCTGCCCGACTGGCCCTTCTGCGCTGCGGTCTGCGGGAACATCTGCACCCACAGGCCAAGGCGCATGTCGTTGACGAAGATGGTGCCGCTGGTCGGGTCGGTCGAGATGCCGCCCCAGTTCATGCCGCCCAGCGATCCGGGGAAGCTCAGCGACTTGTCGGTGCCCGGCGCGGTGTAGAGCCCTTCATAGCGCATGCCCTTGAAGGCGATGCGGCAGAGCAGCTGGTCGAACGGAGTGGCGCCCCACATGTCCGCCTCGGTCAGCGGACCGACGCCGATCTGCGGCATGCCGAGCGACTTGGGCTGGGTCGGCGAATAAGGCTCGCCCGGAATATTTGCCGGCTTGACCGGCACTTCCTTCACGTCGGTGAGTGGCTTGCCGGTGGCGCGATCGAGCACATAGACCTGCCCCGCCTTGGTGCCGAAGACGAGCGCAGGCACCTTGCGGGCGGCATCGACGGGAAAGTCTACGAAGCTCGGCTGCATCGGCAGGTCGAAGTCCCACAGGTCGTTATGGACCGTCTGGAAATGCCATTTCTCACGGCCGGTGGTGGCGTCGAGCGCCAGCATCGACGCGCCATATTTATGATCGAGGGCGCTGCGGGTGACGCCATAGAGATCGACCGAGGCGCTGCCGACCGGCATGAACACGGTGTTGGACGCGGGATCATAGGACATGGCGGCCCAGACATTGGGGGTCGATCGGGCATAGCTCTTGCCCGCCGCGGGCGCGCCGGTGATGGCCGGGTTGCCCGGATCGAAGGCCCAGCGCAGCTTGCCCGTAATGACATCGAAGCCGCGCATCACGCCGCCCGGCATGTCGACCTGCACATTGTCGGCGACACGGCCGCCGACCACGACCGTCGTGCCGGCCAGCGTCGGCGCGGAGGTCAGCTGATATTGGGGATCGGGCGCATCGCCGAGGCCGGCCTTCAAGTCGACCCGACCGTTGGTGCCGAAATCGGCGCAGAACTTGCCGGTGTCGGCATCCAGCGCGATCAGTTCGGCATTGATCGTGTTCATCAGGATGCGGCGCTGGCAGGCGGCGCCCGTCGGCACCGTCACGGCGGTCACCGGCGTCGCGCCGGGCAGGCTGGGCTGCTGGATCGGCGCATGGGCGTCGAAATAGGCAAGGCCCCGGCAGCGCATCCAGACCGATGCCTTGGCATGGATCAGCGTCTTCCACTTCTCGCGCCCGGTATCGGCGTCGAGAGCGATGACATTGTTGTGCGGGGTGCAGATGAACAATGTATCGCCGACCTGCAGCGGGGTATTCTGGTCCTCGGCGCCATTGCCGTCGCTCTGCGCGACGTCGCCAGTGCGATAGGTCCAGGCGACCTTGAGCTTGTTCACATTGTCGCGGGTGATCTGGTCGAGCGCGACGAAGCGGCTGCCACCTGGCGTATTGCCATAGGCGGTCCAGTCCTTCTGCTCGCGCGCCGGATCGACCGGCACCAGCGAAGCCACCTGCCCGGCAAAGGGCACGGTCGGATGGACCATGAACATGCCGGCCGCACCGGCCGCCGAACCCAGGCCGACCAGCGTTGCCATCAGCAATGCAGGCCGCCAGGCAGGCGCCGAACCGTCGCCGCGCCGCAGCAGCGGATAGGAGAGCGCAACGACGGTCGCGCCGACACCCATCGCCAACAGGCGGGAAATGAGCGGCCAGAAGCTGAAGCCGACTTCCCACAGCGCCCAGAGGACCGTCACCAGGAAGGTGGCGCCGAACAGCAGGCCGCCGCTGGTCTTGCGCAGGGCGATGAGGCCGCCCGCAAAGACCAGCGCGATGCCGGCGATCAGGAAATAGGGACTGCCGCCCAAGCTGACGAGCTTGCCGCCGCCGATGGCGAAAAAGAGGCCAGCGGCAAGGATCACCGCCCCCAACAGAAGCAGCCAACCGCGAACGAGCGGCTGGCCGTGCATTTTCGTGCCTAACACGCGGCACCTCCTTCATCTCTTATGGTCGTCGGAGAGCGGTGCCCACGGGTCCACAGGCCGATCGAGTCGCCCAGCCCTGACGGCTGCGACATTGTGTACCATTTAGTACACTCCTGCCTCGCTGGCAAGTTGGGCGCAAATCCCGCGAGGGACGTGCGATGCCGCTGAGGGTTTCCCATAGCGATACGTTATCCCCGACATGAGCCCATGGGATCGCAGCCCAGCATTTTCCGCGACTTGCACAGATATCGTTGAGGTTTGGCCAACTGCTAGCGTTTTGGGGGTTTCGATGAACCTGGACGAAACTGACCGGAAGATATTGAACAAGCTTCAGACCGATGGTCGCATAACCAACCAGGATCTGGCCAAGCATTGCAATCTCTCGCCATCGGCCTGTTTCGACCGGACGCGCAAGCTGCGCGACAATGGCTATATCTCTTCCTATGTCGCGCTGCTCGACCCGCACCTCAACCAGCGGCCGCTGCTGATCTTCATCGAAGTGCTGCTCAACCGCACGACCGGGGACATCTTCCGCCAGTTTGCCGAAGCGACACGGCGGCAGCGGGACATATTGGAGTGCCATATGGTGGCCGGCGGCTTCGACTATCTGATCAAGGTGCGGATGAAGGACATGGCCGCCTATCGGAAATTCCTGGCCGAGGAACTGGTCGACATGCCGGGTGTGCGCGAGACGCGGACCTATGCGGTGCTGGAAGAGGTCAAGTCGACGACGGCGCTGCCGCTATGACATGAAAGCGGCGCCCTTTCCCAGGGCGCCGCTTTCGATCCATTACATGGCGTTGGGATTGGCCGGGCCGGCGCCAGCCTGGCCGGTGCGCGCCTTTTCCGCCTTCACCATCTCGGCCACTTCGGCCAGCAGCTTCTTGGCATCATAGACGATGCCGTCCTTGACCGTGTAGCTGACGCCGCCGACCATTTCCTGCTTGTTGGTTTCCGGGTTCAGGCGCGAATGACCGGTGCCATAGAGCGTCTTGAGATTGGCCAGCGGGTTTTCCCTGGTGATGACCATGTCGGCCAGCATGCCGACGCGCAGCACGCCAGTCGGCGGCGCCATGCCCTTGGGCTCATAGAGGGTCTGCGAACCCCACATGGTGGCCGAGCGCATGATCTCCAGCGGCGAGAAGCCGGCTTCGCGCAGCAGTTCCAGCTCCTCGATATAGGCGAAGCCATAGACTTTGTAGATGAAGCCGGAATCAGTGCCGACCGTCACCCGGCCGCCGATATTCTTATAGTCGTTCACCAGCTTGAAATAGTTGTTGTAGAATTTCTTCCACGCAAACTCGTTCTCGGTGCCCCAGTCGTAGAAATAGGAACCGTGATTGTCGCGGGTCGACTGGAAATAGGCCCAAAGCTGCGGCGTGGTGTACAGGTTCTGCCAGTCGGCATTGCGCGCCCGCATCAGGTCGCGGGACGCGGCATAGATGTTCATCGTCGGGTCGAAGGTGACATGCTTCTCCTTCTGATGCTTCAGATAATCCCACCAGCGTTCGGATTCCGGCTCGACCGTCTGGTTCCAGATTTCCGCCACCTCGCCGAAGCGATGCTGTTCGTTATTATAGTCATAGTCGGACGGAAAGCGCTGGATCGTCCCGTCCTTCAGCAGGGATTCGAAATGGCCATAATAATGGGTGACGGTATCCAGTCCCGCCTCGGCCGCGTCATAGGCGTTGAAATTGGCGACGCCGGTCTGTGACAGATGGGCCGTGGTGCCCATCTTGTTCTTGTGCGCCTCGTCAATGGCGGCGGCGATGATCTGCGGCGTTTCCTCGGGCCGGTTGAAGAATTTGATGCCGTCGATATTGTGCGCGGCAGCCCATTTGACCCAGGCGCGCGCCTTGTCCGGGCTGTCGATCGGCCCGCCGTCCCAGCCGGCACCCAGCGTCTGGTAGTTGAAGATGCGCGGTGCCGCGATCTCGTTGGCGGCGGAGCGGTTCTTTTCCGAACTCGCCACGACCGGATCGGCGAGCGGCACGCCGCGCACCGTGGTCACGCCATGGGCCAGCCACAGCTTGTAGGCATAGCTCATGTCCGGCGCCTTGTCGCTGGCGGCGGTGTGGACATGCATGTCGTTGAAGCCGGGCATCACATACATGCCGGTCGCGTCGATCTCATAATCGGCGTCGGTCGGCGCACGCCCCTTCGCCTGCGGCAGGCCGGGCCAGCCGGCCTGGGTGATGGCGGTGATCTTGTTCCCTTCCACCACGATGTCATAAGGGCCGCGCGGCGGTGCGCCGGTGCCGTCGATCAGGGTCGCGCCACGGATCACCAGCTTGCGGAAGGGGCCGACATTGTCAGCGCTGCCGCGCGCCGGCGCGGGCACGAAGGTCGGCTTCTTGCCGTTGACGATGCCGGCAGCGCCGCCGACATACCATTCATCCGGATCATGCGCCTGGGAGGCGCTGGCGACCGTCATGAGGGCGAGCGCCGCAAGGCCCGACCGGATCAGCATCTTGTTCTTCATTCTTTTCCCGTCCCTGTTGAATTATGATGCCCCGCCCCGTCAGGGATGGGGCAGCCCCTGTTCCGGCATGCCCATGCGCCGCTTTTCCGCAACGACCATGTCCGCGACATCCGCCAGCAATTTCTTCGCGTCATAGACGATGCCGTCCTTGACGGTGTAGCTGACGCCGCCCACTCGTTCGAGCCGCTGGGTCTGTTCGTTGAGGCGCAGCGTGCCGGTGCCGTAGAGCGTCTTGAAATTCTGCAGCGGATTTTCCTTGAGGATGACGAGGTCCGCCAGCTTGCCGACGCGGACCGTACCGATCGGTGGCACTTCGCCCCTGGGATCATAGAGCGTCAGCGCGCCGTTCAGCGTCGCCGACTGGATCACCTGTGACGGATTGAAGCCCGCTTCCTGCAGCAGCTCCAGTTCCTGGACATAGCCAAAGCCATAGGGCTTGAAGATGAAGCCGGAGTCCGACCCAGTGGTCACGCGCCCGCCGATAGTCTTGTAGTCGTTAATCAGGCGCATATATTTGTGGTAGAAATTCCGCCACTTCACCTCGATCGCGGTGGTCCAGTCATAGAAATAGGAGCCGTGGTTCTCGCGCGAGGACATGTAGAAATTCCACAGCTGCGGCATGGTATATTTGTCGTGCCAGTCGGCATTGCGCGCCAGCATCAGATCGCGGCCGGCAGCATAGATGGTCATGGTAGGATCGAAGGTGACATGATTGGCCTTCTGATGCTCCAGATAGGCCCACCAGCGGTCCGATCCCGGCTCGACGCTTTCTTCCGCCAGATTGGCGACATTGCCGAACCGATCCTGCTCGTCGGCATAATTATAGTCGACCGGCCAGTTCTGGACCGGGCCATTTTTCAGCAGGGATTCGAAATGGCCGTAGAAATGGGTGACGGTGCCAAGGCCCGCATCGCCGGCTTGTTCGGCATTCATGCGCCCCACGCCGATCTGGGACAGATGCGCCGTGGTGCCCAGTTTCAGCTTCTTCGCCTCATCCATGATGGCGGCCATCACTTCGGGCGGCTGGTCCGGGTCGTCCAGCAGCTTGATGCCGTCGATCCCCTGCTTGGCCGCCCATTGCACCCAGGCGCGGGCCTTTTCGGGCGTATTGGGGCGGCCGCCGGTCCAGCCCTTGCCTTGCCCCGGCCGCTGATAGGCGAAGATCCGCGGCGCGACGATCTCGTTACGGGCGGAGCGCGCGCGTTCGCTCAGCGACACTTCCATCGGCGCGAGGTCGACACCGCGCACCGTGGTGACGCCATGGGCGAGCCACAGCTTGTAGGAATAGGACAGGTCCGGCGCCTTATCGTCGGTCGAGCCATGGACATGCATATCGATGAAGCCGGGCGTCACGAACATGCCGGTCGCGTCCAGTTCATAATCGGCGTCGGTCGGTGCGCGTCCCTGCTTGAATGGCAGACCGGGCGTTCCGGCCGGCAAGATGTCGGCGATGACGTCATTTTCGATGACGATGTCGACCGGGCCGCGCGGCGGCGCACCGCTGCCGTCGATCAGGGTGACGCCGCGGATCACCATCTTGCGGAACGGACCGGCGCCTTCGCCGGCAGCGCGCGCCGGTGCGGGATTGGCGCCGGCGCGGGGCTTGACCGCTTCCACCGGCGTCTTGGCGGGCTGGGCGATCGCCCCTCCGGCAACCAGCGCGAGCAGTGAAAGACCGGCGAAACACATGTGTCGCTTGAACATATCATCCCCCTGTATCGATCATGGGGCCGCCATAAGGCCCCCAAAAAGGTAGGCGACCGACAGGCCGCCCCCGTGCCAGGCGATCAGAACTTCTTGGTGAGGTTGATGCCGTAGGTGCGCGGCGGCGCGGTAAACACCACCGTCTTGCCGCCGGTGTTGCTGCTGGAACTGGAGCTGACCACCGCCAGTTCATTGAAAAGATTGTTCACGAAGAAATGGGCGCCCCAATTATTGTCGCTGGCCTGCACGCCCAGGCGCAGGTTGGTCAGCGTATAATCGTCCAGCCGGCGCCGATAGGTGTCGGTCGGGCTGATCGTGCTGTAGGAGCTGCCATTATAGGCGACGTCGGTGCGGATGACGGCGTCCATCGCATCGGTCAGCATATGCTTATATTCGGCCGATCCGCCGAAATTCCATTTCGGCACATTGGCGATCCGGTCGCCCTTGCGGCCCGATGCCACGACGATGGTGCTGACCTGGTCCTCGGTCAACTTGGCATCGGTGTAGGAACCATTGGCGCTGAAGCTGATGCCGGCGATCTCGGTGGAGAATTCCGCCTCGACGCCGCGAATGCGGGCCGCGCCGACGTTGGAGATGAGGCCGAAGACCGAGCCGGTGCCCGCCGTGCGGGCCGACACCTGCATGTTGCTCCAGTCGATCTGGTAGGTCGCCATGTTGAGATAGGTGCGCGGCAGGATCTTGCTCTTGAAGCCCAGTTCATAGTTCCACAGGCTGTCCGATGTGTAGGCGGCCAGCGCCGCCGACAGGCCGATCACCTGGTTGACGCCGCCCGGCCGGAAGCCCTGCGCCGCCTGGGCATAGATCATCACATCGGGGGTCGCCTGATAGGAGATGTTGAACTTGGTAAGCACGCCGTCCTCGGACGACTTGGCTTCGGTATAGGGCGTCACGACCGAGGCATAATGTTCCTGGCCCATGTCGATCCGGCCGCCGACCGTCTTCTTATAATCATAATAGCGCGCGCCTGCGGTCAGCGTCAGCTTGTCGAACAGCTTGTAGGAAATTTCGGCGAAGACCGCCTTCTGCTTCAGCTTGTCGTTGATGGTGCGATCATAGGCGAGATTGGCGATATCGTCCGGATCGTAGAGGAAGCCAGTGTCCGGATCGGCCTTGAGCAGGGTCGAGCGCACCACCGTCTTGCGGTCCTCGCTGAACAGGCCGACGGTCCAGTTGAGCGGGCCATCCCCGGTCGAACTCAGGCGGATTTCGTTGAGCCAGTTCTTGACCGATTGCGGCTGGTACAGGCTGGACGACAGCAGGGCGCGGGTGTCGGACAGATAATCGGCCAGCACGTCGGCGGAGCAGGCCGCGCCATTGCCGCGATAGGTCTGGCAGCGGGCGGCGGTGTCGCGGCCGTTGAACGTATCGCTGACATCGCCGACGACGATGCGGTCGCGGTCGGTGTACGTGGTGATGGCGGTCAGCACGACCGGGCCGAAATCATAGTTGAGCGTCGCATTGTAGATGCGGTTGGTGTCGTAATTGCCCGATTCCGATCGCGCGTCGGTGGTCCAGCGCTTGCCGGTTTCGGCATACCAGCGCGGCGATTCACCGGCCGCCTTCTCGTAATTGGCGCTCAAGTCCAGCGTCAGCGCCTCGGTCGGCGTGAAGCGCAGCATGATGCGGCCGCCATAGGTGTAGGGATCGTTGATATTCTTGTAGCCATAATAGCTGTTGTCGACATAGCCCGCGACCTGGGTGGCGTTGCCGACGATGCGGATGGCCAGCTTGTCCTCGATCAGCGGGACGTTCAGCATCCCGTCGAAGGAGGCGCCCATCGATCCGCCCTCGACCGCCGACATGGTGCTGGCAAAGGCCGCCTCGATCTTGTCGGTCTTGGGCTTGTTGAAGATGATGCGCAGCGTGCCGCCCATCGAACCGGAGCCGTAGAGCGTGCCCTGAGGGCCGCGCAGCACTTCGGCGCGCTCCACGTCGAAGATGCGGAAATCGGGCGTGGCGCCGGCAGCATCGCTGGTGGTGCCGACCGAGCCGGATACCGGCGCTTCGTCATAATAGACGCCGACCGTCGGTTCGCCGGCAGCGGTCACGCCGCGCAGGATGACGCGCCGATTGCCGGGGCCGCCATCGACGATGCGCAGGCTGGGCGTATCGCGGGTCAGTTCGGTGAAGCTGCTGGTGCCCGCCGCTTCCAGGCTTGCGCCGGTGACTGCAGTAATGGCGATCGGCGTGTCCTGAACGCGGGTGTTGCGCTTGAGCGCGGTAACGACGATTTCGCCCTGATCCTGTTCCTGGGCCTGTGCAACGCCGCCAGCCATGGCGACCATGCAGGATAATGCACTGCCGGCCTGCAACAGCATGAGAAGGCGGCCCTTGTGAGATGACAACATAAAAACCCCCTGTTTTTATTTGTTTTCCTCGCCACATTTCTGTTCTTTTCTGGAGGAAACGGTATCAAGGGGGCAGCCGAATGTGTTTCGTAACATTTGACGATTTTGGAAATAATCCGCAGATTATTCGGTGATTACGGTAAAATGCCGATAATCTTGCGAACGGGAATCGCGGACGCTGATCCGGCAGCGGGCATCATGGCCTGACCGCAATTTGTGCCATGACGCCCCGCCTCCGTTCAAGGCCGCAGCACCCATCCGCCATCGACATGGATCGTCTGGCCTGTAATCCAGCGCCCCGCGTCCGAACAGAGCAGCAGCGCCGTGCCGACCAGTTCATCCGGCTCGCCACGCGGGCGCAGGGCACAGCTCATCTGCAGGAACTGGATGAACGGGGAATCGTCGGGCACCAGCATCTTGCCGGCGTCAGATGTGACATTGCCCGGCGCGATCGCGTTGCTGGTGATATTGTCCTTGCCCAGTTGCTTTGCGAGCGTCGTCGTGAGGCCCACCAGCGCCAGCTTGGAAATGCCGTAGAGGCCCGTCGCTGGAAATGCCCCGCCCGACGTCTGGTTGATGATCCGTCCGCCACCACGCGCCCGCATCGAAGGGATCACCGCGCGGGCACAGAGCAGCGCACCATTGAGATTGACCGCAAAGGCCCGGTTCCAGGCGTTGAGGCTGACGGCTTCGATATTGTCGTAGCTGATATCGACCATCAGCGCGGCATTGTTGATGAGGATGTCGACGCCGCCAAAGGCATCACTGGCCGCCGTCGCCATGGCCAGCGTTGATGTCTCATCAGCTACATCGACCTTGACGGCAATGGCGCGTCCGCCACCGGCGACGATCTCGTCGGCCACCGCCTGCGCGCCTTCGCCATTGAGGTCGGCGACGACGATGGCGGCACCGGCCGCCGCCAGCCCCAGCGCATAGGCCCGGCCGATGGAATTGCCGCGTCCGCCGGCGCCCGTGACGATCGCGACTTTATCGTCGAGGCGGAACTGGTCGAGAGTGAAGGACATGGATCGGTCTCCTGAAAAGTCAGTCGCCGCAGGCGGCGGATAGGAAGGGCGTGGCGGCGCGGGACAGGGCTTCGGCACTGGCATCATCGGGCAGGCTGGCCATCAGCAGACCGACATCCTTGCGCAGCAGTGGCGCGCCATGGGCAAAGGCGCCGGGCGTCGGCAGGCGGGCATAAACCTCGAAACCGAAGCTGCGGCCGCTGCTCGCCTTGATGAGGTCGCGCAGGGCCGTGCCATCCAGCTCCAGCGCCCTGCCCGCCTCTATCGCGGCGTGGGCCAGACCCATATTGGCCGCCATCAGCGCATTGTTGACGATCTTGGCGCGCTGCCCCGCGCCGACATCACCCATTCGCACGATCAGGCCGCCAAAGCTTTCCAGCACCGGCCGGGCCGCCTTGAAGACATCGACCGCACCGCCACACATCAGGGTCAAGGTGCCGGCCGCCGCGGCCGGGCCACCGCCACTGACCGGCGCATCGAGGAAGGCAATGCCGCGTTTCCCGCAGCGTTCGGCCAATGCGACGCAATGGTCGGGCAATATCGTCGAATGGACGACGATGCGGCTGCCCGGTCGCATCGCCGGCAGCAATTGCCCGACGATCTCGCCCACGCCGGCGTCATCGACGACGCAGATGCCGACATGATCGCAGGTCGCACCCAAAGTCGCGATGTCCGGCGCTGCCGTGGCGCCCTTTTCGAGGAAGGGCGCCAGCGCATCCGCACGGCGGGCCCAGAGCATGAGCGGATAGCCAGCGGCAGCGATCCGTTCAGCCATGGGACCACCCTGGCTACCCAGGCCGATGAAGCCGATCCGTTCCATCCCGCTCATCCTGCGGTGATCCCGGCATCGATCGAGATGCAATTGCCGTGGAAGCCACGCCCGGCCGGCGAGGCGAGCAGCGCGACCATGTCGGCGACATCATCGACCTCGACCGTGCCGCGCATCCCGGAAAAGCGCTTGAGCAATTCGAAGTCACAGCCTTCGGGCGGTCGGAAATTGGTGGCGATATTGGTCATCATGCCGCCGGGCGCGACGGCGTTGATGCGGATCGGATGCTTCTGATACTCCATCGCCATCGCCTTGGTGAGGTTGAGGAGGCCGGCTTTCGACGCGCAATAGGCGGCGGCATAGGCCTCGCCGATGAAGGCGGCCGAGGAGACGACATTCACGATCGCGCCATTCACCTTCAGCAGATGCGGGATTGCCGCCTGCGACAACAGGAAGGGCGCGGTCAGGTTGACCGCCAGCGTCCTGTCCCACAGCGGTCGGGCCATGTCGGGCGAATTGGCGAGATAGATGAGGCCTGCGATATTGCACAGCGCATCAAGCTGGCTGAAATGGGCGACAGCCGCATCGACGGCGGCACGGCAAGCGTCAGGATCGGCCAGATCGACAACCGCCGTCTGATGCTCGCCCTCACGAAGCAGGCTCAGCGTTTCGGCCAACCCTTGCGCATTGATGTCCACCAGCCACAGCCGGGCGCCGGCCTGTGCCAGTTTCACCGCCGTCGCGCGGCCAAGGCCTGAAGCCCCGCCAGTCACCAACGCCACCTTGCCGCGCATGTCGATCGCGATGCTCATCGCCCTTCCTCCCGCGCGTTCCAGGCCAGGCCCTTGGCGACCTTCCCGGCCATTTCCAGCACCACGCCCTGGATCACCGACGCCTTGGGCCAGCCGGCATGGACCGCATATTGGAGGACGAATTCGTTGAGTTCGGCGGCGGTGCAATTGCCGCTCGCCATGGCTGCGTGGAAATGGCTGGCGATCGGCACGGTGGCCGCGGAATCTGCGACGCCCACCAGCGTGAGGAAGCGGCGCGACCGCTGATCGATGCCTGGCCGGCACCACATTTCGCCGAACACGAAGTTCAATATGCCATCCTGCAGATAGGGGAGGCCATTGCCGACGCGCGGGCCGTCAAAAGTCATCACCGCACGAAATTCAGCAAAGCCCTGCTCCATGCGCTGCTGCGCATCCCAGGGTTCGGCCCGGATTGGCGCCAGCAGAACCGGCGCCAGCCCCTGCTCCGCTTCGACCCGATCGATCGCCGCATCGATCGCGCCCCCTTTATCCCAGCCGGAATAGACCGCGACATGCAGCGCCGCCTCGCGCAATTCGGCCTGGGTCAGCGCGCCGGTCGCCAGTGCCCCACGGACATAGCCGTCCAGCCGGTCGGCGGGCGCATCGGCGCCGGCCGCCGAAGCCAGCGCGATCAGGAAGCGCGCGCGTCGATCGAGCCCCGGACGAGACCAGATTTCGGCATAGATGAAATCGCGCCAGCTCTCCGCCACCGGTGATTGCGGCGCGGGATCATCCCGCCCCGTCAGTTCCGCCTGAAGCCCGCTGCCGAGAGCGCTGCGCGCTGCGGGATCGCGCAGGCTCATTGCCCGCCCTCCGGCGCGGCCATGCTCATCCAGACATTCTTGGGCTGGAGGAACTCATGCAGCCCCTCGATCCCGCCCAGCCGGCCATGACCGCTCTTCTTGAAGCCGCCGAACGGGCAATTGGGCTGCATCGCCTCACCCGAACCGTTCACATGGATCATGCCCGCCTGCAGTTCGCGCGCCATATGATGGGCGCGGCGCAAATTCTGGGTGTGGACATAGGCGCCCAGACCATAGTCGGTGCCGTTGGCTAGCGCGATCGCCTCCTCCTCATCATCGAACGGGGTCACGACCAACACCGGCCCGAAAACCTCATTCCGGGCGATCTCGCATTGGTCCGGCACGTCCGCCAGGATCGTCACCGGCAGGTAGAAGCCATCGGCAAAATCGCCGTCCAGCCGCTGCCCACCCGCGATGATGCGGCCGCCATCGGCGACGCCCCGCGCCACCATCCCGCTGATCCGATCGAGCGCAGTCTGGCTGATCACCGGCCCCAGCACCGTCGCGGGATCAAACGGATCGCCCGACTGCACATGGCCCGCCATCGCCCCGATCAAGTCGAGATAACGGTCATAAATACCGCACTGGACCAGCAGGCGTGTACCGTTGATGCAGCCCTGCCCATTGGAGGAAATCGCCCCGGTCAGCCCCTTCTTCGCCGCGAGCATCAGGTCGGCATCATCGAACACGACCACGGCCGACTTGCCGCCCAGTTCCAGGCCGACGGGCTTGAGCGACTGGGCCGCATTGGTCAGCACATGGCGCGCGGTCGCGCCCGATCCGATGAACTCGATCTTGTCGATGCCGGGATGGCTGACCATCGCCGCGCCGACATCGGCGCCGCCCGTGACCAGATTGACGACGCCATCGGGCAGGCCCGCCTCATGCAGCAGTTCGACCAGTTGCATGACGCTGTAGGGCGCGAGTTCGGGCGCCTTGATGACCACGCAATTGCCCGCTGCCAGCACCATGGTCGCGGCGAACAGCGGCCCGTTCCACGGCACGATGATGCCGATCACGCCATAGGGATCATAGCTGACATAATCATGGGCCGGCGCGCCCCACATCGGGATGGTGCGCCCGTGCAGCTTGTCGCACCAGCCGCCGAAATAGCGGAATTTCTGGGCGGCATCATAACCCATATAGGGCGCCACCATCGCCACCGATCCATTTTCGGCGATCAGGCTCGGCGCGAAATCCGCCGACTTCGCCTCCAGCAGCCCGGCGATGCGGAACATGAGGTCGCGCCTCTTGTCGCCGGGCATGGCACGCCATGCCGGAAAGGCCCTGCGCGCGGCGGCGATGGCCCGGTCGACATCCTCAGCGTCCGCCAGAGCCAGTTCCTGCGTCACCTTGCCGGTGCCGGGATAGACATGGAGGTGGCGCGCCGGGCCGGTCGGCACTTCGCGCTGTCCGCCAATGATGATGGGGTGACGCGGCAATGCGTCGATCACGGGATCCCTGAACGCCATGGCTCTCTCCTTCCGGCGCGGCAAGCGCAGCGGCACCGCTCCAGGACCGGGCGGCGACTCTTGGGATCGTTATTAATATGCATATTATTAGATCATCAAGGCGATGATACTGAGTATCGCCCTTGCGAAATATCAATCAACATGCACATTAATTCATATGAGCCTCATCCAGCAAAATGACCTGACCGAACCTGCGATCGGCAAGCGGCAGATCGTCCGCCATACCGCCGACACCCTGCGCCGACGCATCCTCGCCGCGCCGGCCGGCGAACAGATTGGTTCGTTGCAAACCCTTGCCCGCGAGTTGGAAGTGGGCATCGTCACGATCCAGCAGGCGGCACGCATCCTGGAGCATGAGGGCTTGCTGGAGGTTCGGCGCGGTCCGGGCGGCGGCTATTATGGCCGACGACCGCAAATGGCAGATCTGGAACGGATGCTGAGCGCTTATCTATGCGGCGAGCCGGGCTCCTGGCGCGAGATACTCGACATCACCTCGCTGCTGTTCAACAGACTCTGCGCCGCTGCCGCGCGATGCGACGACCAGGCCCTTCACAGGGAATTACTCGATCTGCGCAGTCAGATCGATGCATGCGACAGCATGGACGGGCTCGGCCAGTTGGAAGGCCGGCTGCAGGACATATTGTTCAAAATGGTCAGCCAGCCCCTGTTCGAGCTGTTGACCCGTGTCGCGCTGGGGAGCGCGCGCGATGTGGAGCGCGACGGCACCGGGGCCGACATGTTCGACCTCGGCATATGGCGCCACGGTCGTCTGCGCATCATCGACGCAATCGCCGATCATGACCCAGCCCTCGCCCATTTTGAGGCGGACCGCCAAAATCGGCAGGTTCTGGCCACCCTGTGCGCATTCGACCGCCTTTGAAGCGACATCGCACGCGATAAAGCGATGCTCGGGTGCCACTGACAGGCACGCGCCGCTGATGGGCCGTCATGATCCATATGTTGGCCGTTAGCGACTTTGCCGACTGTGCGACTTTTACATCATTTAGCAAAAAAGCATCGTCGAACAGATATCCACTCGCAATAGCATTGACAATGCGAATAGGTCGCAATAGCAGCCCCTGCAACAATCGAAAGGGGTTCTGAAACAATGGCGAAATATGGAAACACTCCATCCTTCCTCGCACTGAGCTGCGTCGGCGCAATGGCCTTCGCATCCGGCGCGCATGCGCAGGATAATGGCCAGGGCCAGGCACTGGGTGGCGTCACGGTCACCGACACGGCGATCGACGACAATTCCATCAAGGTGGACAAGCCCGAATCGCCCAAATATGTTCGCCCCCTGCTCGACACGCCGCAGACCATCACGGTGATCGGCAACCAGACCATCCAGAAGCAGAACCTCCTCACCCTGCGCGACGTGCTCTCGACCGTTCCGGGCATCACCTTCGGCGCGGGCGAAGGCGGCGGCGGCTATGGCGACAGCATCAACCTGCGTGGCCAGAGCGCCAACACCGACATCAGCATCGATGGCGTGCGCGACAGCGCCCAATATAGCCGCACCGACCCGTTCAACCTGGAGCAGATCGAGGTCACCAACGGCGCCAATTCCGTCTATGGCGGTTCGGGCGCGATCGGCGGCAACATCAACCTCGTCACCAAGCGCCCCAAGGCCGACAGCGAAACGCTGGTGCAGGGCGGCATCGGCACGTCCGACTATTATCGCGCGACCATCGACAGCAATGTCCGCGTCAACGACCTGATCGCCGTGCGCCTCAACGCCATGTATCATGAAAATGACGTGCCGGCCCGCCAGGTCGACCGCTACAAGCGCTGGGGTGTCGCCCCCTCGGTCAAGCTGGGCGTCGACGGCCCGACCTCGGCCACGCTGATGTTCGTCCATCAGGAAGACAAGAACACGCCGCTCTATGGTGTGCCCTATTACAAGAATGCGGTCTATGACGGCCCGCTGCCCGGCGTGCCCTATAGCAGCTATCTGGGCTATCCCAATCTCGACAAGCAGGACCAGACGGTCGATCAGGCGACCCTGATCTTCGACCATCAGTTCAGCGACACCGTGTCGCTGCGCAACCTGTCGCGCTGGCAGCACGTCCAGCAGGATCTGGTGGTGAACCCGCCCCAGGGCGCCTATTGCCTTGCCAACGGCACCAGCGCGACGGGCGCGGCCTGCGCGGCCGGCCAGCAGCCGGGCTATTATTATCCCAGCGGTCCGCGCGGCGGCTTCCGCAACTCGGACAACCAGTCACTCTACAACCAACTCGACCTCACCTTCAACATCCCGGGCGGCCACACGCTGGTCATCGGCACGTCGGCGATGCAGGAAGATTATGTCCTGGATAACGGCAATGTGGAACGCAATCCGAGCGGCGCCACGCCCAACCCGACGCTGAACCCGATCCCGATCGGCGTGCCGACCGACTATACCGGTCCCGTCAACGCGATCCAGTCTGGCCACCAGGTCGGCGACACGTTCAATTTCGCAGCCTATGCCTTTGCCGCGGCAAAGATCGTCGACCAGCTTGAACTGAACGGCGGCATTCGCTGGGAGCATAACCGCGCCCGCTTCCGCTCCGACACGATCGCGACGCCGGCTCTTGGCGGTGCCTACACCACCGGTGCGCAGCAGAATGCGACCGACAATCTCTTCTCCTACCGCATCGGCCTGGTGTTCAAGCCGGCCGAGAATGCCAGCCTCTACGCCGCCTATGCCAACAGCCTGACGCCCACGTCGAGCAGCGTGCGCGGTGGTTGCGGCATCGCTTCGGTCGACCAGGTCAACCTTGGCCTGGAACCCTGCGGCGTCGATCCGCAGAAGGCCGAGAATTTCGAGGTGGGTGGCAAGATCGACCTGTTCGACAACGGCCTGCAACTGACCGCCGCGCTGTTCCGCAACAAGCGCACCAATTATTCGGTGGCCAGCAACGATCCTTCGATCGGCAACCTCAACGTCAATGACGGCCGCAACAAGGTGGACGGCATCACGCTGGGCGCGACCGGCAACATCACGTCCAACTGGACGATCTTTGCCAACTACACCTATCTCAAGAGCAAGGTGCTGCAGAGCATTTCGGACTATTGCCTTGCAAATCCGGGCAAGTTCTACACGCCTACCGGCGCGACCCAGCCCGTTACCTGCGCCATGTCCGATCCGCAGGCCGGCAATCCGCTGACCAACACGCCCAAGCATTCGGGCAGCCTGTTCACCACCTACACCCTGCCCTTCGGGCTGCAGCTGGGCTATGGCCTGACCTATCAGGGCAGCTGGTATCTCAGCAATTCGAGTGCCGCGACCATGTATAAGGCGGACGATTATCTCGTTCACCGGGCGATGCTGTCCTACACCTTCGACGAGAAGCTGACTGCGCAGCTCAACGTCCAGAACTTCACCAACGAAAAATATTATACCAGCATCCGCAACAATGGCTGGGCCAATCCGGGCGAAGGCCGCTCCTGGGTGCTGACCCTGGGCTACAAGCTCTAACAACCTCTCTCCCCGCCGGGCCGGCCATGCCCTCCTCGACATGGCCCGGTCTGGCGAACGGAACGCCCGCAGCCCGCTGCGGGCGTTCTTTTTTGCCTGACGGGCATGGCGATGGCAGCGCCGCCTGCTAAGGGAAGCGCCATGACCGCCACCGCCGATCTTGCCATCCGCCTGCGCCGCGCCAGTTTCAACCGGGCGCTCGCCGATGCCGACCTGGCCGCCATCGGGCCGATCCTGGCGCAGAATGTCGTGATGGTGACCGGCACCGACAGCGGCGTCTTCGCCGGGCGCAAGGCGCAGCTGATGGCCTGGAAGCGCGAATTTGCCGCACCCGACCGCAGCATCTACACCCGCACGCCCGACACGATCCTGGTCTCGCCTGTCGAACCGATCGCCTTCGAACATGGCCAGTGGCAGGGCGTCGCCGCCTCGTCCGGCATCCTCATCGCCTCGGGCGCCTACACCGCCAAATGGCGGCAGATTGGCAGCGAGTGGCTGATCGAGGCGGAACTTTACCTGACCCTCGCCTGAAAAGTCCGCACCTTCCCTCGCCAAGACGAGCCGCCACGCTCTTCGTGCAATAGTTAATAAAATATTGCCGCACTGGCCCGACAGGACTATGGCGCGCCCACCCTGTCCTTGGCGCTCCGGCGCCGGAGTCGGGGCCGACAATCCAGAGAGCGGAAGGGGGGACTTCGCCACGCGTCACGCAATCCATTGTGACGACATGCGAAGACTTGGCGTTATCTATTATGAAAAAGACCGGTTTCATGATTTCAGCGTCGCTGGCGCTGCTGGCTGCCGCCCCCGCTCATGCCTCGCCCGTCACCGGCACCGACGCGCTGCGCGAATGGAATCTGATCGTGCTGGGCGACCTCAGTTCCTCTTCCGAAGTGGAGGGCCGCACCTTCGTTGGCGGCGACCTCACCGGCACATCCTCCAGCTACCAGATCAGCACCCCCGCCACCTCCGCGACCGGACAGGCGGGCCTCACCGTGGTCGGCAATGTCACTGGCGGCATCAAGAATTTGAACAACGGGTCGGGCGCGCTGGTCGGCGGCAATGTCGAAAGCGGCTTCAACCTCAATGGCGCGGCCCAGACGGTGAAGGTCGGCGGCACCATCAGCAACACCAACATCAACCAGAACAGCGTCCAGTCCGGCCTGGCTACGTCGGACCCCGGCTTCGCATCCAGCCTGGCGACGCAGGGCACGGTGCTGGCCGGCAGCATGAAGCAATTGTCGACCAACCTGTCGGGCCTGGCCGCCAACAGCGACATGGTGATCAGCGGCAACCGCGCCACCTTCAACGCCAGCCCCGACGCCAACGGCCTAGCCGTCTTCTCGATCAGCGCCGCCGACCTCGACAAGGTGGGCGAAATCGCCTTCAACCTGAACGGCGCCGACACCGCGATCGTCAATGTCAGCGGCAGCGCGGTCAGCCTCAACGACAATTTCCTGGGCGGCACCGCCAATCTGGGCGAACATGTGATCTGGAATTTCGGCGACGCCCAGTCGCTCGACCTCACCAATAGCTGGGGCGGATCGCTGCTCGCGCCCTGGGCCGATGCGACCACCGCCAACTATATCCAGGGATCGGCCGTGTTCGGCAACCTGACCCAGAATGGCGAGATGCATCTGGGCACCTATACGGGCGGCTATACCCCGCCGATCGATCCGCCGACCGGCAGCAGCTCGGGCGGCACGCCGGTGCCCGAAGCGCCGGGCTGGACCCTGTTCCTGCTCGGCATCGTCGGTGTGCTGCTGGGTCGCCGCCTGATCCGCAAGACCGCCTGAACCGCCCTTTATCGCGCTTTTCCGTCCCTTCAGCCTCGGCCAGACGCGGGAAACGGACGGACTGGCGCAGCGCCCTTCTGATCGCCGCCGGGCGGCGGCACAGGGAGCCATTGTTTCACAATCTTTGCAGATCGCCGCTTTCCCATGAAAATGCCCCGCTTCTTCTCCTCGACCGCCTGCGACATGGCGATCGATCTTGGCACCGTGAATACCGTCATCCACGCCCGCGACCGGGGCATCGTGCTGAACGAACCCTCCGTCATCGCGATCGAGACCATTCGCGGCATCCGCAAGGTCAAGGTGGTGGGCAATGAAGCCAAGCTGATGATGGGCAAGACCCCGGCCAATATCCAGGCGATCCGCCCGCTGCGCGACGGCGTGATCGCCGACATCGACGTGGCCGAGCAGATGATCAAGCATTTCGTCGAGAAAGCGCAGGACGGCGGGCGCTTCGGCCGCCGCTACGACGTGGTGATCTGCGTGCCGACCGGTTCCACCATGGTCGAGCGCCGGGCGCTGCGCGACGCTGCCTCCAACGCCGGCGCGGCGCGGGTGCAGTTGATCGAGGAGCCGATGGCCGCGGCGATCGGCGCCGGCCTGCCCGTCACCGAACCGCGCGGCGCTATGGTGGTCGATATCGGCGGCGGCACGACCGAAGTGGCCGTGCTGTCGCTCAACGGCATCGCCTACAGCAATTCGGCCCGCGTCGGCGGCGACAAGCTGGACGACGCGATCGCCTCGCACATCCGCCGCGTCCATAATCTGATGATCGGCGAAGCCACCGCCGAACGGGTCAAATGCGCGATCGGCTGCGCCACCCCGCCCGATGGCGAGGGCGAGCGGATCATCGTCAAGGGCCGCGACCTGGTGAATGGTCGCCCGGCCGAAATGACCATCAGCGAAGCGGAAATCTGCGACGCCCTGTCCGAACCGGTCGGCCAGATCGTGATGGCGGTGATGACCGCGCTGGAACAGACCGCGCCCGAACTCTCGTCGGACATCATCGATGAGGGCATCACCCTGACCGGTGGCGGCGCGCTGCTGCGCAGGCTGGACGAGGCGCTGTCCGAAGCCACCGGCCTGCCCGTACGGATCGCCGACACGCCCCTGATGTGCGTCGCCATGGGCGCCGGCAAGGCGCTGGAAGACCGCGCCTATGAGGGCGTTCTGACCATGTCCTGACCGGCGCGCACCGCCCCGACGATGGTTGGCGGGCATCGCTTGCCCGTCCCGCCACATCGGCGCTTGCCAGCACTGCCAAATGCCGCCAAGCAAAGCCCCGGATAAAAGAGGATGAGCGGGCGGATGAGCTATTATGACGTTCTGATCGTGGGGGCCGGCCATGCCGGCGCGCAGGCGGCGATCTCGCTGCGGCAGCACGGTTTCGAAGGCTCGGTCGGCATGATCGGCGACGAGAAGGATCCGCCCTATGAGCGCCCGCCCCTCTCCAAGGAATATTTCGCCGGCGACAAGAGCTTCGACCGTATCCTGATCCGCCCCGCCGCCTTCTGGGACGAGCGCAAGATCGACATGTTGCTGGGGCGCCGGGTCAAGAGCGTCGATCCGGTCGGCAAGTTCGTCACCGTCGGCGACGTGGAAATCGGCTATGACAAGCTGATCTGGTGTACCGGCGGCAGCCCCCGGATGCTCACCTGCAGCGGCGCCGAAGCCGCCAATGTCCATGCCGTGCGCCGCCGCGACGATGTCGACGCGATGATGGCGAAGATCGACAGCGTCAGCCATGTCACCATCATCGGCGGCGGCTATATCGGGCTGGAGGCGGCCGCCGTCCTCTCCAAGTTCGGTAAGACCGTGGTGCTGCTCGAAGCGCTCGACCGGGTGCTGGCCCGCGTCGCGGGCGAGGATCTCTCGCGCTTCTACGAGGCGGAGCATCGCGCCCATGGCGTCGATTTGCGCACGGGCGCGAAGATGGACTGTATAGAGGTCAAGGACGGCCGGGCGACGGCAGTGCTGATGCAGGACGGCGAGCGGATCGAGACCGACATGGTGATCGTGGGCATCGGCATCGTGCCCGAAACCGGCCCGCTGATCGCGGCGGGCGCGGCCGGTGGCAATGGCGTCGATGTCGACGAATATTGCCGCACCTCGCTGCCCGACATCTATGCCGTGGGCGATTGCGCGTCCCATGCCAACCGCTTTGCCGGCGGCGCGCAGATGCGCCTCGAATCCGTCCAGAACGCCAATGACCAGGCCAAGACCGCCGTGGCCCATATCCTCGGCAAGGAAGAGGCCTATGACGCCGTCCCCTGGTTCTGGTCGAACCAATATGATCTCAAGCTCCAGACGGTGGGCCTCTCGACCGGCTTCGACCAGACGGTGCTGCGCGGCGATCCCGCCACCCGCAGCTTCTCGGTCGTCTATCTGAAGGGCGGCAAGCTGATCGCGCTCGACTGCGTCAATGCGGTCAAGGACTATGTCCAGGGCCGCGCCCATGTCCTGTCGGGTGCGCATCTCGATCCCGCACAACTGGCCGATGTCGACATCCCGCTCAAGGAAGTGGGCCTGGCCTGATCGGTCGGCGACGACGCGACAATCGGATTCTCCTACGAAGTTCACAGTGTCGTCGCCCCGTTTTGCGCCATTTTCCCGGCATAGGGTCATCGGAAAGCGACGGCGGCGCGACAATCGCGCGCCTGTGAAGCGACACCGACGCGCCAGCGAAGCGACGATCAGGCGACCAGGACGCGACAGGGCGGTTGCGGCGGGCTGTGGCAATGCGGTCGATGTGGGAGCGACAAGAGCGGCCAATTCCATCCCACAGGGTGGACCAGAAAAATGCCGAGTAGGAAAGACGGCCGGGAAGCGAGCGAACCCCGGCATTGCAAGCGTAGCGAAGCAATGACGATATCGGGGTTTGACGGCTGACGACCAGTTTTGGCCATTCGATCATCGTCACCCTGAACTTGTTTCAGGGTCCATTTCTCCCAATAGACCAATGGTTTGTTAGGCTTGATGGATGCTGAAACAAGTTCAGCATGACGTTGGTGGGATGGCCGCAATCCACCCAAATCCCCTACCCGCGAAACCGGGTCTCGCTTGCCAGTTCCCATGGTCCGCCGCGATAGTGCCAGGCGGCCAGGCCTGCGATTGCGATCGGGCGGGGATGGAAATCGGCGCGCAATCGGTCGGCCAGCGCCCGCGCGACCCTGGGCTCCACCTTGTTCTGCACGGTCAGATGCGGGCGAAAGCCGGCCTGGTCCTGCGGCGTCAGCAGGCCTGTGAAGGCGTCCGCCAATTCGTCCCGCAACGCCGCCAGATCGGGACTGTCGATGCGATAGGCGACCCCCTGCCCCAGCAGCAACACATCGCCCAGCCGCGCCCGTGGCGCCGGGCCGGCGCATCTCTGTTTCATCCGCGTCCTGAGTTCCGGCAGCAGCGAAGGCGGCAGATGATGGAACAGGGTGACATGCGCCGGCACCTGATTGCGTTCGGGCGGAAAATGGGCGCGGCGCAAGCCATCCGCCCAGGCGAAATCGGCGGCGCCCAGCAGCGCGGTGACAATGATCGGATCAGCCAGAACCGCCTCCCTGCAACCCGATGGCGGACTTTCGCCCGGCCGGGACAGGCTATATGATGACAGATGCCGCGCCCGGCAAGCAGGCGTGGATCAGGAGGGGAAGCATCATGCGCGCACCGGCATCCTTCGTCATCATCGCCGTCATCCTGCTGCTATGGAACCTGATGGGGGTCGCCGCCTTCGTCATGCAATATGGCGCCGACCTCGGCGAACTCGCCAAAACCGATCCCGACACCGCACGCGCCTTTGCCCAGATGCCCGGCTGGGCCTGGGCCGTCTATGCGGTGGCGGTGGGCGCTGGCACGCTGGGCGCGATCGCCCTGCTGCTGCGCCGCCGCGTCGCGGTGCCGCTGTTCCTGCTGTCGCTGCTCGCGGTGATCGTCCAGTTCGGACACACGTTCCTTGGCACCGACCTGCTGGCGGTGAAGGGCGCGGGCGCGGCGATCTTCCCGGCCGTCATCATCCTGATCGGCATCGGCCAGTGGCTCCACGCCCGCAGTCAGGCGGCCAAGGGCCTGCTGCGCTGATCGGCGCCGATCAGGCCGCGCTCTGCAATATCTCCTGGCCGATCATGTCCACGTCGAACGGCGCGGTCTGGTAGAGATCGTTGATCCAGTTGCCGAACAGCAGATGGGCATGGCTGCGCCAGCGATTTTCCGGCGGGCGGGTCGGGTCGTCGTCGGGAAAATAATGGGCCGGCATCTGGCGGCCGCCGTCGCGCGCATATTCGTCGCCCAGGGTGCGCGTGTCATATTCGACATGGTTGAACATGTGCAGGAAGCCATGGCGCGGATCATGGACCAGGCAAGGCCCGGTCTCCGCGCTGTCGGCCAGCAATTGCAGCCCGCGATCGACCGGCAGCGATTCCCGCCGCACTTCCGACCAGCGCGACACCGGGATCGAGAAATCGTCCGAAAAGCCCCGCAGATAGGGCGAGGCCGGGGCATGGTTGCGATGGCGGAACACGCCGAACGCCTTGCGCTCCAGCGCATGTTTCTCGACCCCGTGGAAATGATGGAGCGCCGCCTGCGCCGCCCAGCAGATGCTGAGCGAACGATGCACATGGGTCTGGGTCCAGTCGAAGATCGCGCGCAGTTCCTGCCAGTAGCTCACCTCCTCGAACGGCAGATGCTCGACCGGCGCGCCGGTGATCAGGAAGCCGTCGAACCGCTCGTCGCGCACATCGGTCCAGGCGCGGTAGAAGGACTGCATATGATCGGCCGAGGTGTTGCGCGACACATGGTCGCTGATCCGCACCAATGTCAGTTCCACCTGCAACGGCGAGGCGCCAAGCAGCCGGGCAAGCTGCGTCTCGGTATCGATCTTGTTGGGCATCAGGTTCAGCAGCGCGATCCGCAGCGGGCGGATATCCTGCCGCACCGCATCCGCCTCGCCCATCACGGCAACGCCCTCGGCTTCCAGCGTGCGGCGGGCGGGCAGGTCGTCGGCAATCTTGATCGGCACGTCTCGTCAGTCCTTCCTGGCGGGGCGACGATCGGTGGCTGAGGTCCGCTTTGTTGCCGGATCGGCCACATCCTCCCGGATCGGGAGTGCCACCTTGCCCGGAACGGCAGGTTGGCGTTGGGCGTCGCCCCAACTCTTGATGCTGGACTATCCCTAGCGCGCGCCGGACCATGTGGCAAGCCCGGCTATATATCGGCCAAGCCGGGCTTTACAGCTCGCCCCGCGCGCGGCGGATCTCGAACCACTTCCGCACATTCTCATTATGCTGCTGATAGGTGTCGGCAAAGATATGGCCGCCCTTCCCGTCCGCGACGAAATAGAGCGCATTCGTCTCCGCCGGGTGCAGCACCGCCAGGATCGACAGGCGGCCCGGATTGGCGATCGGCCCCTTGGGCAGGCCGGTCATGGCATAGGTGTTGTAGTCGTTGACGTCGGCGATCTCGGACTTCTTGATCCGGCGGCCGAGCGGCTTGCCCCTGGTGATCGGATAGATGATCGTCGGATCGGCCTGCAGCATCATGTTCTTGCGCAGGCGGTTGCTGTAGACGCCCGCGACCATCGGTCGCTCCTTGGCGATCGCGGTCTCCTTCTCGACGATCGAGGCGAGGATGATCGCCTCCTGGGGCGACTTGGCGATCGTATTGGGCGCGCGTTCGGCCCAGAGCTTCGCCAGCGCCTTGTCCATCGCCGCCTGCATCCGCTTCAGCACGGCGGCGCGCGGCTCGCCCTTGTCGAAGGCATAGCTGTCGGGCAGCACGCTGCCCTCTTGCGGCACCGTGACTTCGCCGGTCAGCTCGTCATTGGCCATCAGCCGTTCCTGCACCAGGATCGACGGCATGCCTTCGGGGATAGTGACCAGCCGGGTCAACGTCTTGCCGCCCTGCAGGATCGACAATATCTCGCGGTTGCTGGCGCCCTTAGGCACCACGAACTCGCCGGCCTTGATCGGCTTGGCGCCGCCAAAGACCTTCGCGCGGGTCAGGAAGGCATCGGCAGAACGCACCGCGCCGGCCGATTTCAGCAGCACAGCAGCGTCGGACAGGGTCGATCCCTCCGGCACGACGATGCTGATATCCTGGGTGGCCGGCCCCGTCTCGGTCCAGCCATGGACGAAGCGGAAACCGACAAAGGCGACAACGGCTAGGCCGATCAGAAGGATGATGCAGCCCAGTCGCCGCACCGGATTTGCGCCGGATCGTCTTGCCATCATCCCAACTGCCCGACCCAAATAATGCCCAACCGGCTATGGCTTACATGATCCTCCCCTTTGCAGGGGAGGATCAGGCGTATCAGATCGCCTTCATGATGAGCGAGGCGTTGGTGCCGCCGAAGCCGAACGAGTTGTTCAGCACCGCGCGCACCTTGCGTTCCTTGGCGACGTGCGGGACCAGGTCCACGCCCTTGCAGCTTTCGCTCGGCTCGTCGAGGTTGAGCGTCGGCGGCACGATCTGGTCGCGCATGGCGAGGATGCAGAAGATGCTCTCCACCGCGCCCGCGCCGCCCAGCAGGTGGCCGATCGCCGACTTGGTCGACGACATCGACATGCTGCCCAGATGATCGCCGAACAGACGCTTGACCGCGCCCAGTTCCAGTTCGTCGCCCAGCGGGGTCGAGGTGCCATGCGCGTTCACATAGTCGATATCTTCCAGGCTGAGGCCCGAGCGCTTGAGCGCCATCTGCATCGAACGGAAACCGCCATTGCCTTCCGGGTGCGGCGCGGTGACATGATAGGCGTCGCCGGTCAGGCCATAGCCGATGACTTCGGCATAGATTTTCGCGCCGCGCGCCTTGGCCCGCTCATATTCTTCCAGCACGACCACGCCCGCGCCTTCGCCCATGACGAAGCCGTCACGGTTGACGTCATAGGGACGCGACGCCTTTTCCGGCGTGTCGTTGAAGCCGGTCGACAGCGCACGCGCCTGGGCGAAGCCGGCGATGCCGATCGGGCAGATCGCGCTTTCCGCGCCACCCGCCAGCATCACGTCAGCATCGTCCATCGCGATCATGCGCGCAGCGTCGCCGATCGAGTGGGCGCCGGTCGAGCAGGCGGTGACGACGGCATGGTTCGGACCCATCAGACCGTATTTGATCGAGACCTGGCCCGAGATCAGGTTGATCAGGCGGCCATGGACGAAGTGCGGCGAAACCCGGTTGGGGCCCTTGTTGGCCAGCACCAGCGATTCGCTTTCGATGCCCGGCAGGCCGCCGATGCCCGAACCGATCGAGCAGCCGGCGCGCAGGCGCTCTTCTTCCGACATATTGTCCAGGCCCGCGTCGCGCAGCGCCTGGCTGGCGGCGGAAATGCCATAGACGATGAACGGATCGACCTGGCGCTGGATCTTGTGGTCGACGTCCAGCGAGGCGTCATAGCCATATTCATGATCCGCCGGCTTCACTTCGCAGGCGATGCGGCACTTGTAATCGGTGGCGTCGAAGCGGGTGATCGTCGCCGCGCCGGATTTCGACGCGATGATGTTCTTCCAGGTGGTTTCGACATCCCCGCCAAGCGGGCTTACCATGCCAAGGCCGGTTACGACGACGCGACGCATATGCTTGCTCCGAAATTCCAATTTTTGGTTCCGTGCCGCTCATCTAGGCGTTCCACACGCACTTGTGAACGGCAGGCCAGATACGAAAAGGCTCCCCAAGCTCCGGGATCACCGGACAGGAGGAGCCAATCCTTGTGCAAGGAGGGCGGCCCGCCACTGAGGGCAGGCCGCGAAGCCCTTAGGCCTTGCTGTCGATATAGTCGATCGCGTCCTTGACGGTGGCGATCTTCTCAGCCGCATCGTCCGGGATTTCGACGCCGAATTCTTCTTCGAACGCCATCACCAGTTCAACGATGTCCAGGCTGTCTGCGCCCAGATCGTCGATGAAGCTGGCGTCCTCGGTCACCTTCTCGGCTTCGACGCCCAGATGCTCGACGACGATTTTCTTTACGCGATCCGCGGTCTCACTCATGAGTGGTCCTTCTTACTGGGTATCGTTGGTGGTTCTGAATAACCGTTAAGGCATTGCCCTAGTGCCAAGCCCCGATAGAGGCAAGAGGGAAGGCCGCCAAGCCCCTAGATGGAGGGACAGGTGCGTTTCGGCAATAAAAAGCCGGAAAAAACCCGGAAACAACGGGTTGTTTACCAAAATTTCAGCCGCTTGTGCCAGTCAACAGCGATGATCGACCGCCTGTGCCCCGACCAGTTCATCACCCCCGAACGGGTCCGAATGACCGCCTGGCTGATGCTGGCTGCGACGCTGATCGGCCTCGCCTACCTGTTCGCGACGGCGCATGGCACGGTAGATTCGCTCGGCCGGCCGCTTGGCACGGACTTCTCCAACGTCTGGACGGCGGGATGGATGGCCGATCAGGGTCAGGCCGCGCAGGCATGGAACTGGCCCGTCCATTATGAAGTGCAGAAGGCGATCCATCATAATCCCGCCATCCCCTTCTATGGCTGGCACTATCCCCCGCCCTTCCTGATCCTGGCCACGTTGCTGGCGCAAATCCCCTACGTCCCCGCCCTGATCCTGTGGCAGGGATTGACGCTTGGCGGAGCATTGATGGTCATCCGTCATGTCCTGCCGGATCAGCGCGACGCGCTGCTCATCGCACTCGGCGCACCTGTGGTAATGGTGTGCCTGGGCCACGGCCAGAATGCCTTCATGACCGCCGGCCTGCTGGGTGGTGGCATGGCCCTGCTCGACCGACGCCCTTGGATCGCCGGCATGCTGCTGGGCGCGCTCGTCTACAAACCGCAATTTGCGGTGCTGATCCCTGTGCTGATCATCGCACGCGGCAATGCCCGCGCCTTCCTGGCCGCCGGTCTGACCTCGGCCGGCCTGTGCCTGCTGACATTGCTGATCTGGGGCTGGCCGGTGTGGCAGGCGTTCATCGATTCTCTGCCCCTGACGCAGCATATCATCATCGAAAATGGTGCCACCGGCTGGGAAAAGATCCAAAGCCCCTTTGCCGCCATTCGCCAATGGGGCGGCAGCATTCCAGCCGCCTATGTGGTGCAGGGCCTGGTGACAGCCATCGCCATCGGCATCGCCGCGCTGGTCGCCCACCGTGGGACGATGGAAGTGCGGGGCGCCGCTGCGCTCAGCGCCGCCCTGCTCTGCACACCCTATGTGCTCGATTATGACTATGTGCTGCTGGGGATGGCGATCGCCTTCGTCGCCGCCGACATGGGCAAGCGCGGCATGCTTGGCTGGGAACGAAGCTGGCTGGCCTATGCCTGGATGGCGCCTTTGTTCGGCCGGGCCGTGTCGGAATGGACCCATGTGCCGGTCAACCTGATCGCCGCGATCGCGGTGCTGGCGCTGGCGATGCGACGCGCCATCCTGCTGGACGGCGCGCTCGCTTATAGTCTGCCCGGCCGGACGAAGATCGCCTGACCGGGCGATCGATCAGATCATCGCCATGCCGCCGTTGACGTGCAGGGTCTGGCCGTTGACATAGCCTGCTTCCTTGCTCGCCAGATAGGCGACTGCTGCGCCGATATCGTCGCCATCGCCCAGATAGCCAGCGGGGATCTTGGCCAGGATCGTGCCCTTCTGCGCATCGTTCAGCGCATCGGTCATGGCCGACCGGATGAAGCCGGGGGCCACGCAGTTCACGGTTATGCCGCGGCTCGCCAGTTCCTGGCCCAGCGACTTCGACATGCCGATGATGCCGGCCTTCGACGCGCAATAGTTGGACTGGCCCGGATTGCCGGTGACGCCCACGACCGAGGTGATCGAGATGATGCGGCCAAAGCGCGCCTTCATCATCGGCTTGGCGGCGGCGCGGCACAGGCGGAAGGCGGCTTCCAGATTGACCGCGATCACCTGCGACCATTCCTCGTCCTTCATGCGCAGGATCAGGTTGTCGCGGGTGATACCGGCATTGTTGACCAGGATGTCGATCTTGCCGCCCAGCGCTTCCACCGCCTGCGGCACCAGCGCGTCGACGGCGGCCGGATCGGACAGATTGCAGACCAAGGTCTTGTGATCCCCGCCCAGTTCAGCGGCGAAGGCCTTGAGCTTTTCCTCATTGCTGCCCGACAGCGCCAGCGTGGCGCCCTGCGCGGCCAGCGCCTTGGCGATGGAGGAACCAATGCCCCCCGAAGCGCCAGTCACCAGCGCGGTCATTCCCGTCAGATCGAACATTCTAGTCTCCCTTGAAGTGTGGCGGCCGGCGGTCGAAGAAGGCGGTGATCGCCTCGTCATGATCCGCGGTCGCGTGGGCCAGCGCCTGCATGGCGCCCGCCATTTCCAGTATCTGTGATAGTTCGGCCGTCTGCGCCGCGCGCAGCAGCCGCTTGGTCATCCGCGTCGCGTGCGGCGGATTGGCGGCGATGGCGTCAGCCTGCGCCCGCGCCACCGTCATCAAGTCCGCGTCGGGCACGACATCGCCAACCAGCCCGATCCGCAGTGCCTCGCCCGCGTCGATCGTCTCGCCGGTCAGCGAGAGTTGCGACGCCTTGGAAAAGCCGATGATGCGCGGCAGTAACCAGGCCCCGCCATCGCCCGACACCAGGCCTAGCTTCACGAAGCTTTCGGCGAAACGCGCGCTTTGCCCCGCGATGCGCAGGTCGCACATGCAGGCCAGGTCCAGCCCCGCGCCGATCGCCGGGCCATTGACCGCCGCGATCACCGGCAGCTCGATCGCCTGGAACAGCAAGGGCAGGCGCTGGATGCCCGCGCGATAATTGCGCCGCGTCTGTGCCGGCAGGCTGGCGCGCAGCCCGCCGGCATCCGGCCGCATCGCGTTGAGATCGCCGCCGGAGGAGAAGGCACTGCCCGCCCCGGTCAGGATCGCGACATGGATGCTCGCATCCCGGTCCGCCGCCTCGAACACGTCGCACAGCGCATCCACCATCGCCGGATCGGAGATGGGATTGCGCCGGTCGGGCAGGTTCAGCGTGACCGTCAGGACGGCCCCGTCGCGGCTGGCAAGAACCGGGCTCTCGCTCACAGCGCGCCCAGTACCGCCTCGATATCGTCCATCGTCACCACGCTGCGCACGGTGGCGTCGGGCGCGATGCGCTTGACCATCGGGCCGAGCACCTTGCCGCCCAGTTCGACGAAATCGGTGACGCCCGCGTCCCACATCGCACCGATCGACTCGCGCCAGCGGACGCGACCGGTGACCTGCTCGACCAGACGCTCGCGAATGTCGGTCGGGTCGCTGATCGGCGCGGCCAGCACATTGGCATAGACCGGCAGCAGCGGCGCGTTGATCGTCGCCTTGGCGAGCGCTTCCGCCATAGCATCGGCGGCCGGCTGCATCAGCGGGCAGTGGAAGGGCGCCGACACCGGCAGCAGCACGCCGCGCTTGATGCCATAATCCTTGACCAGCGCGACGGCACGCTCGATCGCGCCCTTGTGGCCGGAAATGACGACCTGGCTGGGATCATTGTCGTTGGCGACGGTGCAGACTTCGCCCTCCGCAGCGGCATCGGCCAGCGCCTGTGCCTTTTCGATGTCGGCGCCCAGCAGCGCGGCCATCGCGCCCTCGCCCACCGGCACGGCGGCCTGCATCGCCTGACCGCGCAACTTGAGCAGGCGAGCGGTGGTGCCAAGGTCGAACGCCTCGACCGCGCAGAGCGCGCTATATTCGCCCAGCGAGTGACCGGCGACATAATCGCCCTTGTCAGCCAGGCTGAAGCCGCCTTCCTTCTGCATCACGCGCAACGTGGCGAGGGCATTGGCCATGATCGCCGGCTGGGCGTTCTCGGTCAGGGTCAGGTCGCTCTCGGGGCCTTCCACCATGATGCGGAACAGATGCTGCGACAGGGCGTCATCGACTTCCTGGAACAGTTCCTTTGCCGCCGGGCTTGCCTCGGCCAGCGCCTTGCCCATGCCGACCGACTGGCTACCCTGGCCCGGGAAAAGAAATGCCCTCATCTTCCATCCTCTGATCTACTGGTGTCTTTCCTGGGAAAAACACGGGAATTCACGCACGTTACACTTTGAGACATATATGGCATTGAGGCGTACATTGCTTTTCGGCACGTAACGACCTGACATACCTGCCCCCTGTCTCTCCGGGGGAATATTGCTGGCCCCTTTAACGACGACGGAGTGCAAGGAAAAGGTGCGATATCGCATTGCATGGCTCACGGGATCGGTGCTTGCCCTGTCCGCCTGCGCGGCGGGACCGAACTATCACGCGCCGCAATCCGCCGTGCTGGGCGTGCCTGCCGGCTATAGCCAGGGCAGCGGCGCCGCGCTGGACGACGCCACCCTCGCCACCTGGTGGACGCGGCTCAACGATCCGACGCTGACCGGCCTGATCGATCAGGCGATCGCCGGCAACCTGGACATCGTCCAGGCGCAGGCACGGCTGCGGCAGGCGCGGGAATCCCTGCGCCAGGCCAATGCCGCCTTCCTGCCGCAGGTGAACGGATCGGCCAGCGGCGGCAAGAATTACCGCAGCCAGGCCGGCGGCACCCGTGTCGACGACAGTGGCAACGTCATCTCCACCGGCGCCAGCAACTGGTCCAGCAGCTACTCGGCCGGCGCCAATGCCAGCTGGCAAATCGACCTGTTCGGCGAATTGTCGCGCTCGGCCGAAGCCGCGCGGGCCGATCTTGCCGCGTCCGGCTATGACCTCGCCAATGTGCGGATGACCATCATTTCCGAACTGGTCACCAACTATGTCCAGGCGCGCGCATCACAGGAACAGCTGCGCATCGCCCGCGAGACGCAGAAGGTGCAGCAGGACAATTACGACATTGCCCGCTGGCGGTTGCAGGCTGGACTGGTCTCCTCGCTCGACGAGCAGCAGGCCAGGGCCCAGCTCGCCCAGACCAACGCCACCATCCCCCAGCTCGAAGCCAGCCTGAAGGGCAGCCTCAACCGCATCGCCGTGCTGACCGGCCAGGCGCCGGGCGACGCGACCCGCGCGCTGGAGACCCCGGCACCGATCCCGACCGCCGCGACCGACATCGCCACCGGCATTCCCGCTGACACGCTGCGCCAGCGGCCCGATGTGCGGTCCGCCGAACGGGCGCTGGCCGCCGCCACCGCACGGATCGGCGTCGCCCAGGCGCAGCTCTATCCCTCGCTCGGCATCAGCGGCAACATCGGCACCACGTCGAACGCCTTCAAGGATCTGTTCGACCTCATCACCGGCGGCGTCTTTGCCAATGTCGCCCAGACCATCTTCGATGGTGGTCGCCTCGCCTCGCAGGTCCGCGCGCAGAAGGCGGCGACCGATGCCGCCTTCGCCGCCTACAAGCAGAGCGTTCTCGGCGCGCTGGAGGATGTCGAAAATGGCATGGCCTCGCTCGACAGCGCCCGCCGGCGCAAGATCGAGTTCGCCACCGCCTATGAAGCGTCGAACAATGCCGCAATCCTGGCGCGCAGCCAGTATCAGTCCGGCCTGATCGACTTCCAGACCCTGTCCAGCAGCGAAACCACGTTGCTGAACGCCCGCAACAGCCTTGCCAGCGCCCAATCGGACGAGATCCTGGCCATCGCCCAGCTCTATAATGCGCTGGGTGGCGGCTGGCAGAATATGGATGACCGCCCCCATGAGCAATGACGCCAGCCCCGACCAGGATCTCAACGACTTTCTGGGCGCCAAGCCGGAAAAGCCGCATCGCAAATGGATGATACGCGGGATTATCGGCGTCGTGCTGCTGATCCTCGTCCTGCTTGTCGCCCGCTGCTTTGCCGGCGACGACAAGCCCAATTATGCGACCCGCGAGGCGCGCCAGGGCGACCTGACGGTCAGCGTGTCGGCCACCGGCAATCTGAAGCCGATCAACCAGGTCGATGTGGGGTCCGAACAGTCGGGCAAGATCACCGCCGTCTTTGTCGACGTCAATGATCGCGTGACCAAGGGGCAGAAGCTCGCCGAACTGGACACCCGCCGCCTGGTCGACACGATCAACCAGACGCAGGCCCAGGTCGCCTCCTCCCAGGCCGGCGTCGCCCAGGCACAGGCGCAGGTCGCGCTGGCCAAGGCGACACTGGACCGCCAGCTCAACGTCTATCAGCTTTCCGGTGGCAAGGTGCCGGCCAAGACCGAACTGGATTCGGCCCGCGCCGACTATAATGGCGCGCTCGCCAATCTTCGTTCGGCGCAGGCGCAGGTGAATGTCTCGCGCGCCCAGCTGTCGACCGCCCAGACCAACCTGTCGATCGCCCAGATCGTCTCGCCGGTCACCGGCGTGGTCCTGTCGCGCGACATCGAGCCGGGCCAGACCGTCGCCGCCTCGCTCAACGCGCCGGTGCTGTTCACCATCGCCGAGGATCTCACCAAGATGGAGGTCGAGGTGTCGGTGGACGAAGCCGATGTCGGCCAGGTCAAGGAAGGCCAGACCGCCAATTTCGCCGTCGACGCCTTCCCCGGCCGCACCTTCCCGGCAAAGGTCACGCGGGTGAATGTCGGATCGAACAGCTCCAGCAGCAGTTCTTCCTCCTCTTCCTCGACCAGCACGACCAGCAGCTCGACCGGCACGGTCGTCGCCTATACCGCCGTGCTGTCGGTCGACAATGCGGACGAAACCCTGCGTCCGGGCATGACCGCGACCGCCGACATCGTGACCCAGGAACTGCATGATGTGCTGCTCGTCCCCAACAGCGCGCTCCGCTTCAAGCCCAGCAGCGGCGCCGGATCGGGCGGCGGCATCACCAGCGTCCTGCCCGGCCCCGGCCGCATGCGCCGCAGCGGCGCCAACCGCCAGGTCAATTTCGGCGCGGGCAGCAGCCAGACCCTCTATGTCCTCGACGAAAAGGGCGATCCCAAGGCGATCCAGGTGACCGTCGGCGCCAGCGACGGATCGCGCACCGTCATCACCGGCGGCGATCTGAAGCCCGGCATGAAGGTCATCACCGGCCAGCTTGCCGCCGGCGCGCAGCAGCCCGCCGAGGATCAGAAGGCAGACCCTGCCGCTGGCGACACGAAGGATCGCCCGCGCAATCCCGCCGCCGACGGCAGCCCCGCCAGCGTCAAGTCGCTCGGCAATTCGGGCGACGCAGCGCCCCAGACCGCCCCGGTCGCCCCGACGCCCGCCGCCCCCCAGGGCAGCGGCGGCGCGGAGAGCCGGGGCACCGGCCGGCAGAGCGGAACCTGACCCCATGGCCGCCGATCCCATCATCTCGCTGCGGGGGATCACCAAGATCTTCGGCAGCGGCCCCACCGCCTTTCAGGCGCTCAAGGGCATAGACCTCGATATCGAACAGGGCGATTTCGTCGCCGTCATGGGGCCGTCGGGCTCGGGCAAGTCGACGACGATGAACATATTGGGCTGCCTCGACGTGCCATCGGGCGGGCAGTTCCTGTTCAAGGGCCGCCACGTCGAAACGCTGGACCGCGACCAGCGCGCGCTGCTGCGCCGCCGCTATCTCGGCTTCGTCTTCCAGGGCTTCAACCTGCTCGCCCGCACCAGCGCGCTCGAAAATGTCGAGCTACCCCTGCTCTATCGCGGCGAGGACAAGAAGACCCGTTACGAGATGGGCATGGCCGCGCTCGACAAGGTGGGCCTCAAGGACTGGTGGGACCATACGCCCGCCGAATTGTCCGGCGGCCAGCAACAGCGCGTCGCCATCGCCCGCGCCATCGTCACCCAGCCCGACGTGCTGCTGGCGGACGAACCGACCGGCAATCTCGATTCCGAACGGTCGGTGGAGATCATGCAATTGCTGACCGACCTCAACCAGAATAGCGGCATCACCGTGCTGATGGTGACGCACGAACCCGACATGGCCGAATTTGCCCGCACCATCGTCCATTTCAAGGATGGTCTGGTCGAGCGGATCGAAAAGGGCCTGGGCGGACCGCAGAAGGGAGCCGTGGGCTGATGCTGGGCACCACCGTCATCCTCGCCTTCAGGGCGATCAACCGGCACAAGATGCGCAGCTTCCTCACGACGCTCGGCATCATCATCGGCGTCGCCGCCGTCGTCACCATGGTGACGCTGGGCAATGGCGCGACCGCCGCCGTGCGCGAACAGATCAGCTCGCTGGGCGCCAATGTGCTGCAACTGCGCCCCGGCCAGGGCTTTGGCCGTGGCGGCGGCGGGCCGCGCCCGCCCAATTTCAAGGAAGCGGACCTGACCGCGATCGAGAACCAGCTGACCGGCGTGCGCGCCGTGGCGCCGGTGGTCCAGTCGAGCGGCACCGCCATCTATGAAGGCAATAACTGGTCGACCACCGTCTATGGCACGACGTCGGCCTATTCGCAGGTCCAGTCCTGGAATGTGTCGGAAGGCCGGCTGTTCATGCCGGACGAGGAAGAGGCCGGCAAATCGGTCTGCATCATCGGCAATACGGTGCGCACCAACCTGTTCCAGGGCAATGACCCGATCGGCAAGCGGATGCGGATCAAGGGCGTGAGCTGTCAGGTGGTGGGCGTGCTTGCGACCCGCGGCCAGGGCGGCTTTGGCGACCAGGACGATGTCGTCGTCATGCCGATCAAGTTCGTCCAGCGCCGCTTCACCGGCGATCGCGACATCAGCCAGATCATGGTCGCGGTTGACGACGCCTATGACAGCGCGACCGTGCAGGACAGCCTGGAACAGCTGATGCGCGAGCGGCGCAAGATCAAGGCGGGCGCGGAGGATAATTTCAACGTCTTCGACACCAAGCAGATCAGCGACACGCTGACCGGCACCACCACCATCCTGACCCAGATCGTCGCGGCGGTCGCGGCCATATCCCTGCTGGTCGGCGGCATCGGCATCATGAACATCATGCTGGTGTCGGTGACGGAGCGCACCCGCGAGATCGGCATCCGCCTCGCCATCGGTGCGGTCGCACGCGAAGTGCTGATGCAGTTCCTGGTGGAGGCGATCGTGCTGTCCTGCATGGGCGGCCTGATCGGCCTGGTCATTGCCCTCATCGCATCGGTCGGCATCGCGCCGCTGATGAAGGTCCCCTTCACCTTCGATCCGCAAGTCAATCTGATCGCCTTCCTCTTCTCGGCGGCGATCGGCGTGGTGTTCGGCTATTTCCCCGCCCGCCGGGCGGCCAGCCTCAACCCGATCGACGCGCTGCGGCACGAATAGACTGATACATTTTCCGACAAAAGGGCGGTTATCCGGGATAATGCTGCGACATCTTCTGCCTAATCCCTCCTTCCATAGCGCCGCTCCGGCGCTTTGGAAGGAATGCCTCCATGAAGATGATCGCCGCCAGCCTCATCAGCAGTGCGCTGCTGCTCGGGGTCAGCCTCACCCCCTTTGCCGACGCGCAGGCACCGCAGACGGCGCAATTGCTGGAGGGCAAGGATCATCCCATCCTGCTCGCCCGCATGACCGTCACCGCCACGCCCCTGCCCCCCGTCTCTCTGCCCACTTCCACCGACTGAACCGCCGCGCGCGGGAGCGGCGAGCATGAACGGCGTCATCGGCCCGCTCGGCACACTGGCGCTGCTGCTGGCCGCGGGCGGTGCGATCGGCCTGATCGATCGGCGCGGCTTTCGGCCTGGCTGGCTGCTGGTTGCCGTCGCCCTGGTCGCTGCCAATGACGCGCTGCTGACCCGCGCCTATCGCCATATCCCCGACCTCATCCCTGCTGCCGACTGGAACTGGCAGGGCAAGCTGCTAGCCCTCGCCCTCACTTTGCTGGTCGCATCCCTGCCCGCCTTCGGCTGGAAGCGGGTCGGCCTGACGCTGCGCCAGGCACGCGGCAGCCTGACCGCCGCCCTGCCCGTCGCCCTCGTCTATTGCGCCTTCTTCACCGCGCTCGCCCTTTATTTCCCCGACGATCCGAGCAGCGCGGAGGAAATCGCCTTCCAGCTCACCATGCCGGGGCTGGAGGAAGAACCTTTCTATCGCGGCATCCTGCTCTTCGCGCTCGATCGCGCCTTCACCCGGCGGGTCCGCTTCCTGGGCGTCGACTGGGGCTGGGGCGCTCTGTTGTCCTGCGGCCTGTTCGGCCTCGCCCATGCGTTCGGCTATTCGGGCGGCCATTTCAGCTTCGATCCGGTCGTGATGGCGCTTACCGCCATCCCCTCGCTGCTGGCTGCCTGGCTGCGCCTGCGTACCGGCAGCCTGCTGCTGCCGATCCTGCTGCACAATTTCGGCAATGCCATCTCGCTGATGCTATGAGTCGAACAAGGCATTGAAAAATCGCCATTTATGAACCGATATTCAGCTTAAATCGGGTTTTGATACAATTTCCGACAAAACTGCCCCACCCTTGGGACAGGCTTGCGACAAGCGCGGCCTATCTCTGTCTTCGACGCCGGAAGCGGCGCCCTCGATTGAAACAAGAGGAGTGAAGACATGTTCAAGAAGATCATCCTGGCCCTGACCGCCACCGCCGTTGCCGCCAGCCCGATCGTCACCGCCCAGGCCCAGGCCGCGCCCCATCGCGAGACCGTCCGGGTCGTGAAGGAAGGTCCGCACCGCACCGTCGTCCAGAAGAAGACGGTGGTGCGCAACGATCACCACTGGGCCAAGGGCCAGCGCTTCGATCGCCGCTATGCGACCAATTACCGGGTCGTCGACAATTATCGCGGCTATCGCCTGTCGGCCCCGCCGCGCGGTTACCACTGGGTCCGCTCGGGCAATGACGCAGTGCTGGTCGCGATCACCAGCGGGATCATCGGCGCGGTCGTCGCCGGCGCCATCCGCTAGAGCATTCTGAAGTCGGCTGGAACAGCCGACGACTCGCAGAATGCGGCAAACAAAAGGAAATTAGAGCATCCCCCCAATTCAACCTAATCGGAGGATGCTCTACCCCCCACTTCCTGAAAAGCGCCCTGGAGCCTTCGCTCCGGGGCGCTTTCGCGTTCACACCAGCCCGGTCAGATAATAGACGGCGATCACGACGAAGACGGTCATCGTCTTGATGAGGGTCAGCGCGAATATGTCCTTATAGGCCTGGCGATGGGTGAGGCCCGTCACCGCCAGCAGGGTGATGACCGCGCCATTATGCGGCAGGCTGTCCATGCCCCCCGATGCCATCGACGCAACCCTGTGCAGCACTTCGCGCGGTATACCCGCCTCATCGCCCGCCGCCACGAACTGGTCCGCCATCGCCGCCAGCGCGATCGACAGGCCGCCCGACGCCGATCCGGTGATGCCGGCCAGCGTCGTCACCGTAATCGCTTCGTTGATCAGCGGGTTGGGCACCGCCTTCAGCGTCCTTGACGACCAGGAAGCCGGGCAGCGCCGCGATCACTCCGCCAAAGCCATATTCGACCGCCGTGTTCATCCCCGCCAGCAAGGCGCCGCCGACCGCCGCCTTCGATCCTTCCGCAAAGCGCCGCGCCACGACCGGGAAAGCGAAGATCAGGATGGTGGCGATGCCCAGCAGCAGCGCCCCCTCCACCGCCCACAGCGCCGCCTGTTGTGCCACCTTCGCTGTCACCGGACCGGGCAGACCCGCCAGCCGAATGCTCACCGTCTCCGCCCCGCCGGTGATGCGCGGGATCAGCAGCGTCAACGCCAGATTGCCAAGCCCCACCACCAGCAGCGGCAGCAACGCGACCAGCGGGTGGACGGTCACCGCCTCTTCCTGCCGATCGGGTTCGTTGACCAGCGTCTCGGGCGCGCCATAGCCCTCCCCCGCGGCCGCCATCGCCCGGCGCCGCCAGTTGAGATAGGCAAGGCCCGTCGCCGCGATCACCACCGATCCGATCACGCCCAGCACCGGCGCCGCCCAGGCGGTGGTGCCAAAGAAGCTGGCCGGAATGACATTCTGGATCTGCGGCGTGCCCGGCAGCGCATCCATGGTGAAGGTCAGCGCGCCAAGACCGATGGTCGCGGGCACCAGCCGCTTGGGAATATCGGCGCGGCGGAACATCTCGGCGGCGAAGGGATAGACGGCGAACACCGCCACGAAGACCGAGACCCCGCCATAGGTCAGCAGCGCCGTTACGATCATGATCGCCGGGATCGCCCTTCCCGCGCCCACGAAACCGATCACCGCCGTCACGATCGCGCGGGAAAAGCCCGATATCTCGACCAGCTTGCCGAACAGCGCCCCCAGCAGGAAGACCGGGAAATAGAGCTTCAGGAAGGTGGCGACCTTGTCCATGAACAGGCCGGAAAAGGCGGTCGGCACCGCCGCCGGATCGGTCAGGAACACCGCCAGCATGGCGAGCAAAGGCGCCATCAATATGACGCTCATGCCGCGATAGGCCGCCAGCATCAGCAAGATCAGCGCCAGTGCCGCGATCGCGACCGCCATCCGTCTCTCCTTCTCTTTTTCTGGCAGGCAGGATAGAGACAGGTGAAGCCTGACTGCAAGCAGGGCCGCTGCCGCCCATGGCTGCACCGATGCTGCTTGCCTTTCCCCCGCTTTTCCGTCATAGGCGCGCCTTCGCTCGGCCCCGGATTCGGACGTCGGACGATTTCGAATGCTTGAGACGACAGCCGGAGGGGCGTTCCACATGGGGTGGGCGTCAGCGATCGGCCAACAGATGAGGCAATACCCATGGCTCTTTACGAGCATGTGTTCCTTGCGCGCCAGGATCTGGCACAGGCGCAGGTGGACGCTCTGGCGGAAACCGCCACCAAGATCGTCGAGGAAAATGAAGGCAAGGTGACCAAGGTCGAGACCTGGGGTCTGCGTTCGCTCGCGTACAAGATCGCCAAGAACCGCAAGGCGCACTACGTCATGCTGAACATCGACGCACCGGGCAACGTGATTGCCGAGCTGGAGCGTCAGACCCAGATCAACGAAGACATCATCCGCTACATGACCATCAAGGTCGAAGAGCTGGAAGCCGGTCCGTCGGTGATGATGCGCAAGCAGGAACGCGCCGAACGCGGCGACCGTGCCCCCCGTGGTGACCGTGGCCCGCGCCGTGAGCGCGAAGAAGCCCCGGCTGCCGAATAAGGAGATCTGAAACATGGCACGCCCGTTTTTCCGCCGCCGCAAGAGCTGCCCCTTCGCCGCCAAGGATGCGCCGAAGATCGATTACAAGGACGTCCGTCTGCTGCAGGGCTTCGTGTCCGAGCGCGGCAAGATCGTCCCCAGCCGCATCACCGCGGTGTCCGCCAAGAAGCAGCGTGAGCTGGCCCAGGCCATCAAGCGCGCCCGTCACCTGGGCCTGCTGCCCTACATCGTGAAGTAAGGGAGAAAGACCCATGGAAATCATTCTCCTTGAGCGCATCGAAAAGCTGGGCGCGATCGGCGACGTCGTCACCGTGAAGGATGGTTACGCTCGTAACTTCCTGCTGCCCAACAAGAAGGCTCTTCGTTCGAACGCCGCCAACAAGGCTGTGTTCGAAGCCAACCGCGCGAAGATCGAAGCCGACAACGCCGCTCGTCGTTCGGACGCCGAAAAGGCTGCCGAAGGCGTCAACGGCAAGCAGATCGTCCTGATCCGCCAGTCGTCGAACGCCGGCCACCTGTACGGCTCGGTCGCCGTCCGTGACGTCGTCGACGCGCTGCACGCCGATGGCGTGACCAACGTCTCCAAGGCGATGGTCGTGCTGGAGCGTCCGATCAAGACCCTGGGCGTCTTCGACGTCAAGGTCGCGCTGCACCCGGAAGTGGCCGTCACCATCACGGTGAACGTTGCCCGCTCGCCGGAAGAAGCCGAACTGCAGGCGCAGGGCGTCGACGTGATGGCCGACCTGTTCGAGAAGGACGAAGCCGGCTTCACCGAGGATTACGATCCGAACGCCGAGCCGGGCGAAATCGCCGTCGAGGCGGAAGAAGCCCCGGCCGAAGAAGCCTGAGCCTCTTCGCTCTGACAAACGAGAAAGCCGCCCGTCACCGGGCGGCTTTTTTTTTGCCTTGGGCGGCTGATCGAACGCTCATCGCGGCGGCTCCTGCTCACCGAGCTTGGCCTGTCGGTCCATGAGCAGTGCCGCATCGCCGTCACCGCCCCATTGCCCGATTTCCTGACGCTCTATCCCAAGGGCCACGTCCAGATCGTCGCGCTCGGGCGCGCTGGCGCAGCCGTTCCCGGAATGGCAGGCGCAGGAGGGGATCGTCCATCTCGTCTTCACCACTCGCACCGGGCTGCCGCCGCTGGTGCGCGCCTGGATCGATCATCTCGCCGCCCATTTCAGCAACGGCGATATCTTCTCGCCCTGATGTCAGCCCTGCACCCGGCGACGGCGCGTTTCCCAGCCCTTCTTCGCCGCAGCCGATCGATCCGCGGCCTTGCGCCGATCCGCGGCATGGCTGTCGGGCTTGCCCCGCCCCGATCCCGACAGGTTGCCCCCGCCCGAATCCTTGTTCACCGTGGCCCAGGCCCGCGCCTCTGCCTCGTCATGCGAGACACCGCGTTCTTCATAGCTTTGCGCGATATGCGCAGCCTTGCGCTTCTGCTTGTCGGTATAGCGGCGCTTGTCGCCTCTGGGCATGTCTGCCTCCTTTTTTCGTCCCATATCGGTTCAAATACCGAGAGGCATTTCCCGAGGATTGCCATTAAGTTGCATGGCGAGAAAATGAGGAACGGAGAGTCGCCATGAACGTTCCGGACATCATGGAGCAACGCACACTGCTTGAGCGCCTCGCCCGGCATCTCGCCGCCGGGGCAACGCATAACTGGCCCTATTGGGTCGAGGACGCCGCCAGCATATTGGCGATGCTCAAGGAGCCCGACCCCGCCATGCGCGAGACCGGCGACGTAACGGCCTGGCAGGCGATGATCGATACCGCCCTGCAACAGCGCTGGACCATCTTTCCGCCCGGCATGACCGGCGCCGACGAGGATCATGCCGGCAGCGCGGACGAAGAGGGCGAAATTCGCCTCTCGCCCGAGGCTATCGACCAGGACGCCGCCAAGTGGGTCCATCTCCACAGTGCGTCGAAGGAGACACCATGAAGGGATTGTTGAAGCTGGCCTTTCTGACCGGCCTTGGCGCCGTTGCCTGGAAGAGCCTGAAGGAACGGGCCGGCAAGGATGATGGTGCCGCGGCCGATGATCCGGACGATCGCGGCCCGGTCGGCTCGTCCGGCATCGTTCGCGACGCCGGGCCGCAGGCGGACGACAGCGATTGGGACATGGTCGATGAACAGTCCGACGAATCCTTCCCCGCCAGCGATCCGCCCGGCAATTACTGATATCGCCGACGCCCGGTCACGAACCGGCAATCATCGCTCCATTGCCCCCACCCTGCCCGCGCATTAAGAAGCGCGCACGGATGATATCCATCCGTTTCAACAGGGGAATTATTCAACCATGCCTTCGGGTCTGATCGCGCTGCTCGACGATGTTGCCGGTATCGCCAAGATGGCGGCCACGTCGCTGGACGATGTCGCCGCTGCCGCCGGCAAGGCCGGCACAAAGGCCGCCGGCGTCGTCATCGACGATACTGCCGTGACACCCAACTATGTCATGGGCCTGTCGCCCGACCGCGAACTGCCGATCATCTGGAAGATCGCGCGCGGATCGTTGCGCAACAAATTGCTGTTCCTGCTGCCGGCGGCGCTGGCGCTTAGCGCCTTTGCCCCCTGGCTGCTGCCGCCGCTGCTGATGCTTGGCGGCGCCTTCCTCTGCTTCGAGGCGGCAGAAAAGCTGCTGGAGGCGATCCAGGGCGGCCATGACGAGGTGGCGGATGCGGCCGCAACCCTGACCTCCAAGGAACTGGAGGACCAGAAGGTTTCCAGCGCGATCCGCACCGACTTCATCCTGTCGGGCGAGATCATGGCGATTGCGCTCGGCACTGTCGCCAGCGAACCGATCTGGGAACAGGCGATCATCCTGGTCGTCGTCGCCATCGCGATCACGGCCGGCGTCTATGGTGTGGTCGGCTTCATCGTGAAGATGGACGATATCGGCCTGCACCTCGCCCAGCGCAGCGGCGCGGCAACGCGCGCCATCGGCCGCGGCCTGGTGAAGGCGATGCCGGTCGTGATGAGTGTGCTGGGTGTGGTCGGTACGGCGGCGATGTTGTGGGTCGGCGGCGGCCTGATCGTCCATGGCCTGCACGAATTCCATTGGGATCTGATCCCCGGCACGATCCATCATCTGGCGCAAGGCGCCGCCCATGCCGTGCCCGCGATCGGTCCGGTGATCGACTGGCTGGTGAATGCGATCGGCGCGGGCATTGTCGGTCTGGTGATCGGCGGCATCATCGTTGCCGTGCTGCATCTGTTCAAGAAGCACTGAGGCGATTAAGGGGAGCGCCCGCGCCTTTTCCGGCGCTTCCCCAGCCCGGACGATCCACGTGACCCAATCTTCCCCCTGGCGCATCGAGGCGCGCGCGCTCGTCACGCTCGCCATTCCCATGATCGCGGGCAATGTCGCCTGGTCGGGGATTGCCGCGACCGATCTGCTGCTCGTGGGCCGGCTGGGCGCGGAAGCTGTCGCCGCCGGGGCGCTGGCGATCAATCTCTTCAACGCGCTGCTGATCTTCGGCCTTGGCCTCGTCACCGCCGCCGCGCCGCTGATCGCCAGCGAACGCGGCCGTCGCCGCCATTCGGTGCGCGACGTGCGCCGCACCGTCCACCAAACGCTGCGCGCCGCCGCCTTCTTCGTGCTGCCCGCCTGGCTGATCCTGTGGCATTGCGAGGCGATATTGCGCGCCATGGGCCAGGAGCCGGACCTGGCGCGCGAAGCCGGCCATCTGATGCGCGGCATGCAATGGGCACTGCTGCCCTTCCTCTGCTTCACCACGCTGCGCAACTTCATCTCGGCACTGGAGCGCCCGCTCTGGGGCCTCATCATCATGCTGCTCGGCATACCGTTCAACGTGCTGGTCGGCTGGGCGCTGATCTTCGGTCATCTCGGCCTGCCCGCGCTCGGCCTGCTGGGTGCCGGCATCGCCAGCACCCTGTCCTCGACCTTCCTGTTCCTGGGCCTGCTGACCGTCATCCTGGTCGATCGCCGATTCCGCCGTTATCGGCTGATGGGCCGCTTCTGGACGCGTGACCGCGACCGGCAGCGCGCCGTCTGGACGCTGGGCCTGCCGATCGCGATCACGCTGGGGTTGGAAGTCACGGTGTTCAATGCCTCTGCCTTCCTGATGGGGCTGATCGACCGGGAATCGCTCGCCGCCCATGCCGTGGCGATCCAGATCGCCTCGCTGGTCTTCATGGTGCCGATGGGCATTGGTCAGGCCGCGACCGTGCGCGTCGGCGTCGCCTATGGCCGATCCGATCCCGCCGCGATCGGTCGGGCCGGCTGGCTGGCGCTGATCGTCGGCACCGGCTTCGCCATGGCGGCTGCGCTGATGCTGGTCCTGATCCCGCGACCGCTGGTGTCGATCTTCCTCGACGTCCATGATCCGGCCAATCTCGCCACCGCCAATCTGGCGGTCAGCTTCCTGGCGGTTGCCGCGCTGTTCCAGCTGGTCGATGCTGCCCAGGCCGTCGGCGCCGGCGTGCTGCGCGGCATCCAGGATACCAAGGTGCCGATGATCTTTGCCCTTTTCGGCTACTGGATCATCGGTATCGGCGTCGGCGCCCTGCTCGCTTTCCCGATGGGGCTGCATGGCGTGGGCATCTGGTTCGGCCTGGCTGCGGGCCTCGGCACGGTGGCGATCCTGCTGATCGCGCGCTGGTCGCTGCGCGACCGGCTGGGGCTGGTTCTGCGCTAGGAAAACGGCCGCACAATTCGTCGTGAAAATCCGGCCGGTTGCACGGCAGGCACATGGTGCGACGCACAAAGCAATTGAAACGGGGCCGTGTTTCTTGATATGGGCGGCCCATCATGGACTCTCCGACCCCTATCTTCGAAGCGATCGCGCTTCAGAAGTGCCTCAAGGCGACCTATAACAAGATGGTCGTCACGTTGGCCCCGCACATCCTCTACACGCGCCATGACGAGATGTTCATGGACGCCGTGACCACGGACCGCGACGGCCGCCCGCCGCGCGAGCTGAAGCTGGGCACGTTCAAGCTGGCGGGCCTGAGCGATGTCGAGATTCTGGACGAGACGTTCGAGGCGATGCACGGCCTCTATGACCAGGGCGACGACAAATATAAGGGCGTGACCCTGTTCGCGGTCGATCCGCAGAGCGCCGCCGCCTGATCGGCACTGGCATCGCATCGACCCGAATGAAGAAGGGCGGCCAATGGCCGCCCTTTTCTTTTTTCGTTACTTCTTGAGCCGATAGCCGGTGCGGAACACCCAGGCGATGATGCCGAGGCATACCGCCAGCATGCCGCCCACGAACAACAGGCTGAACTCGATCCCGACATCGCCCCTGCCAAAGAAGGTCCAGCGGAATCCCGAGATCAGATAGACGATCGGGTTGAACAGGGTGATAGTGCGCCATGGCTCGGCCAGCATGTGGATCGAGTAGAAGGCGCCGCCCAGGAAGGTCATCGGCGTGATGATCAGCAGCGGGATCACCTGCAACTGCTCGAACCCCTGCGCCCAGATGCCCAGGATGAAGCCGAACAGGCAGAAGCTCACCGCAATCAGCAGCATGAAGCCGACCATGGCGAAGGGATGGGCCACCGGCAAATCGACGAACAGATGGGCCGTGGCAAAGATGATGAAGCCGACGATCAGCGCCTTGGTCGCCGCCGCCCCGACATAGGCGATCACCGTCTCCATCGCCGACACCGGCGCCGACAGCAGTTCGTAGATGGTGCCGGTGAATTTGGGCATGTAGATGCCGAAGCTGGCGTTGAAGATGCTCTCCGTGAACATCGACATCATGATGAGGCCCGGCACGATGAAGGCGGCATAGGGAATGCCGTCAATCTCGGTCATGCGTGATCCGATCGCCCCGCCGAACACGATGAAATAGAGCGAAGTGGTGATGACCGGCACCAGCAGGCCGGTCAGCCAGGTGCGCCGGAACCGGTGCAGCTCGAACTTGTAGATGGCGGCGACCGCGCGCAGATTGGGGCCGTTCATGCCGCTTTCTCCTGATGGACCAGGCTCACGAAAATATCCTCCAGGCTGCTCTGCCGCGTGTTGAGATCCTTGTAGCCGATACCGAGATCGCCCAGCTTGCGCAGCAGCGAGGAGACGCCGGTGCGTTCAGCGCGGGTGTCGAACAGATATTCGATCTCCTGCCCCTGCGCCTTCAGCGCCACATCCCAGTCGGCCAGTTCGGGCGGCAGCGCCTCGATCGGCTCGGCCAGCATGATCGACAGCGTCTTCTTGCCCAGCTTCTCCATCAGCGCGGTCTTGTCCTCGACCAGCATCAACTGGCCATGGTTGATGACGCCCACCCGGTCGGCCATCTCCTCGGCTTCCTCGATATAATGGGTGGTTAGGATGATGGTGACGCCGGTCTGGCGCAGTTCGCCGATCAGCTTCCACATGTCGCGGCGCAGTTCGACGTCGACGCCGGCGGTCGGCTCGTCGAGGAACAGGACGCGCGGCTCATGGCTCAGCGCCTTGGCGATCATAACCCGGCGCTTCATGCCGCCGGAAAGCTCGCGGATCTTGTTGTTACGCTTGTCCCACAACGACAGGTCGCGCAGCACCTTTTCGACATAGGCGTCGTTGCGCGGCTTGCCGAACAGGCCGCGGCTGAAGGTGACGGTGTCGATCACTCGCTCGAACTGGTCGGTATTGAGTTCCTGCGGCACCAGCCCGATTGCAGCGCGCGCGCCGCGATAGTCGCGGATGATGTCATGGCCGGCGACCGTCACGGTGCCGCCAGAGGGGCGGACATTGGCGCAGATGATCGAGATCATCGTCGTCTTGCCCGCGCCATTGGGGCCGAGCAGCGCGAAAATCTCGCCCTCCTCGATATTCAGGTCGACGCCCTTGAGCGCCTGAAAGCCCGACGCATAGCTTTTCGTCAGGCCCTTGATTTCGATGATGGATGCCATGCGGCAGCGCCCCCTTTCCTTGTGTCGGCAAGATAGGAGGCGGACCGCGCCATGCAACCGGCAGCGCGGCAAATAGCGAAGCAGGGCAACATATTGGAAAAAGATTGAAGCCGGTAATGAGCGCGCATAGGCTTGACGCCCCACCATGTGGAGAAGGCTATGAAAAAGGCAATTCTCTATCTGTCGATCGCGTTGATCGTCGTTCCCGATATCGCCATTGCCCAGCAGGGCGGCCGACCACCATCAGGCGGCGGCGCTCGACCATCTCCGTCCACGCGCCCTGCCCCCGCCCCCTCACGCCCCGGCGGATCAGTGCAGCCTTCCCGCCCCGGCGGTCCGTCGACACAGCCGTCCCGGCCCGGTGCTTCTCGCCCGCAACCGCCCCGCCCCGGACAGCCTTCGCCCGGTCCGGGCCAGCCAGGTGGACCGGCAGTTCAACCACCCCGTCCGGGTGGCCCTTCGCCCCAGCCGCCCCGTCCCGGTGGTCCCGGCGTCCAGCCACCACGGCCAGGCCAGCCGCATCGCCCCGGCGCCGGCCGTCCGCCCAATTTCCGGCCGATCCCCGGCCCGGCCTTCCGCTATCCCCATGGCTATCGCTATCGGCGCTGGACGGTCGGCCTGTTCCTGCCGGCGGTCTTCTTCTCCAGCTATTATTATTACAATGACTATTGGCGCCTGGGCCTGGGCGCGCCGCCTTATGGCTATCGCTGGGTGCGCTATGGCCCCGACCTGCTGCTGGTCGAGGTCCGGTCGCGCCGTGTGGTCGATGTCGTCTACGGCGCCTTCTACTGAGGCAGAAACAGGAAGGGCCGCATCATCCGATGCGGCCCTTTTCTCTTGCCCCGATCATTCGCCCCGTCGGGTGAAGCGGAAGACCGTCGCTGGCGGGAAATTGCGCACCGTATGGCCGGCGCGGACAACCTCCAAACCAAGCTGGTCCAGCACCACACGGCTGACCGGCGGCCGTGTCGAATAGGTGAACTGCACCAGGCTGCCGCCCGGCTTCAGCATGCGGAAGGCTTCCGACAATATGTCGATGTGCATCGCCCGGTCCATCGCCAGAAGCGGCAGGCCGCTTACCACGGTCTGATAGTCGCCGGGGCCACCGGCGGCCGCGACCGAGACGATCTGCGCCGGCGTCTCCAGGATCGAGACATGGGGGAAATGACGCCGCAGGCCGCGCGCGAAGGCGGGGTTGATCTCCACCACCTCCAGCTGGTCGGCGGCAAGTCCGGTTTCCAGGATGGCGCGGGTGAAGACGCCGGTGCCCCCGCCCAGTTCCAGCACGCGGCCGCCCTGCGGATCAATGTCGGCCACCATCAGCCGCGCCAGATAGCGGCTGCTGGGCACGACAGAGGCGGTCTGCCGGGGCTTCTTCACCCAGGCGGCGAGGAAATCGAGATATTCGGTGGCGCGGGCGCGAAACTCGCTGTTCGGCAGGGCGATTGCCCGGCTGCGCTTCGGCTTGTGCTGCATGGGCGAAATGCGACCGCTCCTTTCTGGTGCCGACTCCCCTTAGCGGGCCGGAACGCCCCCGTCGATTGGCTTAACAAGATTTCATGCCGGACCAGCCACGGCCGGTCCGGCACAAGTCCTTATTTCTGCTTGCCCGCCTCGGCCGCGGCCAGCACGCGCAGCACATTGCCGGACCAGATTTTCTGTACGTCAGCCTCGCTGTAGCCGGCCTTCAGCAGGGCGTCGGTGATCTTGGGCAGATCGACCACATCCTCCATGCCGACGACACCGCCGCCACCGTCCCAATCCAGGCCGATGCCGACATGATCGGGGCCAACGACCTTCAGCGCATGCAGCATATGCGCCATGAAATCGTCGAAGGTCGGCCGGTCGGTGTCGGGATAGAGCCGGTCGATCTCCTGCCGCTTGGCGAGCATCGCGGTCCGCGCCTCGGGCGAAACCTTGGCGTCCTCCCGCATCTGGCTGTAGAGCGCCATCAGCGCCTTCTGCCGTTCCGGATTGGGCTTGGACGCGCGCAGATAGGCGCCATAGGCATTCATCTGGATCACGCCGCCCTTGGCCGCCAGCGCTTTCAGATGATCGTCATCGATGTTGCGCGGATGGTCATAGACGGCCTTGCAGCCCGAATGGGTCAGCAGCACCGGCGTGGTCGACAGCGCCAGCAGATCGTCCAGCACCTGGTCTGAGCTGTGCGAGGCGTCGGGGACGATGCCGAGGCGGTTCATCTCCTTCAGCAATTCCTTGCCGAGCGGGCTGAGGCCGCCATAGCGCGGCTTCTTTGACGGATCGGTCGAGCTGTCGGCGAACTGGTTATGCGCGAAATGGGCAAAGCCCGACACCCGCACGCCCATGTCGTAGAATGTCTTGATCAGCGAGACATCCTCGCCGAGCGGATAGGCATTTTCGATCGACATATAGACGATGCGCTTGCCCGCCGCCGCGATCGGCGCGGCGTCCTTGGCCTGCAGCGCCAGCGTGAAATTGTCGGGGTCGGCGGCCACCATCGATCGGATCGACATGCCGCGCAGCAGCGCGAAATCGCGCGCCTTGCGGAAGCCCTCGATCGTCAGCGGCCCCTGCCCAGTGTAGATCGCCCAGAAACCGCCATCCAGGCCGCCCTTCTTCATCCGCGGCAGGTCGACCTGGGTATAGTCGCTATGGACGCCATGCTCCTCGTCGATCGACCAGTCCGGCAGGTCGAGCGAGGCCGGGGTATCGAGATGGCTGTCGAGCGTGATCAGCTTCTGGTGTAGCTGATAGACCTGTTTCGACACTGTTTTTGGTTGGGCCTGCGCCGCGATCGGGAGCAGCGCGACCAGCGCTGCCCCCATCAGATAAGCATTCCGCATCAGATTTCGCCCGAAATGGTGAACTGGAAGGTGCGTGGGGACAGCGGCCGGAAATTGCCGTCGCCCGTCACCGCCGGCGAGATATAGGACAGCGTGTCCTTGTCGAAGATATTGTCGAGGTTGAAGCGTGCCTTCACCCCCTTGACCGGGCCCAGCGTGATACCATCGCCAATGTCGACATAGGCGCTGAACACGGTGAAACCCTTGACGCTCGACCCGGCCGAATTGTCGAAGGTCGACCAGCGACGCGACGTATATTTGCCGCTGATATTACCCACCAGCCAGCTCGCCGGCTCGATGGTCACGCCGCCATTGACGATCCATTTGGCGCTGTCGGGAATATATTTTCCGTCGGTCCGGTATGTGGTCGCGGCCGTGACGATATCATCCTTGAACTTGGCGATATTATAGGTCGCGTTCAGGTTGAAATAGGCCAGGCCATTCAGGAAGCGCGGCTTGTAGGTGCCGCTGAATTCGGCGCCATAGGCAGAAACCCGACCGACATTCTGATAGAAGGTTTCGATGACGTTGGTCGTGCCCGGCAGGATCGACCCGATCGACTGGATGCGGTTCTTGAACTTGGTGTAATAGACCGCATAGGACGCGTAAAATTCGCCCTGATTGGTGCGGACGCCGGCTTCGAAATTCTGCGACCGTTCCGGTGCTGGCGCGGGCACGCCCGCCGGGCTGCTGTTCAGCGACACAGAGAAGACATCGTCCAGCCCCTTGGGCAGGGCCATATTGTCCGCATAGGATGCGAAGAACTGGCTCTGATTGTCGAACTTGTAGAGGACGCCGGCCATCGGCAGGAAACCATCGCTATAGCTGGTGCGCAATTGCTGCGGCCCCCAGCCCGGCACCCAGGATCCCGCGGTCGCGCCGGCACGATAATAATCGTTGAAATCGCGATAGCCGCCATAGCGATAATCGATGTTCAGCGCCTTGACGCCCAGGTCGAAGATCAGCCTGTCGTCCAGCAGAGCGACGCGATCCTTCAGGAAGGCCTGGGTCGTGTTGCGCTGGCTCTGATAATCGCGGCGAACATAGACCAGTTCATCCAGATTGGGCGCGCTGGCGGGCGAACCGTCCGTCGTGTTGTAGCGCGCCTGGGTGCGATTATAGGTGTCGACTTCGCCCCACAGCCCCACTTCCAGCGTATGCGCACCGATTTCCCAGTGCAGCTTGCTCGTCAGGCCATAGCGGTCGCCACCCACCGTAGACAGCCCATATTGCGTCCCCTTGGGGGCGAACAGGGCAATGCCGGCGGCCGACTGCCGCTGATATTGCAGCAGGCTGTTGGCATAGGTGTCCGGCGACACGCCATAACCGCCCTTGTCTTCATAATAGGCGGTCGCTTCGGCCCAGATGCCATCGGCGATGCCGGCATGGACGGTGCCGCCATACAGCTTGTCGTCGCGCACATTGATCGCCAGCGTATTGGTATAGGCATAGTTGGCGTTGCTATAGGCCGGGCCGCCCGGAACCGGCGCGAAGCCAGGCGTCGTGTTGGGCACGACCGAGATATAGCCGCGATCCCGGCCGCTCTTGCCGCCCACATCGGTGCCGGTCAGATACTGGCTGCGGCTGAGCGACGGGGAGTCGAAGTCGTTGAACTTGTTCGACACGAACTTGAACCGCGCCCAGCTGTCCCCACCCAGATCGGCGTGCAACATGCCTTCCCAATGTTCGCGGTCGACCGTGCCGTCGCCGCGCCACAGATCGGTGTCCAGCTTGGTGCGGCTGACATAGGCCCGGAACGGCCCCACCTGACCGGTGCTGGCGCGGATGAAGGTGCGCTTCATGTTGAAGTCGCCGAAGCTCTGGGACACGAACAGGCCCATCTCTTCCTGCGGCTTGATGCTGTTATACTGCACCACCGGGCCAAGCGTGGAGTAGCTGGGCAGGCCGACATCACCCGCGCCCACGGCCGCTTCCACCACGCCCAGATTTTCATTGTCGACATAGCGGAAGACCGGGCTCCCGCCAAAGGCGTCGCTGCGGCCGGTCGGGATGCCGTCCACCACGAAGCCGATCTGGTCCAGGTTGAAGGCGCGGGTCTGCACGCTGTTACCAAATTCATAAAGGCCCAGCGCGCCGTCGGTCTGCACGTTGAAGCCTGGCAACTGCTCCAGCATCTTGAGGCCCGAAATACCCGATGGCGCCGACAGCAGCGCCTCACGCGTCACCGCGACGACATTGCTGACCTTGTCCTCGCCGATGGCTTCGGCCGATTGCGAGATACGACGACCGGTCACGGTGATGCTGTCATTTTCGTCCGTTGGAGCAGCCTCCTGCGCAAAGGCGGCAGTGGATAAGGCACCCGCGCAGCAGGCAAGCAGCAGCGCAGCGCGAGACACGCGACGGACGGACGAAATCGAAGGCATAGAGGCTCCCTGTAGGCCCTGCAAAAGGGCAGTTCGCGCCAATCAGGAGCGCCCGCCCCTTCGGGCTATCGCGCCGTTCCTCTCCGGACCCTGGCCTGTCGATCATCCCTTCGGGCGAGCGCAGCCATGTCATCCATTTGTCATCTGAAACGAGCCCTTCGGGAAAATCCACCACGCGCTTATGATGATTTCTCAAGCGGAACGAGGCGCCTCAAAGCATTGAGATTTCGCAATCAATGCCCGCTTCCTCGCACACACGCACAAAAAATCCTTCCCAGGCCTGGCCTGGGGAGGATCAAAAATTGCATGCCCTCTTCTTTTCGAAGAAGGATCCCTCAGCGCCCCTTCCAGACGCCCGGACGCTTCTCGACGAAGGCGGTCATGCCTTCCTTCTTGTCTTGCGTCGCAGTCAGGATCTGGAACAGGCGGCGCTCGGTCAAAATGCCCTGGGCCAGATTGGTCTCGAACGCGATATTGACCATTTCCTTGTTCACCATCGCCGCCATCGGCGGCATCGCCGCAATGGCCGCAGCCGTCTTGAGCGCATCCTCCAGCAACTCGGCCGCCGGCACGATCCGCGCGACCAGACCGGCGCGCTCGGCCTCCTCGGCGCCCATCATCCGGCCGGTCAGGCACATTTCCATCGCCTTGGCCTTGCCCACCGCGCGGGTCAGCCGCTGCGACCCGCCCATGCCCGGCGCCACGCCCAGCTTCACCTCGGGCTGGCCGAACTTGGCGGTGTCGGCCGCCAGGATGAAGTCCGCCATCATCGCCAGTTCGCAGCCGCCGCCCAGCGCAAAGCCGGCAACCGCCGCGATCCACGGCTTGCGGGTGGCGACGACCTTGGTCTGCCAGTCGGAGAAGAAATCCTGCAGGAAGAAATCGGCCGCTTCCTTCTCAACCATCTCCTTGATGTCGGCGCCGGCGGCAAAGGCCTTTTCGCTGCCGGTCAGCACCGCGCAATGCTGGGTCGGGTCGGCATCATAGGCGGCAAAGGCCGCGCCCAGATCCGCCAGCACCTGGCTGTTGAGCGCATTGAGCGCCTGCGGCCGGTTGAGCGTGATGAGCGTCACCGCGCCCTGCTGTTCCACCAGGATCGTTTCATATGCCATTGCCGTCTCCCTAAGCTGTCAGCGCCGATCTATGTCGGCCAAAAACGGATCGCCAGCCTTTGAAGTGCGGCGATTTTGCCGATCCTATCGGCAAAGATGCATGAAATCCTGATCATAGCTGCGCATATGGGCGCCGCCATCGACATAGAGGGTCTGGCCCGTCACCGCCGTCGCGCCGGCGAGATAAAGCACCGCCTGCGCGATCTGCTCCGCCTGCGGCAGCCGCCCAAGCGGCATCAGTTGCTCCAGCCGCGCCATCTGTTCCGCATCATAGTCGGGCGTGGCGATGGTAAGGCCGGGCGCCACCGCATTGACCCGCACCTGCGGCGCCAGACTGCTGGCCGCCGTCTTCGTCAGGCCGGCCAGCGCCAGCTTGGACAGCGTATAGGCCAGCTGATCGCCATGGGGATGGTCGATCCGCTGGTCGAGGATATTGACGATGCAGCGATCGCCGGTCCCGGCCGGAACGGTCGCGAACGCCTTGGTCAGCATCGCGGGCGCGGCGCAATTGACCGCATAATGGCGCATCAGATCGTCGGCGGTGACGCTGTCGATCCGGTCCTGGCCGAAGATCGCCGCGCTGTTGACCAGCAGGTCGGGCGGCCGGCCGAACCGTTCGGCGACCTGCGCGACCAGTTCCTCGGCCGCTTCGGGATCAGCGAAGTCGACGACGAAACCTTCCCACTCGGCGCCATTTTCCTCCAGCGCGATCGCCAGATGAGAATCCAGCCGCGTGTCATGGCTGCCATGGATGGCGAGCGAATAGCCGGCCTGCGCCAGCGCCGCCGAAATGATGCCGCCCAGCCGGCGATGGCCGCCGGTCACGAGCGCCAGCCGGCGCGAGGCCAGCGGCAAGGGGCCAGTCGGCCCGGCATCCTTCTTCGCGCCGCCGATCGGGCGATAGACGGGCTCGGCGCCCTCCCCCTCTCCGGTCACATCATTCACGAGGCGATGAGCTTCAGCACTTCCTCGCGCGACTTTTCATCGTCGCGGAAGACGCCGAGCATGCGGCTGGTCTTCATGATGACATTGGGGGTGCGCACGCCGCGGCCGGTCATGCAGCCATGGGTCGCCTCGATCACCACGGCGACGCCCTGGGGCTTGAGGTTTTCCCAGATGCAGTTGGCGACTTCGGAGGTCAGCCGTTCCTGCACCTGCAGCCGGTTGGCATAGGCGTGCAGCACACGGGCCAGCTTGGAAATGCCGACCACATAATCGCCGGGCAGATAGGCGATGTGCGCGCGCCCGACAATCGGTGCCATATGATGTTCGCAATGCGACTGGAACGGAATATCCTTCAGCAGCACGACATCGTCATAGCCGCCCACCTCATGGAAGATGCGCGAAAGATGATAGGCCGGATCATCATTATAGCCCCGGCAATATTCGCGCCAGGCGCGCGCCACCCGCTCGGGCGTTTCCACCAGCCCCTCCCGCTCAGGCGCATCGCCCGACCAGCGGATGAGGGTGCGGATCGCCTCCGACACTTCGGCCGGGACCGGCTCCTTCGAGCCTTCGCCTACGGTTTCCGCATCGGGATCATATGCCATGAACTGGGCCACTCCATAATTGTTGGCCCCGGCATATGGCGACTGCGTGGCCGTCTGACCAGCCTTTTTGCCCCGGCTGGACACAACATCGCTGTGGTGGCAAATCACAGTCTAACGGGAACGCACCACATAAAAATGTCATTACAATCGCAAGATCATGCGCACTGAACGCATCGCCGCCGTCCTTCTGGCAGCCGGCATGTCGACCCGCTTCGGCGAGGAAGACAAGCTGATGGCTGACCTGCGCGGCAAGCCGGTTGCCGCGCACACGCTGGAAACCATCGCCTCCATGGCCTTTGCCGAACTGGTCGCCGTCGTGCGGCCCATCGAATTTGCACCGGTGCTGCACCGCAAGCTTGACCGGCGCGGCTTCGATATCATCGTCAACGAACGGCCCGAGGAAGGCCTGTCGAGCAGCATCCGGCTCGCGGTCGAACATGTGATGGACAAGCGCAAGGTGCGCGGCATCCTGATCTGCCTGGCCGACATGCCCGACGTGCCGCAGACCCATTATAACCATATCTGCATGGCGGCCGAGGACATAAGATCGGTCGTCGCCAGCACCGACGGCTTCTCCTCCTCCCCGCCCGCCTTCATCGGCCGCAAGCATTTCCCCGAATTGCTGGCATTGAAAGGCGACCAGGGTGCCCGCGCCCTGCTGAGCCATGGCATCCAGATCGAGACGATCGGCAATGTGCTGCACGACATCGATACGCCGGAGGATCTTGGCCGCCCCCCGGTGACACCGACCTGAGGCACAAAAGGGGCAGGCGAAGCCGCTTTGCCTTGCCCCGCTTCAGGTCGATCGCGTCGGATCGGTCAGACCGTCGCCCATTTCCCGCGGATCAGGGGCGCGACTGAGCGGCAGCGAGCCGGTCTGGCGTTCCAGCATGCGATGCACCACCGGCGGCTTGCCGCCGCTGTGCAGCGCGTGGATCGTGTCGCTGTTGGTGATGTCGGCGATGGTGCGCCGCTGGTTATGGCGGACATAGTCGAGCCAGGTCGACACATGATAGCGTTCGACCCAGAGTTCCGGATCGCCCAGGTCGCGCATCAGCGACCAGCCATGCGCGCCATCGCGCTTGCGGATGCGGCGGCGCTCGCTCATCGCGCTGAGGAAGGGGACGACCGACCCCACCGGTATGCGATATTCGATGGTGATGACCACCGGGCCGCTGCGCGGCTCGACCGGCACCGCCGTCTCCGGCTCGCGCCAGCGATTCTGGAGATCGAGATTGTCATCGCCGATCTGCGGCAGCGGACGAACGAAGCCGATCAGCGCGGCGACCAGTTGCACCGCGGCGGAGGCATAGAGGGCGTCCACCACGCCATGATCCTCGGCCAGATTGCCGAACAGCCAGGCGCCGATCGCCATGCCACCGAACGCCGTCATCTGATAGATGGCGACGGCGCGGGCGACGACCCAGCGCGGCGCCGACATCTGGACCGACACGTTGAAGGTCGACAGCGCCATGACCCAGCCCGCCCCGGCGAGCAGATAGCCGAGCAGCGCCAGCGCCAGATAGCCCGACATGGCGGTGATCGCCGTTCCCGCCGCCAGCGACAGGGCGGCGGACCGCACGATCGCCTCGATCGAGAAGCGCGCGCGCAGCCGCCGGGTGGAGAGCGCCCCGGCCACCGCGCCGACGCCGAAGGCGCCGCTGGTAAGGCCGAAGGTCAGCGCGCCGCCGCCCAGCACATCGCGCGCCACCAGCGGCATCAGCGCCGACACCGCGCTGGCACCAATGCCAAAGGCGCCGCCGCGCAGCAGCACGAGCTGGATCTTGGGCGACATCGAGACATAGCTGACACCGGCCCACATCGCGACGCCCAGCCGCTCTCGCGGCAGCAGTTTGGGCGGCAATTCCGGTCGCCAGCGCGCCAGCACCGCGACCAGGCCGATATAGCTGACCGCATTGGCCAGGAACGCCGCCGCCGCCCCCGCCGCCGCGACGATCACGCCGCCCAGCGCCGGGCCGGTGCTGCGGGCCAGGTTGAAGCCCATGCTGTTCATCGCGACGGCACTGGGCAGCACGCTGCGCGGCACCATGTCGCCGACCGATGCCTGCCAGGCCGGGCCGTTCACCGCCGTCGCGCAGCCAATGAGGAAGGTGAAGCCCAGCAGCGTCCAGGGCGTCAGCGCACCAAGCCAGGCGACCAGCGCAAGGGCGGTCGACACCAGCAGCATGAACAGCTGGCAGGCCATCATCACCTTGCGCCGATCCAGATTGTCGGCGACCGCGCCGGCCCAGAGCGAGAACAGCATGATCGGCAGCGTCGTGGACGCCGGCACCAGCGCCACCAGCACCGGCGAAGCGGACAGCGAGGTCATCATCCAGGCCGCACCGACCGACTGGATCAACCCGCCGAAATTGGACGCCAGGCTCGCGATCCAGATCGCGCGGAAGATGGGAATGGCAAAGGGCGAGGACGGCTGGGGGGACTCGGTGTCAGGCACGAAAACCATCAAGCGGATTTAGGAACGTCGGTCAAACCCGCGACTCGGCCTTTGGTTCACATCCGTCCGGTACGCAGTGCGCGTGCCCAGTCGGGCCGGCTGCGAGCATCGGCCGTGGCGGCCGCGCGTTCGCCGTCATAGGCGACCAGGACGATCTCCGCATGCCAGCCGTCGGCCATCCGCTCGACCAGTGCATAACGGGCTTCGGGCGATCCGGTCTCCACCTTGTGCGGCCAGGGCCGATCATCGTCATAGGCCGGCAGGCCGACGCTGCCTGGATTGACGATCAGCCCGCCATCGGCGCGACGATGGATGCGCGGCACATGGGTATGGCCGCACAGGATCAACGGCGCGACGACGCCCCCTGCCCGCGCCTCGACCTCCGCCTCGGTCGCGGCGCGCAGCCCGGTCGGCTCGACCGTTTCCAGCCAATAATCGATGTCGCTACCCGGCGTGCCATGGACCATCAATATCTCATCCGTCAGCCACAGCGTCTCGGGCAATCCATCAATCCAGTCGCGATGGCGCGGCGCCAGCAGATCATGGGTCGCCCGGTCCGACGCGCCCATCCGATCGGGCGCCAGCGTCAGCAATTGCCGCTCATGATTGCCCCGGATCGTCGGCATATCCAACGCCATAACCCGATCGGCGGTCTCGCAGGGGAAGAGCGGCCCCGACAGGATGTCACCGAGATTGACACATAGATCGACATTGCGCGCAGCCATATCCGCCAGCACGGCGTCGAGCGCATCGATATTGCCATGAATGTCGGAAAGAACCGCAATCTTCACCTGGTGCTTGTCCTGCTGCAATCGCGCCCCACATCAGGCCCGCACCTGACCTTACGGCAAGGCCATGTCGGCGGAAACCGACCATTTCAGGCTTGCACTTTACGTAAACGTAAATACATTCTGGGCCACTTCCGGTGCGCCAAAAGCCGCCAACGGAGAGGGAAAAGGAACCATGGAAGCCTATATCTACGACGCCGTCCGCACGCCCCGTGGCCGGGGCAAGAGCGACGGTTCGCTCCACGACATCACCCCCATCCAGCTTGCGACGCAGATGCTCGAAGCGGTGCGCGACCGCACCCAGATCGACACTGCCGACGTCGACGACGTGATCCTGGGCTGCGTCAGCCCGGTCGGCGAACAGGGCGCGGACATCGCGCGCGTCGCCGTGCTCAACGCCGACTATGCCCAGACCGTGCCGGGCGTGCAGATCAACCGTTTCTGCGCATCGGGCCTGGAAGCGGTCAACATGGCCGCCGCCAAGGTCTATTCGGGCGAAGCGATGTTCGCGATCGGCGGCGGCGTCGAATCGATGAGCCGCGTGCCGATGGCATCGGACGGCGGCGCCTGGGCGATGGACCCGGCGGTCGCCTACAAGACCTATTTCGCGCCCCAGGGCATCGGCGCCGACGTGATCGCCACCAAGTTCGGCATCAGCCGCGACGATGTCGACGCCTATGCCGTCGAGAGCCAGCGCCGCGCCAAGGCCGCCTGGGACGAAGGTCGTTTCAAGAAGTCGATCGTGCCGGTCCGCGACGTGATCGGCGGCATCGCGCTCGACCATGACGAACATATGCGCCCCGACGCGACGATGCAGTCGCTCGGCAGCCTGAAGCCCAGCTTCCAGGCGCTAGGTGAGGACATGCCCGGCTTCGATACCGTCGCCCTGCTGCGCTATCCCGAGCTGGAAAAGGTCAACCATGTCCATCACGCCGGCAACAGCAGCGGCATCGTCGATGGCGCCGCCGCCGTGCTGGTCGGCAACAAGGAAATCGGCGAGAAATACGGCCTTAAGCCGCGTGCGAAGATCAAGGCGATGGCCTCGATCGGTTCGGAACCGCTGATCATGCTGACCGGGCCGGAATTTGTCGCGGGCAAGCTGCTGGCCCGTGCTGGCATGACCACCGCCGACATCGACCTGTGGGAACTGAACGAAGCCTTCGCCTCGGTCGTGCTGCGCTACATGCAGGCGATGAACCTCGACCATAGCAAGATCAACGTCAATGGCGGTGCGATCGCCATGGGCCATCCGCTGGGCGCCACCGGCGCCATGGTGCTGGGCACCGCGCTCGACGAGCTGGAACGCTCGGGCAAGGGCACCGCGCTCATCAACCTGTGCGTCGGCGCGGGCATGGGCACCGGCATCATCATCGAGCGCGTGTAAGCGGCGGACGCAAGGAGAGACACACATGGAAACCATCCGCTTCGACATCGATGCCGACGGCATCGCCACCCTGACGATCGACGTGCCCGGCCAGTCGATGAACGTCATCGGCCCCGACTTCCTGGCTGACCTCGACACCGCCATCACCCGCATCGCGTCGGAAGAGGGCATCAAGGGCGCGGTCATCGCATCGGGCAAGGACAGCGGCTTCATGGCCGGCATGGACCTCAAATATTTCGGGTCGATGCTCGCCAGCGCCGATGGACAGCGCCCCGCCCCCACCGCGATCTTCGACAATGTGTTCGTGCTGAACCAGCTGTTCCGTCGCCTGGAAACCGCCGGCAAGCCGGTCGCTTGCGCGATCGAGGGCACCTGCGTCGGCGGCGGCTTCGAACTGGCGCTGGCCTGCCATCGCCGCTTCGTCGGCGACAGCCCCAAGACTCAGCTCGGCCTGCCCGAAATCCTGATCGGCCTGTTCCCCGGCGGCGGCGGCTCGCAGCGCCTGCCGCGCATCATGGGCGTGCAGGCGTCGCTGATGTACATGCTGCAGGGCAAGCTGTTCCGCCCGGCCGAAGCCGCGATGCTGAAGGTTGTCGACGGCGTGGTGCCGCAGGGCACGTCGCTCGCCGCCGCCAAGGACTGGGTCAAGGCGAACCCGACCGCCAATACCCAGCCCTGGGACGTCAAGGGCTTCAAGGTGCCCGGTGGCGCCGGCGGCTTCAACCCCGCCTTCGTCCAGACCATGGCCGGCGCCCTGCCGATGACGCTCAAGCAGACCCAGCGCAACATGAACGCGCCGATCGCTTTGCTGTCGGCGGTCTATGAGGGCATCACCTTGCCGATGGACCGGGCGATCCGGATCGAGAGCAAATATTTCGCGAAGGTCGCCGCCGATCCGCAGGCGTCGAACATGATCCGCACCCTGTTCGTCAACAAGCAGGCGGCCGAGCGCGGCGCGCGCCGCCCCAAGGACGAGCCCAAGGCGCCGACCATCAAGCTCGCCATGCTGGGTGCCGGCATGATGGGCGCGGGCATCGCCACCGTCGCGGCGCAGGCCGGCATGGACGTGGTGCTGTTCGACCGCGACCAGGCCTATGCCGAGAAGGGCAAGGCCCATGTCGAGGCGGTGCTGGCCAAGCGCCTGGGCCGTGGCATGACGCCCGAGAAGATGGCCGCCACCCTGGCCCGCGTCACGCCCACCACCGACTATGCCGCGCTCGCCGGCGCCGACTTCGTGATCGAAGCGGTGTTCGAGGATGTCGCGATCAAGGCGGAAGTGACCAAGCAGGTCGAAGCCGTGCTGGGCGCCGACACCATCTTCGGTTCCAACACCTCGACCCTGCCGATCACCAAGCTGGCCAATGCCTGGTCCAAGCCCGAGAATTTCATCGGCGTCCACTTCTTCTCGCCGGTCGAGAAGATGCCGCTGGTCGAAATCATCCTGGGTGAGAGGACCGGCCCGGCCGCGATCGCCAAGGCGCTCGACTTCGTGGCCCAGATCAAGAAGACCCCGATCGTCGTCCATGACAGCCGCGGCTTCTACACCTCGCGCAGCTTCGGCACCTATGTGCAGGAAGGCGCGGAGCTGGTCGGCGAAGGCATCAACCCGGCGCTGATCGAAAATGCCGGCAAGCAGCTCGGCATGCCGACCGGCCCGCTGGCGGTCAGCGACGAAGTGTCGATCGAACTGGGCGTCAAGATCATGACCGCCGCCAGGAAGGAACTGGGCGACGCCTATGTTCCCCAGGGGTCGGACGACATCATGCTCAAGATGGTCGAGGCCGATCGCCTGGGCCGCAAGAACGGCAAGGGCTGGTACGACTATCCCGAAGGCGGCAAGAAGCATCTCTCGCCGGTGCTCGGCGATCTGTTCCCGCGCGCCGACGCCCAGCCGGACGTCGAGGAAGTCAAGGAACGCCTCCTCTATCGCCAGTTGATCGAATGCGCCCGCTGCTTCGAGGAAGGCGTGCTGGAAACGCCGGAAGATGGCGATATCGGCGCGATCTTCGGCTGGGGCTTTGCGCCCTATACCGGCGGTCCGTTCAGCCATATGGACACGGTCGGCATCGCCCATGTCGTGGCCGTGCTGGACCGGCTGGCCGCTGCCCATGGCCCCCGCTTCGCCCCCACGGCGCAGCTGCGGGAAATGGCGGCCAACGGCGCGACCTTCTATCGCCCCGTTCCGTCTCGCGCTGCAGCATGAGCGATTTGTAAATCGTAACGCTTCTGTATTAGGTCTCCCCGGACATATTCGGGGAGACCTTTTCTTTATGAGCAAGCCAACGGTTCTGGTCACGGGCGGCGCCGGCTATATCGGCAGCCATGCGGTGCTGGCGCTGAAGGATGCCGGCTATGGCGTGGTGGTGATCGACAATCTGGTCACCGGCTTCCGCTGGGCCGTGCCGCAGGACGTCCCCTTCGTGCAGGGCGACATCGCAGACCAGGCGCTGGTACAGGCGACGCTGCGCGAACATGGCGTCCAGGCGATCATGCATTTCGCCGGATCGGTGGTGGTACCGGAATCGGTCGAAAACCCGCTCAAATATTATAACAACAACAGCGCCAAGACCCGCGACCTGCTGGAGAGCGCGGTCGCCGTCGGCGTTCCCCATTTCATTTTCTCCTCGACCGCCGCCACCTATGGCATACCGGAGGAAAGCCCGGTCAGGGAAACGACGCCGCAGCGACCGATCAATCCCTATGGCATGTCGAAGCTGATGACCGAATATATGCTGCGCGACGTTGCCGCCGCCCATGCCATGAACTTCTGCGCGCTGCGCTATTTCAACGTCGCCGGCGCCGATCCGCAGGGCCGCACCGGCCAGTCGACGGCCGGCGCCACCCACCTGATCAAGGTCGCGGTCGAGGCGGCACTGGGCAAGCGCAGCCATGTCAGCGTCTTCGGCACGGATTTCGCCACGCCCGACGGCACCGGCGTGCGCGACTATATCCATGTCAGCGATCTCGCCGCCGCCCATGTGCTGGCGCTCGAAGCGCTGATCGCCCACCCCGATCGCAATTACATGCTCAATTGCGGCTATGGCCGGGGCTTCTCCGTGCTCGAAGTGCTGGACGCGGTCGACCGGGTCACGAACATGACGATCGAGCGCCGGTTGGAAGGGCGCCGTGCGGGCGATCCCGATGCGCTGATTTCCGACAATAGCGCGCTGATGGCGGAATTTCCCTGGCAGCCGCGCTATGCCGACCTCGGCCAGATCGTCGACCATGCGCTCGCCTGGGAACGCAAGCTGAGCGACATCCAAAAGGCATGAGGCAGAAGGCATGAGCGAAGCCAGCGTTCGCGCCTTCTTCGCCGCGCAGGCGCCCGATGTCGTCATCATCGACCAGGGCGTCAGTACCGCCACGGTGATCGAGGCGGCAGCGGCGCTGGGCGTCGAACCCGCGCGTATCGCAAAGACCCTGTCGCTGCGCGTCGGCGATAGGGTGGTGCTGGTCTGCGCCCGCGGCGACGCCCGCCTGTCCAATGGCAAGGCGAAGGCGGCGCTGGGCGCCAAGCCGCGCATGCTGGGCGCGCATGAGGTGGAGGAGATTACCGGCCATCCGGTCGGCGGCGTCTGCCCCTTCGGCCTCGCAAGCGCCTTGCCCGTCTATTGCGATGTCTCGTTGCAGGCGTTCGACACCGTGTTTCCGGCGGCGGGATCGCGCACAGCCTCGGTCGAACTGACGCCCGATCGGCTTGCCGCCTTGACCGGGGCGCAATGGATCGACATCTGCACCCTTCCCGAAATCGTCGAGTGAGAGCCATGCCGACCGAACATATCTTTGCTACCGGGGCTGAGGCCGCCACCGATATCGCCGCCCGCATCGCCACCGTGTTGTCGAACGCCATCACCGAACGCGGTGTCGCGACGCTGGCCGTGTCGGGCGGCCGCTCGCCCCGCCCCGTGCTGGCAGCGCTGTCGAAGGTGCCGCTCGACTGGACGAAGCTGATCGTCACTTTGGTCGATGAACGCTGGGTCGATCCGGTCAGCGCCGACAGCAACGAGCGGCTGGTGCGCGAAACCCTGCTGCAGGGTCCGGCGGCGGCCGCCCGCTTCGTGCCGATGAAGAACAGCGCCGCCGACGCCTATGCCGGCCAGAGCGCGGTCGAGGCGGACTTTGCTGCCCTGCCCTGGCCGTTCGACATCATCCTGCTCGGCATGGGCGATGACGGCCATACCGCCTCGCTCTTCCCGGAGGGCGAGGAACTGGTCGAAGGGCTTTCCAGCCAGGCTTATACCATCGCCGCCACCCCGCCGGTCGCGCCGCACCAGCGCCTGTCGCTGACCGCGCATGCGATCCTGCAGAGCCGCCATATCTTCCTGCAGATCGGCGGCGCGGGCAAGAAGGCGGTCTATGACCAGGCGCTGGCTGGCGGCCCGGTGGAAGAACTGCCGATCCGCCTCGCCCTGCTGCAGGACAAGGTGCCGGTCGAGGTGTGGATCGCCGAAGCCTAAAAACTCCTCCCCTGCAAGGGGAGGGGGACCATTTGCGCAGCAAATGGTGGAGGGGTATCCCGCTTGCGATAGGGCGCCCCCCCTCCGTCACGCGCTTCGCGCGCGCCACCTCCCCTTGCAGGGGAGGATTATCGGTCGCGCACCGCATGTTTCGAGATCAGATAGCGCCACACGCCGACCGCGTTGATCGCCAACAGCGCGACATTCTGCCAGCCGATGCCCTCGCTGTCCTTGTCGAGAAAGCCCCAGCCGATCAGCGCGATTGAGCTGGTGACGAACAGCACGAACGCCCAGCCGGTGATCCGCCGCCCCAGGTTCAGCGACACCACCAGCGCCGCAAGGGTGGCGGCGCTGGCACCATAATATTGCAGGGCGGTGAGCAGCGCTTGGTTCATGCCAGACAGAACGTAGCGGCCATGGACATGGTTGCCCGCACAGAATAGGCACCCGGCATGATTGCCCAGATCGACCCCTTCCACGCCATCGCCATCAACCGCGAGGCCCATGCCCTCAAGGCTCAGGGCCGCTCCATCCTGCACATGGAGTTCGGCCAGCCCTCGACCGGTGCGCCCGCCGCCGCCATCGCGCTGGCGCATGAGGTGCTCGACACCGACCCGATGGGCTATTGGGAAAGTCCGGCGCTCAAGGAACGGATCGCCCGCCTCTATGCCGACCGGCACAATGTCGCCGTCGATCCCGAACAGGTGCTGCTGACCTGCGGCGCCTCGCCCGGCCTGGTGCTGGCGCTCACCAGCCTGTTCGCGCCCGGTGCCCGCGTCGCCACCGCGCGGCCGGGCTATGTCGCCTATCGCAACACGTTGAAGGCCCTCTATCTGGAGCCGGTCGAGATCGCCTGCGGTCCGGCCGAACGCTATCAGATCAGCGCCGACGCGCTGGCCGCCATCGAGCCAGCGCCAGACGGCCTGATCCTTGCCAGCCCGGCCAACCCGACCGGCACGATCATCCCGGCCGACGAACTGGCAGCGATCGCCAAAGTGTGCGCGACACGCGGCATCCGCATCATCTCCGACGAAATCTATCATGGCCTCAGCTTCGGCGAACCGGCCCGGTCGATGCTGGAATATGCCCCCGACGCGGTGATCGTGAACAGCTTCTCCAAATATTTCAGCATGGCCGGCTGGCGGCTAGGCTGGATCGTCGTGCCTACAGACCTGATCGGCGCGGCGCGGGCGCGGATGGGCAATCTGTTCCTGACGCCCCCGGTGCTGGCGCAGCAGGCGGGGCTGGCCGCCTTCGACTGCACCGACGAGTTGGAAGGCCATGTCGACACCTATCGCCGCAACCGGCAATTGCTGCTCGACGCCCTGCCCGCGCTCGGCCTCGCCAGCATCGCGCCGCCCGATGGCGCCTTCTATATCTATGCCGACATCAGCCATCTCACCAATGACAGCCTGGCCTTCTGCCAGAAGCTGCTGCGCGAGACCGGCGTAGCCACCGCGCCAGGGATCGATTTCGATCCGGTCGACGGCCATCGCTTCATCCGCTTCAGCTTCGCCGTCTCGACCGACCGGGTCGAGGATGCGATCGCGCGGATGATCCCCTGGTTCCAGGCGCAGCCGGCCCGCTGAAAGGCAGCGGGCCTAAAAAGGTCCGTAACGCCATCTGCAATTTACGAGGAATAGGCGAGGCCGCAAATGGCGGCGCCTGAGGCCAATCAAATATGGTGCGGGCGGTCGGAATCGAACCGACACTCCTTGCGGAACCGGATTTTGAGTCCGGCGCGTCTACCAGTTTCACCACGCCCGCATCTGATCGTGGAAGGGGGCACCTAGCAGGTCATGCACCGGCTGCAAAGCCCCCAAAATCACTCCCGCAACAAAGCCGCCAGGCAGGCGAAACAAGGGCCTAGCGGCGAGCCCGCAACCGAGCGCGCAAGGCGAGGCCATAGCCGATCGTCACGGCCATCCCCGCCCCCACCGCGATGCAGCCGCCGAGGACCGCCACCGGTATCGGCGCGAACGCCCAGAAGCCGGCATAGATAATGCCGCTGAGCGCCATCGACCAGCCGCCAACCCGCACCACCTGCCGCGCGCAGGCGTCGGGCAGGAAAGCCTTGGGCATGCGATTGCCATACCAGGCGATCATCAACCCGTTGGCGCCGATCACCAGCCGCGTGACCATGTCACTGTCCAGCCAGTCGAGCTTGCGCCCCTGACTGGCGGCCAGCGCCAGCAGCAGGATACCGCCGCCCCAGAGCAGGCCCGCCTTCAATTCCCTGTCCATCCTGCCTTCTCCCGATGCTGATCCGGCGCCTCCACGCCGATGCCGAACGACTGGGCAAAGCCCAGCAGCGCCTCTTCCAGCACCGACAGCTTGAGATGATAGATGACCGACTTGCCGGCCTTTTCGGCATGGACCAGGTCGGCCTCCTTCAGCACCGCGAAATGCGCCGACATGGTCGGTTTGGAGACATCGAACTGGTCGCTCAGTTCGCCCGCGCTCATCGGCCCCTGGCGCAGCAATTGCAGCACCCGGCGACGGGTCGGATCGGACAAGGCGCGGAAGACCTGGCTCATGATGAGATAATTAGCTAAATATCAAAATGAGTCAAGCGGCCATGACGATCGCCGTGGCGCTGCCGCGCCGGCTGCGATAGGGAGCGGCCAAAGTTTCCTTCAATCCAGGCAGAGACATGGCCCGCAAATATTCCAAACATGGCCCTTATGAAGATGTACATCGCGAGGAAGCGGAAGCGCCGCCCCCGCCGCCCTGCTGGCTATGCGGGCGTCCAACGGGCACGACCATCGTGTGGCACCATCCCGTTCCCAAGAGCAGGGGCGGCCGCGACGTCGTGCCGATGCACGGCATCTGCCAGCAGACGCTGATCGCCAATTTCACCAATTCCGAATTGCAGCGCCACGGCATGGACGTGGAAGGCCTGCTGCTCCATCCGCCGATCCGCAAGTTCGTCGACTGGGTGGCGAACAAAGATCCCGATTTCACCGCGACCATCACCAAGAAGCAGCGCTGATCGCAGTCAGCGCTGCCACCTGATCGATTGACCGGTCAGAACAGACCCGGCACCTCGCGCTGGGCCGGATTGGGCCGCTGCGGCGCCAGCAATTCGCGCGGGGCGGACACCGGCGACGTCACCGCCTTGCGGCTGAGCGTCGCCACCGCGCCGCCGATCGGCGTACAACTCCGCCCGGCGATGAAGTCCAGCGCCTGCCGGGTCGCCGCCTCGCGCGGATCGCCCAGCGGATAGCTGATATCGTCCCATGCCTGGCAACTGGCCTTGATGCTGCTCGCCAGTCCATCATAATAATCGGCATTGCCCGCGCTGTTCTGGGTGGCGAAGGCCACCACGCGCAACCGGTCGTCACAGGCTTCGCGATCGATCGCGATCTGCCCAACCGGCTTGCCATAGGTGTTGGCGCCGATCAGCGCCGCCTGCGCACCCAGATAGGGGATGAAGGCGTTGATCACCAGTTCGCTCGCCGATGCCGTCCCGCCGCTGCCGATGAAGGCGATGCGCGTGGGCGCCACCGATTGCGCCAGCGGCTCGAAATTATAGGTCTCGTTCTCCGCGCTCTTTTCCGGGCGGAAGGTCATGCGGGTGAAGACGTCGGTCGACGCCCGGTTCGCGCCCATCAGATCGCCCAGAACCTTGGCCGTCGAAACGAGGCCGCCGCCATTATAGCGCAGGTCGAGGATGATATCGGTCACGCCCTGCGCCTTGAAACCGGCGAACGCGTCGCGCAGCGGCTGCTCCGCCGACAGGATGAAGGTGCGCAGATTGACATAGCCGACACGGCGGCCGCCATCGTCGATCACCCGCGCGCCATAGCGGTTCGATACCGGCATCAGGTCGAAGTCGCGCTTGGTCACGGATACGGTCCGCGTGCTGGTCGCATCGGCGATGCGCAGCAGCCGGGTCGTGCCGGCACTGTCCGGCCCCATCGCATCGGCCACGGCATCGGCACCGCCCGACGCGAACAGCGACGATATGCTGCGCATGTTGGTGATGCTGGTGCCGATCTCCAATATCTCCGCGCCGCGATCGATGCCGGCGGCGAGCGCCGGGCCGTTCTCGAACGATTCGATGACGAACAGGCGGGTGACCCCGCTGTCGGTCGCGAAGCGCAGGCCGAAGCCGGCGCTCGACCCCGACTGATAATAGGCATTCTCCGCCTTGATGGAGGTGAGATAGGTGAAATAGCGATCCCGTCGCTGCGACCGCGCGCCCTGTGTCAGCGCGTCGATATAGCTGTCGACACTGGCATAGCCGGCCGGGCTGAGCGCGGACGGCAGGGTTTCAGGGAAAAGATACCATTCCTTGAGCGTCGCCGCCGCCCAATCCTGCCGCTCCCGCACCGAACAGGTGGCGGTCGGCGTGGGTGTGGGCGTCGCCGTCGGCGGCGCAGTGCCTGCGCTGTCGGACCCGCCACCACCACAAGCCGCCAACATCGCCAGCCCACCCGCCAGCAACGCCAGGCGCGCAACCCCATGCTTCATCACTATTCCCCCCAAAGACCGCAGACGGGATAGGCCGCGCTCCGCAGCACGGCAAGATAGCGTTGAAACAAAAGCGCTTTCTGCGCCGTCAACCAATCGCCCCGGCAACGCCTTCCGTCCCCCCGCCCTTGACTTCCCATGCCCCCATATCGATATGGCCGGGGAAAATGTAACATTATATCATTTAGGAAAAATCATGCCCCATTGCGAAGCGCCGGAACCTAATCCGGCCGGCCGCCCCCGCTCCTGGCTCGACGGCTTCGCCATCTGCGCCTCCGCGCTCTGCACCGTCCATTGCCTGGGCCTGCCGCTGCTCTTCGCCTTGCTGCCGACCATCGCCACGCGGATCGATCCGGGCGAATCCTTCCACCTGCTGATGCTCGCCATCGCCGTGCCGACCAGCCTGTTCGCGCTGTTGCAGGGCTGGCGCCGCCACCGCGCCGCGCTGCCGCTCGGCATCGGCCTGGCCGGCCTGTCCCTGATGGCCGTGGGCGCGCTGCTCGCCCGCACCCCATTGAGCGAAGCGATCTGGACCGTCGGCGGCAGCGCCCTGCTGGCCGGGGCGCATATCCTCAACTGGCGCCGGGGCCTGCGCGCCGCCTGCTGATCGACACCATAGACCGCCCCGCCTTCCCGCGAGTCGTTCGCAGTTGCAGCATCATTTTCCTGCCTATAGCCTGCTTGCGTAACGAAGCACGGCCGGTATAAGAGCCGCATCGTGCAGACATAGATAACTAACGGAGAAGGACTGTCCTTTGACCGAACCGTCTGCCACGTTCCTGTTGTTCGGTGCCACCGGCGATCTTGCCCGGCGCATGATTTTCCCATCGCTCTACAATCTTCTGTCGGACGGCCTGCTGCCCGACGACTTCCTGATCATCGCTTCGGCCCGCACCGAAATGGATGACGAAGCCTTTCGCGAGGAAGTCTGCGCGGCGCTCAAGCAGTTCCTGCCGGCCGACCGCTACGATGCCGACATCGCCGCGCGTTTCCGCGCGATGATCCTCTATCAGCCGGTCGATTCCAGCAACGGCGCCCATTTCGCTGAGCTGGCCGAGCGCGTCGATGGACGCCTGGAACGCGGCATTTCCGTCTATCTCTCCACCCCGCCCTCACTGTTCGGCCCGACCGCCCAGGGGCTGGCCGACGCCGGCCTGCTGACGCCCAGGACGCGGATCGCGATGGAAAAGCCGATCGGCAAGGATCTCGCTTCCTCCAAGGTCGTGAACGACAGCATCGGCCACCTGTTCGCTGAAGAGCAGATTTTCCGCGTCGACCATTATCTGGGCAAGGAAACCGTTCAGAACCTGCTGGCGCTCCGCTTCGGCAATGTCATGTTCGAACCGCTGTGGAACGCCACCGCGATCGACCATGTCCAGATCACCGTCGCCGAAACGGTGGGCCTCGAAGGCCGCGTTTCCTATTATGACGGCGTCGGTGCGCTGCGCGACATGGTGCAGAACCATATCCTCCAGATCCTTTCCATCCTGACGATGGAGCCGCCCGCGCGGATGGACCCCACGGCCGTGCGCGACGAGAAGGTGAAGGCGCTGCGTTCGCTGCGTCCGATGACGGCGGAAACGGTCAAGACCCACAGCGTGCGCGGCCAATATACGCCCGGCGCCGTCGGCGGCCAGATCGTCACCGGCTATGCCGACGAACTGGGCCAGCCGTCCGACACCGAAACCTTCGTCGCGCTGAAGGCGCATATCGACAATTGGCGCTGGCAGGGTGTGCCCTTCTACCTGCGCACCGGCAAGCGGCTGCCCGCGCGCCAGTCGGAAATCATGATCCAGTTCAAGCCGGTCCGCCATTCGATCTTCGGCCGTGACGGGCATGGGTCCGGGCTGGAACCGAACACGCTGGTGATCCGCCTGCAGCCGGAAGAATATATCCGCCTGACCATCATGTCGAAGCGGCCGGGACTGGAGCGTCAGGTGCAGTTGGAGGAAGTGACGCTCGACGTGTCGCTGACCGCCGCCTTTGCCGGCCAGCGTCGCCGCATCGCCTATGAACGACTGATCCTCGACCTGCTCGCTGGCGACCAGACCTTGTTCGTCCGCCGCGACGAGGTGGAAGCCCAATGGGCCTGGATCGATTCCATCATCGACGGATGGAAGGAGGCGCACATGAAGGTGTCGACCTATTCCTCCGGGAACTGGGGGCCGTCCTCGGCCATTGCCCTAATTGAACGCGACGGAGCCAGCTGGCATGACTGATCTTCACCCCGTGATCGCCAAGGTCACAGAACGCATCACAGAACGCAGTGCGGCGACGCGCCTCAAATATCTCGACCTGATCGAGCGGGGCCGCGACGCCGGCACCAATCGTGCCCAGCTGTCCTGCGGCAATCTCGCCCATGGCTTTGCCGCCAGCGGCGAGGACAAGGCTGTCATCCGCACCGGCCGGGCGATGAACATCGGCATCATCACCGCCTATAATGACATGCTCTCGGCCCATCAGCCCTATGGCCGCTACCCCGAGCAGATCAAGATCGCCGCACGCGAGATCGGCGCCACGGCGCAGGTGGCGGGCGGCGTGCCAGCCATGTGCGACGGCGTGACCCAGGGCCAGGCCGGCATGGACCTCTCCCTTTTCAGCCGCGACACCATCGCCCTGTCGACCGCCGTGTCGCTCAGCCATGCGATGTTCGAAGGCAATCTGATGCTCGGCATCTGCGACAAGATCGTGCCCGGCCTGCTGATCGGCGCACTGCGTTTCGGCCATCTGCCGACCATCCTGATCCCCGCCGGACCGATGCCCTCGGGCCTCGCCAACAAGGAAAAGGTGCGCATCCGCCAGCTCTATGCCGAGGGCAAGGTGGGTCGCGACGAACTGCTGGAAAGCGAAAGCGCCTCCTATCATGGCGCGGGCACCTGTACCTTCTATGGCACCGCCAATAGCAACCAGATGATGATGGAAGTCATGGGTCTGCACATGCCCGGCGCCGCCTTCGTCAATCCAGGCACGAAGCTGCGCAGCGAACTGACACGCGCCGCCACCCATCGCATCGCCGACATCGGCTGGGACGGCAACGACTATCGCCCGCTCGGCCACTGCATCGATGAAAAGGCGATCGTCAACGCGATCATCGGCCTGATGGCCACCGGCGGTTCGACCAACCATGCGATCCACCTGCCCGCGATCGCGCGCGCGGGCGGCATCCATATCGACTGGACCGACTTTGCCGAACTGTCGGACGTGGTGCCGCTGCTGGCGCGCGTCTATCCCAATGGCTCGGGCGACGTGAACCATTTCCACGCGGCGGGCGGCATGGCCGTCATCATCCGCGAACTGCTCGACGCCGGCCTGCTCCACCGCGACATCATGACCGTCGCGCGCCAGGATCTGACCGATTATGGCAAGGAACCGGTGCTGCAGGATGACGCGCTGGTCTGGCAGGATGTCCCCGCCAGCCGCGACGAGGCGATGCTGCGTCCGGCCTCCAACCCGTTCCAGGCCGATGGCGGCATGAAGCTGCTGCAGGGCAATCTTGGCCGCTGCGTGATGAAGGTCAGCGCGGTCGACAAGGAACGCTGGACGATCGAGGCGCCGGCCGCGATCTTCCACGATCAGGACGATGTGCTGCGCGCCTTCAAGGCGGGCGAACTGGAACGCGACGTCGTCGTCGTCGTCCGCTTCCAGGGCCCGCGTGCCAACGGCATGCCCGAACTGCACAAGCTGACCCCGGCGCTGGGCGTGCTACAGGATCGCGGCTTCAAGGTCGCCTTGTTGACCGACGGCCGAATGTCGGGCGCATCGGGCAAGGTGCCTGCCGCCATCCATCTGTCGCCCGAGGCGCTGGGTGGTGGCCCGATCGGCAAGCTGCGCGATGGCGACCTCGTCCGCGTCTGCGCGGAAAGCGGTCAGGTCGAGGCGCTGGTCGATGCTGCCACCTGGGACGCGCGCGACATTCCCGCCGCCCCGCCGCCACCCTATGACACCGGCCGCGAACTGTTCGCGCTGTTCCGCCATAATAGCGACCTTGCCGAACAGGGCGCTTCCCCGATCCTCGCCGCGATGGACGCCGAACTCGCGATATAAGCACAGCCATTCGTGCCGGCGCACTCGGATGCGCTGGCGCGAATGTCCGGAGAGAGAGACAAATGACCGACATCATCGCCGCTGACATTGGCGGCACCAATGCGCGCTTCACCCGCGCCTCGCTGGACGACAAGGGCGTGCCGACACTCGGCACCGTCCGCAAATACAAGGTCGCCGACTATCCCAGCCTCCAGGCCTGCTGGGGCGCGTTCGTCGAAGACGAAAGCAAGGATAGCGACACCCCGCTGCCCGACGCCGCCTCTATCGCCTTTGCCACCGCCATCGGCCGCGAAGTCATCAAGCTGACCAACAGCAACTGGGTCATCCGCGCCGACACGCTGGCGGAGGATCTGGGCCTGCGCACCGTGCGCCTGGTCAATGATTTCGAAGCGGTCGCCCACGCCGTCTCGCGCCTGCCCGACGAAAATCTGCCCCTGTTGTTCGGCGAGGATCGCCCCTTCCCGCGCGACGGCGGCGTCACCGTGGTCGGCCCCGGCACCGGCCTTGGCGTCGCGATGATCGCCTATGATGATGGCCATCCCCATGTCATCGCGACCGAGGGCGGCCATCTCGACTTCGCCCCGCTCGACCAGATCGAGGTGAAGATCCTCGACTATCTGCGCGACAAGTTCCTGCGCGTCTCGACCGAGCGGATCGTGTCGGGTCCGGGCCTCAACTATATCTACAAGGCGCTCGCCACCATCGGCCATGACCGGGTCATGCTGATGGAAGACCCCGAATTGTGGCAGGCCGCGCTCGACGGCAGCGACGAGTTCGCCCGCCGCGCGCTCGACCGCTTCTGCCTCTGCTATGGCTCGGTCGCGGGCGATCTGGCACTGGCGCACGGCCCCCATGCGGTGGTACTGGCCGGCGGCCTCACCCAGCGGATGAAGGATTTTCTCGAACAGAGCGGCTTCCACACCCGCTTCAAGGCCAAGGGCCGGTTCGAGAGCCTGATGGCGACCGTGCCGATCCGCTGTGCGATCCATGAAGAAATCGGCCTGTTCGGCGCTGCCGCGGCCTTTAGGGAGAAGAATGCATGAGCTTGACCGTCGAACAGGTGATGGAACTGGCCCCGGTGATCCCGGTGCTGGTGGTCGATCGGGTCGAGGATGCGCTCCCCATTGCCCAGGCGCTGGTGAAGGGAGGCCTGCCCGCGCTTGAAGTCACGCTGCGCACCCCCGCCGCGCTCGACGTCATCCGCGAGATGGCGAAGGTCGAGGGCGCGGTCGTCGGCGCCGGCACGGTGCTGAACCCGGCCCAGCTTGACGCCGCGATGGAGGCGGGCGCCCGCTTCATCGTCAGCCCCGGCCTCACCGAACCGCTGGGCAAGGCCGCGATCGCCGCCAACATCCCGTTCCTGCCCGGCACCGCCACGGCCGGCGACATCATGCGCGGCATGGACATGGGCCTGTCCCACTTCAAATTCTTCCCGGCGGAAACCTCGGGTGGTCTTCCGGCGCTCAAGGCGCTGGCCGCGCCACTGCACACCGCCCGCTTCTGCCCGACCGGCGGCATCACCGCCCAGAGCGCGCCCGAATGGCTGGCCCAGCCCTTCATCAAATGCGTCGGCGGCAGCTGGGTCGTGCCCAAGGGGCCGGTCGATCCCGACAAGATCGAGGCACTGGCGCGCGAAGCTGCCGCCCTGCCCCGCTAATCTATCGCGCGGGACCGGACAGAGGGCCATTGCACCCCGTTCGGTCCCGCCCTAGATGCAGATCATGATCACGCGCCGCTTCCTTCCCACCATCGCCCTGATCCTGTCGGGCTGCGCCGGCGCGCATGAAAGCTATCCCTCGCTTGCCAAGCGCCCGGTCGAAAGCGCGCCGATGGCCGAGGCGCCCGCCGCCCCGCTCCCCGCGCCGGCCGACGACAAGCTCAAGGCCCAGATCAGCCAGCTCACGAGCCAGGCCCAGAGCGGCGGCGCCAATTTCGACAAGGCCTATGCCAGCGCCGACCGCGCCGTGAACAGCGCCGGCCGGGCATCGGTATCAAGCGATGCCTGGGTCGCCGCACAGGTTGCGATCAGCGCCGCCGAATCCGCGCGCAACGACAGCGTCTCCGCCCTCGCCAGCCTCGACACCCTGTTCATCGAACGCTCCAACGCGGTCGCCGATGGATCGGAAAAGGGCGGCGTCGCGGATATCGACGCGGCACGCGCCAGCGTCCTGTCGATGGTCGACAGTCAGAATGACCGCATCGACGCGCTGAAGAACCGCCTGCCCCAGCCCTGACCGGAGCATTGGGCATTAGCCCATCTGTCAGCCCGCCAGCCCCGGCAGGCAGGATTTCGCCGACACCGTCGTCGGCAGCGGCACGAGCTGGCTGATCGGCGAGCTGAACGGCTTGTTGATCTCGACCATGCTGGCCTGGCCGACACCGCGACACGCCACATTGGCCTGAATGCTGACATTGGCCGCAGCAATGACGATGCCGTTCGCCTTGGCCCGCGCCACGGCATAGCTGATCTGCTGCTGCGTGGTGCCGCATGCGCTGTCATTGACCATATGGCAGCGCGCCGTGCTGTAGGCGGCCTCGCGCAGCGCCTGCTTGGTCCAGGCCAGCCGCCCCAGTTCGATCACGCCGAACAGGCAGGCAAAGAAGACCGGCGCCAGCAGCGCAAATTCGATTGCAACTGCGCCCGTCTGGTTCGATCGGATAGGGTTCAGCCATCGGGTCATTGCAGGCGCACCGTCGTCTTCTGAGTGATGACCGCCTTTTCCGCGAGCGAGGCCGGGACGAATTGCGGGTTGAACTTGTAGCTCGCGACGATGTCGAGATAATAGCCCGACCGGCTGTTCGCGCTCGCGCCGCTGCCACAGCTCTGGCCGCAACTGTTGGTCGGAATGAAGCTGCCCGTCTGGCTGAGGCAGGCGCAGACGCGGGAACTGTTCGTGCAATTGCCCGTCCCGCCATTGCAGCCGACGGTGACGGTGATCGGGCTTTGCCCCGGCGCCGCCGCCATCGCCTGGACATAGGCGGGAATGGACTGGAACTGCACCGCGTCGCGTGTCTTGAAGGCCGACAGCGATGCACCGCTGACCGCTTCGGCCAGCCGCCCACGCTGGATGGTGAACTGGGCGATGTCGATCGCGACCAGGCTGATGGTGAAGAACAGGGTCAGCCACAGCGCGAACTCGACGGTGGCAACGCCCCGTTCCGAGCGGCGCAGCGTTCGCAAGCCGCCGATCATGCCACCAACTCCACATCGCCGCCGCTGCCGCCGACCAGATCGCTGATCGACTTGCAGGCGGTGCCCGCATTGGCGCCGCCGCTTGCCGTGACGCGATAGGCGATCAGGGTGAAGCACTGGCCCGCCGACAGGCTGTTGTTGCCGCCCGACATGGTCACGGCCGAATTGGGCAGATGGACCACGCCGGAAAAGACATTCTGCGATCCTGCGCCCCAGTTGGTCGCCTGCGATGTCAGGCTGTCGACCAATATGTCGGCGATGGCCGCCCCTTCGACGGTACTGGTGGGGGCGATCAGCTTGGTCTTGGCCCCGCCGGCCAGGTTGATGGTCCCGCCCAGGATGAAGCTGACATTGACGCCGGCCATGTCATAGCCGGACACCGATACCCCCTCCAGCGTCTGGCCCCAGCTCTGGTTGGTGATCGGCGACGTATAGGGCCAGGTGGTGCCACCGGTGCCGTTGGTCAGGCCGCCGCTCACCGTGTAGCGCCCGGCGCCGAACAGCACCGATCCGGCGATCGACAGATTGCCGTTGATCAGGTGATTGGCGGTCTTGCCGAAGACCAGGCGACTGCCACCGGCCGTCACGATATTGCCATTGGCGCTGAACAGCCCGTCGCCCATGAAGAAGCGGCCGCTACCGCTCAGCGTGATGGCGTCGCTGCCGGCATTGGCCAGGGTGTAGTTGCCGGTGCCCGCGATCAGGGTGGAATCGCCATCGATCCTGATCTGGCCGGCAACGTCCAGATCGCCATCGCCCAGCGTCATCCAGCTGCCGCCGCCGACGCTGATCCCCTTGAAGCCGTGACTGCCCGCGCCCACCGCTAGGGACGTGCCGCCCGACAGCGTGATGTTGGCGGCGATCGAGACAGGGCCGGCGCCGATCCGGTTGGTGCCCGCAAAGCTGACCGTGCCGGCGCCGATCGACACTTCGCCATTGCCGAAGGTGACGCCGCTCGATCCACTGTTGAAGCCGCCATTGATCCGCCAGACATTGTCACCGAAATTGACAGTCGAACCGCCACCAACCGACACGCCATTGGCGACGGTGACGGTGGAGCCAGCCTGGAAGGTGACAGTGATGCCACCGTCGATCGTGATCCGCGACAGGCAGTAATTGCCGGCGGGCACGGTGAATTTGGCGCTATTGCCCTGACGGAAGGGCGCCACGCCGGCCGAGGGAGAATTGCCGAACGTCCATATGTCGGCGCAGGCCGGTGTCACCGGATTGGCGATGGTCCGCGGCGTGCGGAAGGTGCCGAGCAATTGCCGCGCGGTGGCGAGATCCATCGAATTGGCGAGCGGGTCGCTGATCGCGGTCGACTGGTTGATCCGCTTGTCCGCCGCCGGGACATTGCCGTTCCAGCTGGGATTGGAAAAGCTGCCGGCATAGCGCAGCAGATCGGCCGACAGCGTGCCATAATTGTTGATGATGTCGGCCGCGCCCGAGACGATTTCCTTGGCCGTGATGCCCGACCCGCCATTGTTGACCGATCCGGCGCCGACCACCGAACAGTCGGTCGCGTTGATTGTCGCGCCGCCCTGTGTCTCGACCGCATTGCCCGACGAGGCGAGGCCCAGAATGCAGGGCGTGGCCGACGCGCTGCCGGCCAAGCGCGCCATCGCGCTAACCTTCACCGGCATGGTCGCCGCAGCGCCCAATATGCGGCTGAGGCTGAGCGGCAGCGGCGTCGTCAGTTCGACGCGCACTGCCTTGGCGCCGGCTTCGGGCGTGTCGGCCAGCAGCGCGACTTCGATCGTCGCATCAGTGATGCCATGGGCGGTGACCAGGTCGACCGCGGTGGGCCGCAATATCGCCTGCGATCCGTCCGCCTTGTAGGCGACGGCTGCGGCCAGCGCCGCCATGTCGGCCACGCGCTGGGTCGCGATCCGCCGCTCATAGCCGCGATTGAGATCGACAGCGAGACCCGCCATGCCAATGACGCCGATCAGCGACAGGGCAGCGACGACACTGACACTACCGTCATGCCTCAGAAATAAATTGCGGAATTTCATAGACAATCCCGAATGAAATGTCGGGACTGCCATTCCGCGCAAAAACTTGATTAATTGCTAATTCACGCAATTTTCGCAAAATAATGTCGGACAATTGGTTGACGACGACGGATCGCCAGAAACCGGAAATGCGCCGATTTTTCAGCCCATCTGGCGCACCGCGCCCTTATGCGCCTTGCCATTATGAACATAATGGTCGACGCCTTCGCGCATGGTGATGATCGCCTCGTCGGTCAGGTCGCGCATATATTTCGCCGGGCGCCCGGCCCAGAGCTGCCGGTGCAGCACCGTCTTGCCGGGCGACAGCAGCGCGCCGGCCGCCAGCATCGCGTCGCTCTCCACGGTGCAGCCGCTCATCACGATCGCGCCCAGCCCCACGAACGCGCGGTCCTCCAGCACGCAGCCATGGACCATCGCCATATGGCCGATCAGCACATCCTCGCCGATGATGGTGGGATAGCCCTCCGCCGGATAGCCCGGACGGCCGTCGCCGGGGCTGTCGCAATGGACAACCGTGCCGTCCTGGATATTGGTGCGCGCGCCGATGCGGATATGGTTCACATCGCCCCGGATCACGCAATTATACCAGATGCTGGCATCCGCGCCGATCTCGACGTCGCCGATGATCCGGCATCCCGGCGCGATGAAGGCGCTGGGGTGGATCAGCGGCGCCTTGCCGTTCAGCGGGATGATCGAAACATCAGGATGGTCGGCGGGATGATCGTTCATCTGCGCCTCAACCATTCAGCAGCCGCGCCGCGTGCAGCGCATGATAAGTCAGCACGCCCGAACAGCCGGCCCGCTTGAACGCCATCAGCGTTTCCAGGATCAGCGCATCGCGGTCCCCCGACCCGGCGGCGGCGCCATGTTCGATCATCGCATATTCGCCCGACACCTGATAGGCGAAGACCGGGACGGAGAAACGATCGCGCACCCGCGCGACGATATCCAGATAGGGCAGGCCCGGCTTCACCATCACGCTATCCGCGCCCTCGGCCAGGTCCAGCGCGACCTCGCGCAGCGCCTCCTCGCCATTGGCCGGGTCCATCTGGTAATTTTTCTTGTCGCCCTTCAGCAGCCCGCGCGATCCCACCGCGTCACGGAACGGACCATAGAAGGCGCTGGCATATTTGGCGGCATAGGCCATGATCTGGACATTGGCGTGGCCGGTTTCCTCCAGCGCCTCGCGGATCGCGCCGATCCGGCCGTCCATCATGTCGCTGGGCGCGATGATGTCGGCGCCTGCCGCCGCCTGGTTGAGCGACTGGCCGATCAACATGTCGATCGTCGCGTCATTGATCACATAGCCGGTCTCGTCGAGCAGCCCGTCCTGGCCATGGGCGGTATAGGGATCGAGCGCCACGTCCGTCAGCACGCCGATATCGGGCACCGCATCCTTGATCGCGCGGATCGCCCGACACATCAGGTTATCGGGGTTCAGCGCCTCGGCGCCATCGTCGCTGCGGCGGTCGGCCTGGGTATTGGGGAACAGCGCCAGACAGGGAATGCCGGCGTCGCGCGCTTCCTTGGCCCGCGCCACCATCAGGTCGACCGACCAGCGCGACACGCCGGGCAGCGCCGCGATTGGCTCCTCGACGCCGTCCCCTTCGGTCACGAAAAGGGGCCAGATGAAATCGCTGGGCGACAGGCGGTTTTCGGCATGCATCGCCCGGCTCCAGGCGGTGGCACGGGTGCGGCGCATGCGCAGCGCCGGATAGGAGGCAATAGTCATGCCGCGGGTGTAGGCCGCAGCCCCAAGCGGATCAAGCCGGACCGATTGTCCTGCCCTTGGCGGGAATGGGTGGAAACAAGACATTCCTCCCCGGCACGGGGAGGGGGACCGCTCGCGTAGCGAGTGGTGGAGGGGCACAGGCCGGATAACGCAGCGCCAAGAGGCACCTGCCCCTCCGTCAGCGCTTCGCGCTGCCACCTCCCCGTGCCGGGGAGGAATGTCCGCTTCTGCTAGATACCCGGCCTACGCCGCCTCAGCGCCCGTCGTCGTCCGCGCCGGCGCTGCCACCGATAACCGTTCGGGTATAATCGATGCGGATGCGGACCCAGGCGCCGACCTGGGGCTTGCCGTCGACGCGGGGCGGCCGCACCAGGAATTGCCAGGCGGCCAGGCGCACGGCGCGGCCAAAGCCCGATCCGGTCGGATATTCGCTGATCATCTGGCAATTTTCGACATGATAATGGTCGATCGTCTTGCACGCGACCAGGCCATAGCCCTGCGCTGGCGCATTGGCGGGCAGATAGGTCGACAATTCGGCATGGGTCGGCCGGCGATACCATTCCGCCTCGAACAGTTGCACGCCGCCCGGCCCCTCGCCCGGCCCGACAATCGCCTTGGCATTGCCGGTGCCGCTGTCGCCGACGCCGGCCGTCTTCTTTTCCATCTTGCCGATGTCGGCCGCCGCCATCTGGCGGCTGTCGAGCGTGATGAAGGGGAAAGGCGATGGCGGCTGCACGCTCGGCGTCTCGACCGGCCGGGGCGGCGTCACCACCGGTTCGCTCTTCTGCTTGGGCGCGGCGGTATCCCGCTCGCGCTTTTCCGCCTTCTGCGCCTTGGACTTCTCCTTGTTCGCCTGCTTGGCCGGCTCGATATCGAAGCTCACCGGATTGCGATCCTCGACCTTCTTGGGATCGATATGCGGCGCCATCGTCAGCAGCGCCAGCAGCAGGATCGCGTTCAGCACCAGCGCGAATGCCAGGCCGCCGGCCCGCTGCCGCAACTTGTCCCAGGGAATATGCGAAATTATCAAGCGTGCCGACCGGTCTGAACAGGAAGTGGGTCATGCCCAGACGGCGCCGGACAGTCAACGCCGTGGCAGCTGACAAATCGGTAATATGGTGGGATTGGCCGCCCGACGCCCTGCCCGTCAGCAGACATCCTCTTCGCGCACCACCGGCCGGCTCTCGCGCGTGGCGCGCATCCGGCTGGCCTTGTCGTCGACATCGGAGGTCAGCACCACATGATCGTCATGCACTTCCAGCAGCACCCCGGCAAAGGGAAATCCCTCCAGGCTGCCGGTCACCCGATAGCTGACCGAATCGCCGACCTTGAAGCTGGCCGGGTCCATGTTGAAGCTGAAGGGGCAACTGCCCTCGCCCATGTCCTGCATGTCACTCTCCTCTTTGACGCCGATCCTATCGCGGCCAGCGCATCCCGATCAAGCATCGCCGCGTCCATTCTTCAGGGCTTTTGCAGCCATCGCCGGCCCGCTAAAGGCGGGGCCATGGATATCTGCCTTGCCGCCCCCGCCGACCTGCCCCTGCTCCACCGCGTGATCGAGCGCGCCTATCGCGGCGACGAGGCGCGGGCCGGCTGGACATTCGAGTCCGACCTGCTGACCGGAGCCCGCACCGATATCGAGGAATTGCAGGAGATCCTCGCCAGCCCGACCGACCGCCTGCTGGTCGCGATCGACGACAAGGGCATGCCCATCGGCTGCGTCCAGATCAGCAAGCGCGACGAGGGCATCGCCTATCTCGGCCTGCTCTGCATCGATCCGCAGCTTCAGGCCGCCGGTCTTGGCCGGCGCATGATCGCTGCGGCGGAGGATCAGGCCGCCCGCGATTTCGGCGCGACCATGATCGAGATGACGGTGATCGACCGGCGGCCCGAGCTGATCGCCTATTATCAGCGGCGCGGCTATGTGCTGACCGACGAGAAGCGCCCCTTCCCCGTGCCGCTCGATCCGCCGCTGAAAATGGTCGTCCTGGCAAAAGCGCTGGCGGCTCCCGTGCAACTGAGCTAGGCCCGCTCGCGATGCTCACCAAGCTCTATCAGTGGATGCTGGCCAAGGCCGCTCACCCGCACGCCGAACGTTGGCTGTTCGCCTTCAGTTTCATGGAATCCAGCTTCTTTCCGATCCCGCCGCATCCGCTGCTGGGCCTGATGTGCCTGGCGCGGCCGGAAAAGGCGATCCGCTATGGCCTCATCTGCACCATCGCTTCGGTGCTGGGCGGCCTGCTCGGCTATGGCATCGGCCATTTCCTCTATCAGGCGGTCGGTGCGCAGATCCTGCATTTCCTTGGCCTGTCGGCGAAATTCCCGGTCGCGGCCTGCTATCTGCGCGACTATGGCGCGGAGATCATCCTGATCAAGGGCGCGACCCCGATCCCGTTCAAGCTGATCACCATCACCGCCGGCTTCATCGGCTTGTCGCTCTTCACCTTCCTGTGGGCCAGCATCCTGTCCCGCGCCTTCCAGTTCATGATCGTCGGCTTCCTGTTCTGGAAATTCGGCCGCCCGATCAAGGCGTTCATCGAGAAATATCTGGCACCGCTGTCGGCGCTGTTCCTGGTGCTGGTGGTCGGCGGTTTCGTCGCGGCATCGATGCTGTCGGGCGGCGGGCAAAAGAGCGATCGCTGCTCCAACGCCACCATGGCCACCATCTCCTGATCCGCCGCAAATGAACGCCCTGCTTGCGCGCCATCCCCGGCTTGCTGCCCTGCTCGCCGGCTTCCTCTCGGCGACCGGTTTCGAGCCGCTGAAACTCTGGCCGGTCACCATCGCCTGCCTCGCGCTGCTGATCCTGCTGATCGAGCGCGCGCCCGATCGCCGCGCCGCCTTTCTGCGCGGCTGGCTGTTCGGGGTCGGCCATTTCACCCTGGGCCTCAACTGGATCGCCCACGCCTTCACCTATCAGGACGCGATGCCGCACTGGTTCGGCTATGGCGCGGTGGTCCTGCTCTCGCTCTATCTCGCCGTCTATCCCGGTCTCGCGACCTTGGGCGCATGGTGGGCCGGGCGCCGTTTCGCCTTAACCGGCCCGGCCTTCCTGCTGCTGTTCGCCGGCTGCTGGATCGCCAGCGAATATGCGCGCGCCACCATCTTCACCGGCTTTGCCTGGAACCCGCTGGGCGTCACCCTGCTGCCGACCGGCGCCGCCATCGCCGCGACGCTGATCGGCACCTATGGCCTTGGCGCGCTGGTGCTGCTCGCTGCCGGCGCCAGCCTGCTGGCCGCGCGCCGCCAGTATCGCCCTGCCGCCGCCATCGCCGTGCCGCTCGTCGTCCTCGCGCTCTGGGGCCAGTTCTCGCCTGCGCCGACGACGCCCGCCGGTGCGCCGCTGATCCGCGTGGTCCAACCCAATATCGGCCAGGACGAGAAATATTCGGCCGAACTGGAACAGACGCATTTCCGCACCCTCGCCACCTTATCGGGCAAGCCGCGTCCCGCCCCGCGCCTGATCTTCTGGCCGGAGGCGGCGATCCCCGCCTATCTCGACATGGAACCCGAATGGCGCTGGCGCCTCGCCGACCTGATGGGGCCGGGCGACTTGCTGATGACCGGCGCGACCAAGGTCTATTTCAAGGACAAGGGCGCCTATGGCACGACCGAACTGGCCGGCGCCAACAACAGCCTGTTCGTGGTCACGCCCGATGCCCAGCTTGCCGCCCGCTACGACAAGGCGCATCTCGTCCCCTATGGCGAATATCTGCCGATGCGCAGCATTCTCCAGCCGATCGGTCTGTCGCGGCTGGTGCCGGGTAACGTCGATTTCTGGCCCGGCCCCGGCCCGCAGAGCCTGACCCTGCCCGCCACCCTTGGCCGCCCCGCGCTCAAGATGGGCGTGCAAATCTGTTACGAGATCATCTTCTCGGGCCAGGTGGTCGATCGCGCCCATCGGCCCGATTTCCTGTTCAACCCGTCCAATGACGCCTGGTTCGGCAACTGGGGGCCGGTCCAGCATCTGGCCCAGGCCCGTCTGCGCGCGCTGGAGGAAGGGCTGCCGATCATCCGCGCCACGCCCACCGGCGTTTCCGCCATCGTCGATGCGCGCGGCCATGTGCTGCATTCACTGTCCAGCCATCGCGCCGGCTATCTCGACAGCCGCCTGCCGCCGCCGCTGCCTGCCACCCTGTTCGCGCGGCTGGGCAACTGGGCGCCCTTTGCCTTCCTTCTGATCCTGCTCGGGACGGCCCTTGCCTTGCGCAGAGGCAAAAGCTAATAGCCACATAAAGTTTTCTTTATGTTCATTCGTCCGCAAGCACCTTACGGGAGTCTCATGCGTAACCAATTCCTCTTCACCTCGGAATCCGTTTCCGAAGGCCACCCCGACAAGGTCGCGGACCAGATTTCCGACTCGATCGTCGACCTGTTCCTGTCCAAGGATCCCGAAGCCCGCATCGCGTGCGAAACCCTGACCACGACCCAGCTCGTCGTCCTGGCCGGCGAAATCCGCTGCAAGGGCGTCTATGAAAATGGCGAATGGGCACCGGGCGCCAAGGAAGAAATCGAAGCGACCGTCCGCGCCACCGTGAAGCGCATCGGTTATGTGCAGGACGGCTTCCACTGGGAAACCTTCCGCTTCGAGAACAACCTGCACGGCCAGTCGGCGCACATCGCGCAGGGCGTTGATGAAAGCGGCAACAAGGACGAAGGCGCCGGCGACCAGGGCATCATGTTCGGCTATGCGTCGGACGAAACCCCTGACCTCATGCCCGCCACCCTCTATTATTCGCACAAGATCCTGGAACGCATGGCGGCCGACCGCCATGGCAAGGTCGTTCCCTTCCTGGAACCCGATGCCAAGAGCCAGGTGACGCTCGAATATATCGATGAAAAGCCGGTCCGCGCGACCGCGCTGGTCGTGTCGACCCAGCATGCCGCCGGCATGGACAATGACGACAGCCGCGCCGAGCTGCGCGCTTACGTCAAGGGCGTGATGGCCGATGTCCTGCCCGAAGGCTGGCTGCCGGGCGACGAAAGCATCTACGTCAACCCGACCGGCCTGTTCGAAATCGGCGGCCCCGACGGCGACGCCGGCCTCACCGGCCGCAAGATCATCGTCGACACCTATGGCGGCGCTTCGCCCCATGGCGGCGGCGCGTTCAGCGGCAAGGATCCGACCAAGGTCGACCGTTCGGCCGCCTATATCACCCGCTACCTCGCGAAGAACATCGTTGCCGCCGGCCTCGCCCGTCGCTGCACGATCCAGCTCAGCTACGCCATCGGCGTTGCAGAGCCGCTCTCGCTCTATGTCGACCTGCACGGCACCGGCACCGTCGAAGCTTCGGCGATCGAAGCCGTGCTGCCGACCCTGGTGCGCCTGACCCCCAAGGGCATCCGCACCCATCTCGGCCTCAACAAGCCGATCTACCAGAAGACCGCCGCCTACGGCCATTTCGGCCGCACGCCCGACGGCGACTATTTCCCCTGGGAAAAGACCGATCTGGTCGACGCGCTCAAGGCGAAGCTGGCCTGAGGCCTGCGGTCTGACGACCAATAGCAAGGGGCGCGGAGAGCTATGCTTTCCGCGCCCTTTTCGCATGTCCGTCACAAGTTGTTACCGGCCTGTCGAAATAAGACGATTTTCCATCGCATTGTCATGACTCGGGGTTATGATGCAGTGCGGTCAGGAATGGGGGTCCGCCGCGACGTCTGAACGCGTTTCGGAAGGCCAGCCATGCCCAGGACGACCAGCGAACCCACAACATCCACCGCTTCCACCCCGCTTTGGCCGCCGCTCGACTGGTTCGGTCAGGCCTTCGACTATGGCGTCGACGCGCTGCAACGCGCCGTCCTGTTCGCCGACGTCAAGCGCCAGCGCGGCGACCAGTATAAGGCGCATCTGGCCGAACGCGTGCCCCATGTGCTGAATTTCGATGGCGAGATCATCCTGTCCGGCGCCGACCTGCCTCGGCCGGTCAACTATGGCCTGGTCCGCATCACCCCGCCGGAGGGCCTGCCGGTCGATCCGGCCAAGCGCCCGGTCATCGTCGTCGATCCGCGCGCCGGCCATGGCCCCGGCATTGGCGGCTTCAAGCCCGACAGCGAGATCGGCGCCGCCCTGCGCGAAGGCCATCCCTGTTATTTCATCGGCTTCACTCCCAATCCGGTCGCGGGGCAGAGCGTCGAGGATGTGATGCGGGCGGAGGCCGCCTTCGTCGCCCATGTCGGCGAACTCCACCCTTCCGCCGACGGCAAGCCGGTGGTGATCGGCAATTGCCAGGCCGGCTGGCAGATATTGATGACCGCTGCGGTCTGGCCCGACCTGTTCGGCCCGATCATCATCGCCGGCGCCCCGCTCTCCTATTGGGCGGGCGACAATGTCATGCGCTATGGCGGCGGCCTGATGGGCGGCAGTTGGGCGACGGCGATGACCGGCGACATGGGCGCCGGCCGCTTCGACGGCGCCTGGCTGGTGCAGAATTTCGAAAATCTCGATCCCGCCAACACGCTCTGGAAAAAGGATTACACCCTTTATTCCAAGGTCGATACCGAAGCCCCACGCTATCTCGGCTTCGAGAAATATTGGGGTGGCTATGTCTATCTCAACGATGTCGAGATGCAGTATATCGTTGACAATCTCTTCATCGGCAACCGGCTCGCCACCGCCCAGTTGCTGACCTCGGACGGCATCCGCATCGACCTACGCAACATCCGCTCGCCGATCCTGGTCTTCTGCTCGCATGGCGACAATATCACGCCGCCACCGCAGGCCCTGGGCTGGATCACCGATCTCTACCGCAACGATGCCGAAATCGTCAGCCATGACCAGACGATCATCTATGCCACCCATGACAGTATCGGCCATCTCGGCATCTTCGTCTCGGCCAGCGTCGGGCGGAAGGAGCATCGCGAATTCGTCAGCGCCATCGACCTGATCGATGTGCTGCCCGCCGGCCTCTATCAGGCGACGGTGCAACAGGATCCCGACGGCGCCCTGCCCGGCGCGGTCGATGATGACGGCCAGTATCTGGCGATCCAGCGGCGCGGCATCGCCGATGTCCAGGCAATCGTGCAGCAGGATTTCGACAGCGAACGGCGTTTCGTCGCCGCCCGCCGTGCGTCGGAAGCCAATCTGGAACTGTATCGCCGCTTCGCCCAGCCGCTGGTGCAGGCGATGGCCAGCCCGCAACTGGCCGACTGGCTGGCGCAATGGCACCCGATGCGCCTGTCCTACAGCTGGTCGAGCGACCATCCCATGGCGCAACTGATCGAGGGCTGGGCCGGGGTCGTGCGCGACAATCGGCGCCCGGTCGCGCCCGACAATGGCTTCCTGGCCGGCCAGACCATGGTGTCGAACATGATGGTCGGCGCGCTCGACGCCTATCGGGATGCCCGCGACAGGCTCCAGGCATTGAGCTTCGATACGATCTATGGCGCGCCGCTGGTTCAGGCCGCCATGGGCGTCGCCCCGCAGGATGGCCGCCCGCCCCGTCATCACCCCGGCGACACGCCGGAACATCGCGCCTTCGTTGCCGAGGAAATGGCCCATCTCAGCGCCGAACTGCATGAAGGCGGCCTGCTGGAGGCGCAGTTGCGGGCGATCTTCCATGTGCTGCGCACCCGCGAACAGACCGACGCCCGCCGGTTCGAGGAGGCACGCCGGCTGCATATCGACATGCTGCCCGCGGGCATGACCCTGCCGCTGTTCCGGGCGCTGGTGCGCGAGCAGGCCAAGCTGCTGCGCCATGATCCCGATGGCGCGATTGCCGGCATTCCCGAACTGCTCGCCCGCGTCGATCCCGATGCGGTCCGCGCCGGCGGGCAAAAGCTTGCCGCATTGTTCGACCGGGACGAAGGGCTGACACAGGAGGAGGCCGCCCGGCTGGGCGCCATGCTCGACCTGTTCAATGCAGCGGCCGATGCCGACCGTGGCTGAGCCATCCTGTCCGGAACATGACGAAAAGTTCATTGGCCTGCGCCCGCGGAACCGCGCATAGAGAGGGCGTCGGGCTCGCACCCCTGTCGAGCCCGGCACCCTCCACCCAGGGCAACGCCATGACCCGTCCTCTTGCTACCGCCTTCATCAGCCTTGCATTTCTGGTTGGCAGTGCCGCTCCTGCACTGGCAGCTCCCTGCAAGGATGCGAAGGGCAAGTTCGTCAAATGTCCGCCAAAGGCGGCCCCGAAAAAGGGCCCCTGCAAGGACGCCAAGGGTCGCTTCGCCAAGTGCAAGTGACCTGACGAACTGGACAGACCGGTCGGGCCTTGCCTCCCGGCCAGCCTTCGGGTCGCACCACGGCTAGCCAGCTTCAAGGGCCATCCTGCCGCTCTCCCCTGTTCGGCATCCCATGGCCCTTGTGCTCTGCCCCCTTCCCGCTACCTTGCCTGCATGCATAGCGGGAGGGGGCAGATATTCATGTGGTTGCGGATAGTTGGCGGCTTTGCGATGGCAACAGCCCTGCCCCTTGCCCCGTCCGCGCAGGCCCAGCCGAGCCCCATCGCCGTAAAGACCGACAAAAGCTGGACACACAAGCCGTCCGGTATTGCCTTCCCGTCGAAGATTGACGGTTTTGCTCGCAGTGCGGTCGAGGATCTGAGCAACGGCGCGCTCCTCGATACATCGATCGCCTATGACGATCCGATCAGTCGCACCCATGTGAATGTCTATGTCTATCATGCCGCCATGCCGGCCACCGCCATCTGGTTCGATGTCGCGGCCACCATGATCGCGACCAATGACAAGTTCGGGCGCCCCGCAGCCCTGGGCGATCCTGTGGCTTTTGCCCTTCCGGGCAGTTCAGTGCAGGCCGGACTGCGCCAGAGCTTCGACATCACCCAGGTCGGCCGCAGCAGCGGCGTTGCCGTCATCGCGATCGGGGAATGGGTGGTAAAGCTGCGCGTCACCTCGCCCGTCCATGATGCGTCCCAGCTTGATGCCCTGTTGGATCGGATGATAGCCCAGATCGGCTGGCCCCGCGCGCTACCGCCGCTCGCGGCGGCCGTTCCGCTCCAACCCTGCCCCCAACCGCTTGTCTTCGGCGCGCCTGCGGACAAGGTGACAAAGGACGGCGCGTCCGTCATTGCCGGCGCGATGATGGGCAATATCGACCGCAGCGTCAGGGAAAAGGCGGCGAAGAATAGAGAAGGCCCGGCCGCCCCGGCCTATTGCGTCCACCCCGATCGGATACAGGGCCGCCTCCCCATCTATCAGGGCGAGACGAATGAGGGCAGCTATGCCATCCCGCTCGGCGACTCGGGCACCATGCTGGTCATCGCCCGAGACACGCTGACCGCCTTGCTCGGCGGCAAGGATGAAAGCAGCGCGCCTTGGACGATCACCGTCCGCAAGCTTGACCAATGGCTGCAATATCCCAGCTATGCCAGCGCGCCGCCGCCGGCCCAGGCGATAGAGATCGTCCAGTCGGAAAAGCCGCTGTCGACCACCAGCGTCTATGGCAAGCAAAGCCAGATAAGCCTGTCGCCGGACGCCGTCGCCAACTGATAGGGCGCACGCCGCTTGCTCCCTCGGCCTGCCCCCGCTATCGGCCCAACCCATGACCGCGCATAAATCGGGCGACCCGACCACCCTCAACCGCCTTTATGGCCGCCAGTCCGGGCCCAAGCTTCGCAAGGGCCAGCAGGAACTGGTCGACACGCTGCTCCCCGCCGTATCGGTGCCGGCCGAAGGCGACGTCACGGCCGCCGACCTGTTCGGCTATGACCGCCCGCTCCATTTCGAGATCGGCTTCGGCGGCGGCGAGCATATGGCCTATCGCGCCGACATGTTGCCCGACCATGGTTTCATCGGCTGCGAGCCGTTCCTGAACGGCGTGGTCCAGGCGCTCGGCCATATCCGCGACGGCGCGCTCGGCAATGTCCGGCTGCACATGGGCGATGCGCTCGACGTTCTCAGCCGCATCCCCGACGGATCGCTCAGCTTCGTTTATCTGCTCCATCCCGATCCCTGGCCCAAGGCGCGCCATGCCAAGCGGCGGATGATGAACCCCGGCCCGGTCGACATGATCGCGAAGAAGCTCAAGCCCGGCGGCGAGTTCCGCTTCGGCACCGATCATCCGGTCTATCTGCGCTGGGCGCTGATGGTGATGAACGGCCATCCCGAATTCGATTGGCTGGCAAGCGATCCCAAGGATTTCCTGACCCGTCCAGGCGGCTGGCCCGAAACCCGCTATGAGGCCAAGGCCCGGCGCCTGGGCCATGAGGTCTGGTATTTCCGGTATCGGCGCATCTAGTGGTCCGAAAAGATTTTGACATTTGCAGCCCCATCCCCGCCGACGGGGGATGCACATGTCAAAATCAATCCACTAGTCAAAGACCCGAGAAAATTAGAGATATTCAAGATAGTTAAATCTACCACCGTGCGAAGCGATGGCCGAAATTTTCCGCAACGGTGATTATTTTCGTGGTGCCTGAAATCTTGCCATCGCCACCGGAAAGTCAGCAAGCGAACGCGAGGTCCACGCCTCTCTGGGCAGGTTGCCGCTTTCCAAGGGACGAGGGCCTGCAGGGTTTTGGTCGATAATCGCAGCCGGCGTACGAACACGGGAGCCGCTCTGACGCGGCCCCATTTACCATCGCTGCAAGCGAACAAAGTCCACGAAAGCCCGCAAGGGCGCCGGCAAATAACGGCGCCCGGAATAATAGAGCCGGGGACCAGAGAAGGTCTGGCACCAGTCGTCGAGAACGGATTCGAGCGCCCCACTCGCGATATACGGTTTAAGCCAATCCTCGAACAGATGCACAATTCCAAGGCCAGCCACGGCAGAATCGATCAGCAATTCGCCCGCCAGACCAGGCTGCACCACCAGCGGCCCGGTCGGATCGACAACGAGAATTTCCCCCTCTCTCTCGAATTCCCATCCCGGCATGGCCCCGCCGGAAAAACGGCCGCGCAGGCAATTATGGCCCAACAGTTGCTGTGGGTGCGAGGGGCGCCCATGATGATCGAAATAGGCTGAAGATCCAGCCGTAACCAACCGCTGCGTCGCTGGGCCGATGGGGATCGCGATCATGTCCTGTTCAAGCCGCTCCTCATAACGGATCCCGGCATCCGCACCGGATTTCAATATGTCGACAAACCCATCCTCCACCGTCACCTCCACTCGAATATCGGGATAGACCCGAAGGAATGATGGGAGGATCGATGGGAGCACGGTGCGGGCGACATTAGCTGGAACATTCAGGCGCAATGTTCCAGCGGGTCTGTCACGGAAGATGTTGACGACATCGAGCGCGTCGCGGATTTCCGAAAGGGCCGGCGACAGCCGCTCGAATAGCCGCGCGCCCGCTTCGGTCAGGGCCATGCTGCGCGTCGTGCGGTGGAGGAGACGAACGCCTAGCCGGGCTTCCAGCCGCCTGAGCGCGTCGCTCATCCCAGATGCCGAGGTGCCCGAAATACGGGCTGCATCTCGGAAGCCTCCTGCCCGCACTACTTCCACGAAGGTGGCAAGATCATCGAGTTCCGTCGCCATTGTTCGATTATCCGTACAGCCTGTTCTGATTACTACGACTTATCGTTCGCTGGCCACAAGCCCATATCGCGGTCTCCAAATGAGGAGACAGGACATGATGGATCTTCGCAAAGCCGGCACCTTCAAGCTGGGCGATCATCTCGTGAACCGCATGGGCTATGGCGCGATGCAACTGGCTGGGCCTGGCGTCTTTGGCCCGCCCAAAGATCGCGATGCCGCCGTCGCGGTTCTGCGCGCGGCAGTTGCGGCGGGCGTGAACCATATCGACACAAGCGATTTCTACGGCCCTCATGTGACCAACCAGATCATCCGCGATGCGCTTCATCCCTATAGCGACGATCTCCTGATCGTGACCAAGGTGGGCGCGATCCGCGGCAAGGACGCCTCATGGCTGCCGGCACAAAGTGCCGCCGAATTGCAGCAGGGCGTCGAAGACAATCTGCGAAACCTTGGCCGCGACACTCTCGACCTGGTCAACATGCGCATTATGGGCGACATCCACGCGCCGTCGGAAGGGTCGATCGAGGCGCAGATCGTCGCCCTTGCACAGCTGCGCGAGACAGGACTGGTTCGACATATCGGCCTCAGCAACGTGACAGAGAGCCAGGTTGCGGAGGCCCAGCGCATCGTCCCGATCGCGTGCGTCCAGAACCAGTATAACCTGGCGCACCGCGCGGATGACGCGCTGATCGACAGCTTGACGAGCCAGGGCATCGCCTATGTCCCATTTTTTCCGCTCGGAGGCTTTTCGCCCATCCAATCGCAGGCATTGGCCCATTTGGCGGATCGCCTAGGCGCTACGTCGATGCAGCTGGCGCTTGCATGGCTGTTGGCGCGCGCACCGAACATGCTGTTGATCCCCGGCACGTCCAATGTCGCGCATCTGACCGAGAATTTGGCAGCAGTGGAGCTGGATCTGTCGCAGGAGGTCAAGGCCGCACTCGAAGCCATTGCGTTCGATCCGGCCCACTGAACCTCGATGATGGGCGCATTCCCGACTGCGGAATGCGCCCATCATCGAGGTTCAGTGGGCCGGATCGAACGCAATGGCTTCGAGTGCGGCCTTGACC
>NZ_QLJK01000119.1:0-810 GCF_003950715.1 Sphingomonas sp. S-NIH.Pt3_0716 | reverse complement strand
ACAATACCAGCGCACCGCCCACAGGATCACATCACCCTGGAAATGGCGCCACTTGAAATCCGTCATCGTTCCGTCCGTCCAATCTCCGCCAAGCATGCTCAAGCTTCACGATTTTTGCAACAGAGCCCTTTTGGGAAAGCTGTCGTTCAACGTTTGACGTGAGGGGCCGCCGTAGCGGCGAAGCCGCGAAGGGAACCCGCAAGCGCAGCTTGTGGGCGGTCCCTCTCGACGGAATGGTTAGATGCGACCGTTTTAGTGAACACTTGCCTTAGATAGCAAGTTGAGCACAGCAACGCCGCTGATAATGAAGCCGACACCAACAAATCCCCACATATCTAGTTTTTGACCATGCAAAACCCATGCAATCGCAGTGACCAAGACGATCCCGAGGCCCGACCAAACTGCGTAGGCGATTCCAACAGGAATCGATTTGAGTGTCAGCGACAGGAAATAAAAAGCAGCAGCGTATCCCGCTACGACGATAAAAGACGGTACTAACCTAGTAAAGCCCTCACTAGACTTGAGCGCAGAGGTTGCAATGACCTCAAAAATAATGGCCGTAGCCAGAAATAACCAATTTTTCAAAATATTTCTCCATGGAGTTCCGCGAAGAAATTTTAGGTTCGATTTAAGAAAAAAAACAGTCTTGTTGCTGGCCGAAATTTGTGCGCACAGCAAAGCATCTAACTTTGTTTTAGGGCGACTGCCCTGCTGCGTAACATCGTTGCTGCTCCATAACATCAAACATCGACCCACGGCGTAACGCGCTTGCTGCTTGGATGCCCGAGGCATAGACTGTACAAAAAAACA
>NZ_QLJK01000118.1:0-813 GCF_003950715.1 Sphingomonas sp. S-NIH.Pt3_0716 | reverse complement strand
TTCAAGGCCAGCAGCCGTATAAAGGCTGCACATAAAGGCCGGACACGCGACTGCACTCGATATGGCATGTCAGAACGTCAGAAAATCGCACCGCAACGCGGGAGCCATCCACACGCAACGCTAAGGGAGAACAACCGAGGAACGCTTAGGCGGCGCGGCTGTCCGGCGGAAGATTGAGGGCCTTGCGGCCAGCGGAAGCGGCGGCTCGATCCCAGAGGAAATCGCCGGAAAAGGCAATGTGCTCCCAGCCAACCGGCGACGTATGGACAAGCAGATCATCGGGGACCGGGGCCGCTGCCGATCGCAGATGCTGGGCGGCGTCGGCCATGTAGATCGTGTTCCAATAGACGATCGCCGCGATGACTAGGTTGAGGCCTGATGCCCGATATTGTTGAGCTTCATGGCTGCGGTCGATGATGCGGCCCTGGCGGAAGGTGTAGATCGCTTGCGTCAGGGCATGGCGCTGCTCGCTGTTGTTAAGGCCGGCATGGCATCGCCGGCGCAGATCGGGATTTTCAAGCCAGTCCAGCATGAACAGGGTCCGTTCGATCTTGCCGATCTCCTGTAGTGCGACGTCGAGCTGGTTCTGCCGTTCGTAGGCGGCGAGCTTTCGCAGCATGACCGACGGCGCGACGTGGCCAGCCTTGATCGACCCCACGAGGCGCAGCACGTCGTCCCATTGTTCATTGATGATGTCGGTGCGGATACGCTTGCCCAACAACGGGGCGATGGACGGATAGGCCGAAACCGGCGCGATCGGCGCAAGCCGCCTGTCCGGAAAGTCGCGCAGGCGCGGGCAGAAGCGAAATCCCA
>NZ_QLJK01000117.1:0-880 GCF_003950715.1 Sphingomonas sp. S-NIH.Pt3_0716 | reverse complement strand
GGCTCTGTTGCAAAAATCGTGAAGCTTGAGCATGCTTGGCGGAGATTGGACGGACGGAACGATGACGGATTTCAAGTGGCGCCATTTCCAGGGTGATGTGATCCTGTGGGCGGTGCGCTGGTATTGTCGCTATCCGATCAGCTATCGCGACCTTGAGGAAATGCTGGCGGAACGCGGCATTTCGGTCGACCATACGACGATCTATCGCTGGGTCCAGTGCTACGCCCCGGAGATGGAGAAGCGGCTGCGCTGGTTCTGGCGGCGTGGCTTTGATCCGAGCTGGCGCCTGGATGAAACCTACGTCAAGGTGCGGGGCAAGTGGACCTACCTGTACCGGGCAGTCGACAAGCGGGGCGACACGATCGATTTCTACCTGTCGCCGACCCGCAGCGCCAAGGCAGCGAAGCGGTTCCTGGGCAAGGCCCTGCGAGGCCTGAAGCACTGGGAAAAGCCTGCCACGCTCAATACCGACAAAGCGCCGAGCTATGGTGCAGCGATCACCGAATTGAAGCGCGAAGGAAAGCTGGACCGGGAGACGGCCCACCGGCAGGTGAAGTATCTCAATAACGTGATCGAGGCCGATCACGGAAAGCTCAAGATACTGATCAAGCCGGTGCGCGGTTTCAAATCGATCCCCACGGCCTATGCCACGATCAAGGGATTCGAAGTCATGCGAGCCCTGCGCAAAGGACAGGCTCGCCCCTGGTGCCTGCAGCCCGGCATCAGGGGCGAGGTGCGCCTTGTGGAGAGAGCTTTTGGCATTGGGCCCTCGGCGCTGACGGAGGCCATGGGCATGCTCAACCACCATTTCGCAGCAGCCGCCTGATCGGCGCAGAGCGACAGCCTACCTCTGACTGCCGCCAATCTTTGCAACAGAGCC
>NZ_QLJK01000116.1:0-904 GCF_003950715.1 Sphingomonas sp. S-NIH.Pt3_0716 | reverse complement strand
CCGCCCTTGCGACAGGCCAAGGGCAAGAAAAGGCGCTGCAATCGCCACGGCAATCATATGGCCTGCCATATGACCAACCATGCCAAGCGGCAGCACAGCCAGGATCCACCCCGTCGGGACCAGCGCCAGACCGGCGAAAAGTGCGGCGCGCTTCATCGGCAATCCCGCAGGAAAATGACCGGAAGCGCCGTGAACAGCACCCCGACGAAGCTCAGCCCTGCCAGGAGCAAGGTCGACTTGGCCAGGAAACGGAGCCGGTCGATCCGGGTCGAGTCCTCATGGGGCGGCGGATTGCCCGGCAGGCGTGCCTGCGCCCAGGCGATCCATCCCGAAAGCCCGATCATCAGCAGCGCAAGCATCGTGCCGATGACGAACAGCAGCGGAAAACTGGCAAAGCGCCCGGCCTTGGCACAGGAAATGGCCGCCCAGAGATAGGAGGCGAGGAAATGCCCCGCCCAGATCGCTGGTGGAATGATGAGCGTCCAGAGCGTTACCTTGAGCCGCTCATGCCATTTGCCTCGCTCGCTCATGTGATCTGCGGGAACAGGCCGATCGTCGCATAGGTGACGATCGCGGTTAGCGCATAGAAATGCATGTAGACGGTGACGTTGCGCAGGTCCGCGTCATGCACCGGGTCCATGCGCCCGGCGAGACTGCGCGCCAGTGCATAGCCCTGCATGATGGCGGCAACGCCCGCATGGGCCGCGGCCCAGATGGCGAGCGTCCACACGATTGCAGGATAGCTGTGCGCCTGCGGGTCCATGCCATGGGTCCAGGGGCCGGCCAGCCCTGCCCCGATCCCGGCAAGGCTGAGTAGCAGCGCGACCATGAGGCAGAGCCGAGCCATGCCGACATGCTTGCGGGCATGCACCTCGCGCGCGCCAAGCGTCAGCAGCCAGCTTGC
>NZ_QLJK01000115.1:0-907 GCF_003950715.1 Sphingomonas sp. S-NIH.Pt3_0716 | reverse complement strand
AGAGGCTGTTTGGGAAATCGGCGGCAGGGGTTGTCATAGGCGTATCTGCGTGATTCAGGCTCTGGATGTGGACGCAGCAGAGCCGGGGGCGGATGGCCCAGATTGCGAAGAAGACGAAGCGTTATCCCAGTGACCTGACCGATGAGGAATGGGATCGCCTTGCGCCGTTGATGCCCAAGCCGGGTCGTCGAGGCCGTCCCCGCGAGGTGGATTTCCGCGAAGTGATCAACGCGGTCCGCTATCTGGTGCGATCGGGGTGTGGTTGGCGGATGCTGCCGATCCATTTTGGCGCCTGGCAGACGGTCTATGGCTGGTTTCGGGAGCTGGCACGCAGGTTCCTGTTCCAGACGATCCACGACATCGAATTGATGTTGGACCGAGAACGTGAGGGGCGAGAAGCCAGCCCCAGTGCGGCGGTCATCGACAGCCAGTCGGTCAAGGCGCCTTCCGCAGAAAAGCGCGGTTTTGACGCAGGCAAGAAGATCGTCGGTCGCAAGCGGCATATCGCAGTCGACACCGATGGACGCTTGCTGATGGTCAACCTCACTACCGCCGATATCTCCGATAGTGCAGGCGCTCAGGCGATCCTCGATGGCATCCGCAAGCGCTGGCCGTGGGTGAAGCATCTCTTTGCCGATGGCGCCTATGATCGCCTCAAGCTCATGGACAAGGCCAGCTACCTCGACTTTGTCGTGGAGGTCATCCGTCGAAGCGATCGCCAGCAGGGCTTCAAGGTGCTTCCGCGCCGCTGGGTCGTCGAACGCACCTTCGGATGGATGACCCGATGGCGCCGTCTGGTCCGCGACTACGAAAAGCGCATCGACGTCTCACAGGCGATGATCCTCGTCGCCATGGGTGGAAACCTACTACGCCGAAACGCTCATCCCTGATTTTCCAAACGGACTCT
>NZ_QLJK01000114.1:0-958 GCF_003950715.1 Sphingomonas sp. S-NIH.Pt3_0716 | reverse complement strand
CAACCCCATCGGCGAGAATACCAAGGCGACAAATACACTCAGCACCGCAAAGAAGAACCAGAGGGTGATGACGATACTGGTCAAGCGATTAGCCATGGCCGAAACTGGCATGCTTCCTCTTAATCTGCAATTTCAGCCAACGGCACATGGCATCTTACATTTCGTGGTGAGTTCTGATTCACGCTCGGCATGAGCCGATATGATCTGACCGACTTCGAGTGGCGCGTGATCGAGCCGCTTTTGCCCAACAAGCCCAGAGGTGTGCCACGTGTCGATGACCGGCGCGTGCTGAACGGCATCTTCTGGGTGCTGCGCTCCGGTGCGCCGTGGCGCGACCTGCCGGAGCGCTATGGCCCGCGCACTACCTGCTACAACCGTTTCAATCGATGGCGGCAGGCGGGCGTTTGGGATCGACTGATGAACGCCATCACCGCCGCGCACGATGGCGACATCCAGATGATCGACAGCACCTCCGTTCGCGCCCATCAGCAGGCGGCGACGGCAAAAAAGGGGGTGCAGATCACTGTCTCGGTCGATCACGCGGCGGGCTCACGACCAAGATCCACGTCGTCGTCGACGCGCAAGGCCTCCCGATCCGGCTCGGCCTGACAGCAGGGCAGACGCACGATGGGCAGATCGCCGACGCGCTGCTCGACCGCCTCGGTCCAGGCACCATCGTGCTGGCCGACAAGGCCTACGATGCCGACCGTATCCGCGAGCTGATCCAGGACCAAGGTGCCACCCCCAACATACCGCCGAAGAGCAACCGGCGCTGGAAGCCCTGCTTCAGCAAGCGGCTCTACCGCGAGCGCAACCTGATCGAGCGGTTCTTCTCCAAGCTGAAGCACTTCCGCCGGGTCGCCACCCGTTACGATAAGCTCGCCGCCAACTTCCTCGCCATGATCCAGCTCGCCTCAATACGGCTGTGGCTTCGGGCTAATGAGTCTACGGCCTAGTT
>NZ_QLJK01000113.1:0-975 GCF_003950715.1 Sphingomonas sp. S-NIH.Pt3_0716 | reverse complement strand
CCGCGGTGGCCAAGCTCGAATCGCATGGCATCGGCAAGGATGCGGTGCTGGAATTGCTGTCGCACAGCCTGATCGTGCCGGTGCTGACCGCCCACCCGACCGAGGTGCGGCGCAAGAGCATGATCGACCACAAGAATCGCATCGCCGACCTGATGCAGCTCAAGGATGCCGGGCGGACCGAGACGGATGATGGCGAGAATCTGGACGAGGCGATCTTCCGTCAGATCGCGCTGCTGTGGCAAACGCGCCCGCTGCGCCGCGAGAAATTGTTCGTGCAGGACGAGATCGACAATGTCCTGACCTATTTCCGCGACATCTTCCTGCCGACGCTGCCGGCGCTCTATGGCCGGTGGGAACGGGTGCTGGGCGCGCGGCCGCACAGCTTCCTGCGGGTGGGCAACTGGATCGGTGGCGATCGCGACGGCAACCCGTTCGTCCAGGCGCCGCAGCTGCGATCGGCGCTGGGCCGCGGCTGCGAGGCGGCGCTCGCTTATTATATGGAATCGATCCATGCGCTGGGCGCGGAACTGTCGGTTTCGACCGAACTGGCCCATGTGCCCCAGGCGGTACTGGACCTGGCCGAGGCGAGCGGCGACGCATCGCCCAGCCGGCAGGATGAGCCCTATCGCCGGGCCATTTCCGGCATTTATGCGCGGCTGGCGACCACCTATGTCCATCTGGTCGGCAAGGCGCCGCCGCGTCCGTCGGCACTGAAGGGCGAGCCTTACGCCGCGCCGGGCGATTTCCGCCGCGACCTTGTCACTGTGGCGCAGGGGCTGGCGAGCGAGGGTGATGGCGCGCTGTCGACCGGCGGCGCGCTCGGCCGGCTGATCCGCGCGGTCGAAACCTTCGGCTTCCATCTCGCCACGCTCGACATGCGGCAGAATAGCGACGTGCATCAGCGCGTCGTTGCCGAACTGCTGAAGGTCGCCGGGGTCGAGGCGGATTATGCCGGGCTGGACGAATTTGCCCGCA
>NZ_QLJK01000112.1:0-975 GCF_003950715.1 Sphingomonas sp. S-NIH.Pt3_0716 | reverse complement strand
TAGGTGTTCTTAAGTATTTGTTTTTGTACAGGAGAATAGGGCATATGAGTGGATAATGAGTCTCGTGGGCGAGTCGAAAGGAATGCTAGGGAAGCCCGCGGAGGCGGCGAGACAGACATCATGTGCGCCGTCGAGCACCGGACCCACCGTATCAGCCGACATCAGCGACGCGACCTGTTCGGGCTCATCGTGCAGCGCCTGCTCGGCGGTGGGTGGAAGCACGGTCGGCATCGCCGCAGCGACCGCTGCGCGGAAGGCATCGGCGACGGCCGCCTCGTGCAACGGCCGGAGCGACGGCAGATCGGCATAGTGGCGCGCCGCAACCTCGCGGGTGTGACCGACCGCGAAGCGGGCCATATGCCCCTCGGTCTTGGTGTACCATAACGCCTTGTGGGTCTTGCGCAGCCGGGAAAGCAGCAGATGGAGCGGCTTCCCATCATCGCCGGCGATACCATGGCGACGAGCCCAGGCGGCGAGTTGGAACTTGGGATCGACGATGCCGGCGCGAAGGCCGCCAACGTTGTGATAGAGCCAGAGGCAATCGTCGGTCAGATGCTCGCGTGCGACGGCGGTGACGTCGATCAGGCGACGCATGAGGCCGCCGGGTGTGCCGCTACCACCATCGCGGACCCGCATGCTCTTGTGCTCGGCACCGCGGGCGCGGCGCTTCAGATAGCGCAGCTCCACCGTGCCGGCATGCGGGTTGGTGAGACAATCCACGGTCAGCGTCTTCAGGCACTCCGGCTCAAGGCCGGTATCGAGCGTGAGCAGCACGAGCAGCGCCGGCAGATCGCGCGCGAGCAGATGATGGCGGCCATGCAGGTCGTCGATGAGCGTGCTGATCGGCAATCCGCGCCGCATGCGCATGAAATAGAGGCGCTTCAGCGCGGGCTGGTCTGCGACGATAAAGCCCTGCCGCGCGATGATCGCTTCGACATCGGCGCGCGCCCTGGCGACGACAGGGTCGCCCTCATC
>NZ_QLJK01000111.1:0-1035 GCF_003950715.1 Sphingomonas sp. S-NIH.Pt3_0716 | reverse complement strand
AGGAGAGCGCACCGTCAGCGGCCTGTGGGACCTGATCGGCAGGCTCGTCGATATCTTCAAGCCCGACGAATGTGCAAACTACTTCAAATCATGCGGCTATGAACCGGAATGAATGGAAACCGCTCTAGTACGACGCGACGGACCGCGCTGCCGTCCTCCATCCATTTCGAGATGGGTCCGCAGCTGACGAAGGCTGTATCGCTTCTCGATATAACGGCAAAGGTCTTGCAGCCGGAAAAGCGCAAACTGATTGAAGGAGCGCTTGACGACATCAGCCGCAGGCAGTTGCTCAACCTCGTTTCTTTTCAGCGCGAAAGACGCGACCCCTTTTACTCGGGCATGCGGGGCGAGAAAGAGTTGCTTGGGTGGTGTTTGAAGCGTCAGTGGCGACACCGTACAGATCATGAGGTGGATGTGGTCATAGCCTTTATCGCGATGGCGAACTGCAACCAGCTGGTGACCGCGAAGGCCAAACTCGTCGAGCACATCACCGATTACCTGCCTCCACGTTGAATCGGATAGCCGGCCATCCTCGAGAGCTGCGGAAAGCGAGATGTGCATCACGACCGCTTTAGCCCGAGGCGCCTGTTCAGCGACCAGGGCCATTTCGGCAGATGCATTTTGCAGCGATGAGACTTCTCGCAGCTCCAGGATCTCATGATCACGATCGTGGATGAGATAGGTCTCCAGGCCGGCGAAGTTTCGCCCCCAAGTGACTGAGGGAATCATGACGCAAGCATCCTACGGACGGCAGCGAGCAAGTCAGCATATGCAGATTCTAGCTCGTCGAGCAGTTGGACGGAACGCGCGGTATTCGCATGACGTGCGATCTGATTGATGTTCTGGCCGATGCGCCGAACATCATGGACCAACTGACGCGAAGGTAGCAGTTGAGTGTGCGACTGCCGAACTAGGCCGTAGACTCATTAGCCCGAAGCCACAGCCGTATTGAGGCGAGCTGGATCATGGCGAGGAAGTTGGCGGCGAGCTTATCGTAACGGGTGGCGACCCGGCGGAAGTGCTTCAGCTTGGAGA
>NZ_QLJK01000110.1:0-1057 GCF_003950715.1 Sphingomonas sp. S-NIH.Pt3_0716 | reverse complement strand
TAGAGCGGTTTCCATTCATTCCGGTTCATAGCCGCATGATTTGAAGTAGTTTGCACATTCGTCGGGCTTGAAGATATCGACGAGCCTGCCGATCAGGTCCCACAGGCCGCTGACGGTGCGCTCTCCTGCCTTGCGGAGCATGGCCTTGAGCCGGGAGAAGGCCTTTTCGATTGGATTGAAGTCCGGGCTGTATGGCGGGAGGAAGCGCAGGGTCGCGCCGGCAGCTTCGATCCTTTCCTTCACGGCGGCCCGTTTGTGGCTCGAGAGGTTGTCCATGATGACCACGTCGCCGGGACGCAGTTCGGGCACCAGCACCTGGGCGACATAGGCTTCGAACCAGTCGCCGTTGATCGGCCCGTCCAGCACCATCGGCGCGACCATGCCATCCATGCGCAGGCCCGCGACCAGCGTGGTGGTCTTGCGGTGGCCGTGCGGGAAGCCCATCCGCAGCCGCTCGCCCTTCCGGCAGCGGCCATGGCTGCGGGTCATGTTGGTGGCGGTCCACGTCTCGTCGATGAAGACGAGGCGTTCGGGTTCGAGGTCGATCTGGCCGTCGAACCAATGCTGCCGTTGCCTCAGGACGTCGGGACGGTCCTGCTCGATCGCGTGACCGGTCTTTTTTTGCGCGTGATCCCGTGACGCACGAAGAAGCGATGCACCGTGCCGATACCGACCGGGGCCCCACGCTCGATCAGCCGCGCCTGAACCTCGACCAAGGTCATGTCGCCCTGCTCGGCGATCAGTTCCCGAATGAAGCCGCCGTGCGCTTCGATCTTACCTGAATGCCGGTCACCGCCGCGCGGCTTGGCAACGGCCCGGCCATGCTCCAACGCAAGCCGTCGCCAGCGGATCGCGCTCGACACGCTGACCCCGAAGCGGGCCGCTGCCGCATGGCAACTCAGCCCACCATCAATCGCTGCGACAACTCGGTCCCGAAGATCCTGTGATAGCGTTCGTGCCATCCATGCTGGCCTCCTGCCACCAGCAGGAAGGCTGAATCACAACGGCGCCGCGAAGGGAATCCCTGACGAGTCAGATCGTGTGGAAACCGCTCTAA